>NZ_JAAGNI010000125.1 GCF_010550605.1 Streptomyces sp. SID9727
CGGGCACGCCGGCGCCCGGTCGGGGCGGCGGCGCCGGTGTCCCCGGGGGCCGCTTCCAGCTCGCCGCTGCCGTCGGAGCCGCCCATGGGGCTCTCCAGGAAGGCGTCGGTGGAGGAACGCCGCGCGCGGCGTCGGCCCCGGCCCGCCTCCGGCGCGTCCGACACCACCGGCGCCGGGTCCGCATGGCCGGTCTCCCCGAGGGGAAGAGGCGCGGGTGCCACCGGAGGAGCCGCCTCCACCTGAGGCACCGGGGGCGGCTCCGGGGGTGCCACGGTCCCCGCACCCGCGCCGATCGGCACCTCAAGGACGTACGCACTGCCGCTCATGCCCGGCATCTCGTGCGTCTGGAGCACACCGCCGTGCGCGCGGACGATGCCGCTCACGATCGGTACGTGCACCGGGTCTCCCCCGGCGAACGGTCCGCGCACCTCGATGCGTACGACGTCACCGCGCTGGGCGGCGGCCACCACGATGGTCGAGTCGACGTAGCCGCCACCGGGCACGAGACGGGCCTTGCCGGTCGAGTCGACGCCGGCGACGTCCGCGACGAGGTGGGCCAGCGCGGTCACCAGGCGTCCGGCGTCGACCTCGGCCTCGATCGGCGGGGCGTGCACCGCGAACTGGGCGCGGCCGGGGCCGATCAGCTCGACCGCGGCGTCGATGCCGGCCGTGACGACGCCGTCGAGCAGCACCCGGGACTTGACCAGCGCCTCGACGCCGGCGTCGAGGCGCTGGTAGCCCAGCACGTTGTCGATGAGCGTCGTCATGCGCGCGTAGCCCGCTGCCAGGTGGTGCAGGATCTGGTTCGCCTCGGGCCACAGCTGGCCGGCGGGGTCGGCGGCGAGCGCGGAGAGCTCGCCACGCAGCTCCTCCAGGGGGCCGCGCAGGGACTCGCCGAGCACGGCGGTGAGCTGGGTGTGCCGGGCGGTGAGGTCGGTCAGCCGCTCGGCCTGCTCCTCCAGTTCGGAGGCGTAACGCTCGGTGCGGTCGGCCAGCTCGGAGGCGCGGGACTCCTCGACGGCGGCGAGTTCGGCGGTGTGCCGCTCGGTGAGTTCGGCGACCGCGGCGGTATGGGTCGCGGTCAGCTCCGCGACGGCGGCGGTGTGGGTCGCGGTGAGCTCGGCGACCTCGTCCTTGCGCCGCTTGTCCAGCTCCTCGTAGGGCCGGCGGTCGGTGAACGTCATCACGGCGCCGACGAGCTGGTCGCCGTCGCGGACGGGGGCGGTGGTCAGGTCGACGGGGACCTGTTCCCCGTTCTTGGACCACAGAACCTGTCCGCGCACCCGGTGTTTGCGTCCCGACTTCAGCGTGTCGGCGAGGGGGGACTCCTCGTACGGGAAGGGCTCGCCCTCCGCGCGCGAGTGCAGGATCAGCGGGTGCAGCTCCTGGCCGCCGAGGTCGCTGGCCCGGAAGCCGAGGATCTGCGCGGCGGCGGGGTTGACCAGGACGACCCGGCCGTCCGTGTCCGTACCGACGACGCCCTCGGCGGCGGCGCGCAGGATCATCTCGGTCTGGCGCTGCGAGCGGGCCAGCTCGGCTTCGGTGTCGACGGTGCCGGAGAGGTCGCGCACGACGAGCATCAGCAGCTCGTCACCGGTGTAGCTGCCCCCGTACGAGCCCTGGACGTCCTTGTACGCCGCCTGCCCGTCCTCCAGGCTGGCGCTGGTCACCTCGACGGGGTACTCGTGGCCGTCGGTACGGCGCGCGACCATGCGCGTCGGTTTGGTACGGCCTCGCTCGTCCGCAGCCTCGGGCCGGCGCATCGACCCCGGGATCAGCTTGGAGTCGAACTCCGGCAGCAGATCGAGCAGCCCGCGGCCGACGAGCGCGGTGCCCGGCGACTCGAACATTTCGAGGGCGATGGTGTTGGCGTTGACGACCGTACCGTTGCAGTTGACGAGCAGAAGCCCGTCCGGAAGGGCGTCGAGTATGGCTGCGAGGCGAGCAGCGCCTCGGGATGGCCTGCTGCTCACGACGACGCTTCCTCCCTGATTACTGCATCTTGCCGACAGCGGCCCCATCTTGCCCCTCGGGCCTCAAGCTGTCACTGAAGGAGTCTAAAGGCAGGGAAGGGGCGTGGGGCTGCGGATGAGGGGGAGCTCTCACCAAGGTTTGGTGCGTACGTTGTACGGCTCCGAGTCGCACCGCGCGCCGCGGTGACCGGCCGACGGGCCTCGGGCCCGCTTCACCGCACGTTCGGCAGGACCGGCCGCAGACCGTTCCACCGGGCGATCTCGCACCCGTTGGTCCGCCTGAACGAGGCGTCGACGTGGCGGCCGTGCCAGGTGCCGGTGACCCGGGCGGTGGATTCCCCGCCGTACTGCTGCGTACACATGGCGGCCCGGGAAACGGGCGCGAACGGGTCCGCCCCCTCTTCCTCCAACTGATCGAGCCGCTCGCACGCCTGCGCGGCGACCGGGTGGCTCCCTCCGGCCGGCTCGCACTCCAGCTCATACCTGCCGTCGGCCTCCGGGTTCCCCGACCCGGCGACGACCACGGTGAGCCGCGTCCCCGCCCCGTCGTCCTGGAGGAGCGGCAGGGACAGCGGCAGCGGCAGGGGCCCGGACGCGGCGGTGGCGGCGGGTGCGGCGGCGGACAGCGCGGCGAGGGAGGCGACAGCGGTCAGGGCGAGACGGCGCATCATGGCGGACTCCTGTGGCGGAAGAACCTGCGGGGGCGGCGCCCCCGCCCTGCCTAACGCGCCACCCGCCCCGGCGTTGCGCACGGCAACCGCTTTGCTCTCGTGGCCGCCCGCCTAGTACCGTAGGCCGCGATTGGTGGCGCAGCGTGCAGCTGTGTCATCATCTGCACGCACCACTCGCGCTCGCGCGGGCGTTGCGCTGGAGGCGTCGCCTAGTCCGGTCTATGGCGCCGCACTGCTAATGCGGTTTGGGGCTTACCCCCCATCGAGGGTTCAAATCCCTCCGCCTCCGCACCACACCGAAGCCCCGGTCCCCAGGACCGGGGCTTCGGCCGTTCCCAGTCGCGTCCCGGGCGTTTGCCCAGCTCAGGCCGGGTGCGGCTAATGGATTTCGCGTCCCGGCGCAGGTCATGTAATGTTGTTCTCGCAACGCCGACGGGGCAGAAAAAACCCCGGAAGCACAAGCACTCGTAGCTTAACGGATAGAGCATCTGACTACGGATCAGAAGGTTGCAGGTTCGAATCCTGCCGAGTGCACAGCAGATGAGAGGCCCCGGAGAAATCCGGGGCCTCTTTCGTTTGGGCCGGACCTACTCGCGCTTCAGGGCGGCTCGCGCGGACGCTGGGCCCGTGGCGTCCGGGGGGCTGACCGTGAGGTCGACGCAGTTGGCGGTGTGTTGGCTTCGGCGCCAGCGGTCGGTGGTGGACCAGTACGCCGTCTTCCAGTCCTGGTCCGGGCCGGCCTGTTGATGGTCGTGCGCGGCCCGGGCGGTGGTGGCCGTGGGTTGCTCGGCGATGTCGTCGGGGGATCAGAGCACATCCGCCACCCGGGCCGTTCCGGACCGCTGTGCGGCCGCGACCGGCCGGCGTCGGGTCGGCAGGCCGGTCGTCGGGTTGGCCACGCCCCAGGCGGCGCCCTTGCAGACGAGCTCCTTGTAGACGGCGGCGATCCGGCCCGTCAGCGCTGCCTTGACCGCTCGGTCGTCGGCGGTGACGTACTGGATGAGGCCGTCCTTGCGGCCCAGGGAGACGCACTGGTTGAAGTAGCGCAGCGGGGTGGACGGGATCTTGGTGCCGGTGAGGCGGGCCGCGAGGGCGTCGGCCGCCTGCCAGGCGGTGGGGACGCCCGAGGCGCAGGACATCCGCAGCGGTTTGCCGCCGGGGCCGGCGACGAGGGCCGCGTCCCCGATGGCGTAGACGTCGGGGTGCGAGACCGAGCGCATGGTCGCGTCGACCACGATCCGGCCGGTCTCCGAGGTCTCCAGGGTGGTGGCCGCCGCGAGGGGGTGGACCGCGAAGCCGGTCGTCCAGACGGTGACCGCCGCCGGGAACGAGGTGCCCTCGGCCGTGGTGACGTGACCGGTACCGACCTCCGCGACGGCGGTGTGCTCGTGGACGGTGATGCGGAGCCGGTCGAAGACCTTGCGGACGTGCGCGCGGCCCTTGGGCGAGAGCCAGTCGCCGAGCCCGCCGCGCGCGGCGAGGGCGATGTCGAGGTCCGGGCGGGCCTCGGCGAACTCGGTCGCCGCTTCGAGGCCGGTCAGCCCGCCGCCGACGACCAGTACGGACTGCCCGGGAGCGAGGGCGGCCAGCCGGTCGCGCAGCCGGAGGGCGCCGGGGCGGCTCGCGATCTCGTGGGCGTGCTCGGCGACCCCGGGGACGCCCTGGGTGTTCCAGGCGCTGCCGAGGGCGTAGACGAGGGAGTCGTACGCCAGCTCCTCCTCACCGCCCGCGCTCTCGACGGTGACGGCCCTGCGGTCGACGTCCACGGCGGTGACGCGGCCGACCTTCAGTTGCACGCCCGTCCCGGCGAACATCTCGGTGAAGGGGCGGGGCCTGAGGTCCTGGCCCGCCGCGAGCTGGTGCATGCGGACGCGCTCCACGAAGTCGGGCTCCGCGTTGACGAGGGTGACGGTGACGTCCTCGCGGCGCAGCCGCCTGGCGACGCGGCCCGCCGCGATGGCTCCGGCGTATCCGGCTCCGAGGACGATGATGCGGTGCTGCTGCATGTGCCTGCTCCTGTCTCGCGGGGGTCCGCCCCTGCGGGGTGGTTTCTCGCCCCTTGAACCGGGTAGCCCGCGCTTTCCTGACAGGAGGCAGGTGTGACCTGGGTCACCGGGCGCTCAGAAGGCTGTGAGCAGCGGCTTTCCGTGTTCCATGGCCGCCCACTGCCGGGTCGCGCGTTCCAGCTTGTCCGGGTTGACCTGGTTGCGGAATGAGGCGATTCCCTCCGGGGTGACCTCTACGCACATGACGCCGATGACCCGTCCGCCGACGACCGCCAGGACGGCGGTGGAGCCGTTGGCGTGGGTCAGGTGCAGCTCGACGGAACCGCCGGTGTACGCGGTCTTCGCCTTGCCCGGCTTGAGCAGGCCGCGCATGAACGTCGCGACGGCCTTCGCTCCCTCGAACGCCTTGGCGCGGGCCGGGACCTTGCCCCCGCCGTCCCCGAGGGAGATCGCGTCGGAGGTCAGCAGCTCCACGAGCGGTTCGGTACGGCCGCCGGCGGCGGCCAGCAGGAACTCCTCGATGACCCGGCGGGCGGCGGCCTCGTCCACCTCGGTGCGCGTCCGGCCGTCGGCGATGTGCTTCTTCGCCCGGTGGTAGACCTGCTGCACGGCGGATTCGCTCAGCTCCAGGATCTCCGCGATCTCCCGGTGCGGATAGCCGAACGCCTCGCGCAGCACGTACACGGCCCGTTCGCCCGGCGTCAGCCGCTCCATGAGCGTGAGCACGGCGTACGAGACCGACTCGCGCTGCTCCACCGTGTCGGCGGGGCCGAGCATGGGGTCCCCGGCGAGCAGCGGTTCGGGCAGCCAGGCGCCGACGTACGTCTCGCGCCGGGCGCGGGCGGAGGTGAGCTGGTTGAGGCAGAGGTTGGTGAGGACCTTCGTCAGCCACGCCTCGGGGACCTCGATCCGCCCGGTGTCGGCGGCCTGCCAGCGCAGATAGGTGTCCTGCACGGCGTCCTCGGCCTCGCTCGCCGAGCCCAGCAGGCGGTAGGCGATGGCCTCAAGCCGGGGCCTGGCCGCCTCGAACCGGTCCACGTCCTGCACGGTCGGGGTCATGCCCGGCATCCTAGGGCCCGTTGTCAGTGCCCGCCCGTAGGGTGCGCACATGGAATGGCAGTGCACCGGCCTCCGTTGGCCCGAGGGCTCCGATGGCCCCGCGCTGGGCTGGCGCAAGGGGACGCGGACGCGGGCGAGTGCCCTGGCGTACGGAACGGAGTTCGGCTTCCGGGCGTCCGGTGAGCGGCGCTGTTCCGGGGCCCGGGGCAACGCGTGCCCGCTGGGTGCGGTGGTCCCGGCGGGCTCCACGGGCGGGCGCTGCGCGGAGTGCGGGCGGCTCGACCGGGCGCATTCGGTGGCCGCCGACACGATCCCGGACGACCCCCGCACGTACCGGGTGTATCTCGCGTGGTTCGGGCCCGGGATGGTGAAGGTGGGGATCACCGCGGAGGAGCGGGGCGCGGCGCGGCTGCGGGAGCAGGGCGCGGTGGTCTTCAGCTGGCTGGGCCGGGGGCCGCTGATGGCGGCGCGCCGGGCCGAGGAGGTGCTGCGGGCGGCCCTCGGGGTCCCGGACCGCATTCCGTACGCCCGCAAGCGCGAGGCGCGCAGGGCCCTCCCGGACGCTGTGGACCGGGCCGCCGAGGTCGCCGAGCTGTACGGGAAGGTGGCGGCCCTGGAGGGCGCGGGCCTGCCGGAGGCGCTGGAGCTGCTGCCGTTCGCGGCCGTGGACCACGCGGAGGTGTTCGGGCTGGGGGAGGTGTCCGGTCCCGTCCGTGCGGTGGCCGGTCTGGTGGACGGGGGCGCGGTTGCGGGGAGGCTCGTCGCGGCGGCCGGGCCCGATCTCCATCTGGATACGGGCCCGCAGGGCCTCGTCATCGTGGACACGCGGCAGATGACTGGCTGGACGCTGGCGGCTGCCGGGGCGGGCGCGCCCGGGGTGAGCGTGCCGACCGTCGTGCTGGGGGGTGGCGCGGCGCAGGAGGGGCTGTTCTGAGAGGGTCGGCCGTATGGGTGACGATCACGACGACGTGGCGCGGTTCCGGCAGCGGCTCGGGCTGCCCGGGCTCATCGACGTGCACACGCATTTCATGCCGGAGCGGGTCCTGCGCAAGGTGTGGGCGTACTTCGACTCGGCGGGCCCGTTGACCGGGCTGGAGTGGCCGATCGCCTACCGGCACGAGGAGGCGGAACGGCTCGCCGTGCTCCGTTCGTTCGGGGTGCTCCGCTTCACGTCGATGCTGTACCCGCACAAGCCGGGGATGGCGGCCTGGCTGAACGACTGGGCGGCCGGATTCGCCGCCCGGACGCCGGACTGCCTGCACACCGCGACGTTCTTCCCCGAGCCGGACGCCGGGCGCTATGTGCGGGAGGCCGTGGAGGCGGGGGCCCGGGTCTTCAAGGCGCACCTCCAGGTCGGCGCGTACGACCCGAACGACCCCCTGCTCGATCCGGTGTGGGGTCTGCTCGCGGAGGCGGGCATTCCGGTCGTGACGCACTGCGGCTCGGGCCCGGCGCCCGGCAAGCACACCGGCCCCGGGCCCATCGGCCGCGTCCTCGCCCGGCATCCCCGGCTGCGGCTGATCGTGGCGCACCTGGGGATGCCGGAGTACGCGGAGTTCCTGATGCTCGCGGAGGCGTATCCGGAGGTGCGGCTCGACACGACGATGGCGTTCACGGACTTCGTCGAGGAGTTCAGCCCGTTTCCCGCTGCGGAGCTCGGCCGCCTCGCGGATCTCGGCGACCGCGTCCTGCTGGGCACGGACTTCCCGAACATCCCGTACTCGTACGCCCACCAACTGCACGCCCTGGAACGCCTGGGGCTGGGCGACGACTGGCTCAGGGCGGTCTGCCACGACAACGCGAAGGCGCTGTTCGGCGTCTGAGATCCCCGCCGCGGCTTTCTCAGGGAATTCACAGAAACGGAAAAGGACTCTCTCAGAGCCGTCTCAGAGGCTGGCGTCATGACGACGACGACCTCGCCCCAGGGGCGTACCGAACTGCTCAGGCCGGACCGCACCCCCGTGCGGGTGCTGGTCGTGGACGACGAGGCCTCGCTCACGGAGCTGCTGTCGATGGCGCTTCGTTACGAGGGCTGGGAGGTGCGCAGCGCGGGGGACGGCGCGGACGCCGTGCGTACGGCCCGCTCGTTCCGGCCCGACGTGGTGATCCTCGACGTGATGCTGCCCGACATGGACGGCCTCGCCGTCCTCGGCAGGCTGCGGCGGGAACTGTCCGACGTGCCGGTGCTGTTCCTCACCGCGCGGGACTCCGTGGAGGACCGGATCGCCGGGCTCACGGCGGGCGGCGACGACTACGTCACCAAGCCGTTCAGCCTGGAGGAGGTCGTCGCCCGGCTGCGCGGACTGATCCGGCGGTCGGGTACGGCGGCGGCGCGCGGCGAGTCGCAGCTCGTCGTGGGCGACCTGATGCTGGACGAGGACAGCCACGAGGTGAGCCGGGGCGGGAAGAACATCCACCTGACGGCAACCGAGTTCGAGCTGCTGCGGTTCCTGATGCGCAACCCGCGCCGGGTGCTCAGCAAGGCGCAGATCCTGGACCGGGTCTGGAACTACGACTTCGGCGGCCAGGCCAACGTGGTCGAGCTGTACATCTCCTACCTGCGCAAGAAGATCGACGCGGGCCGCACGCCCATGATCCACACCCGGCGCGGAGCGGGGTACCTGATCAAGCCCGGTGAGTAGCGGAGTGCGGCGGCCGTGGACCCTGCGCACCCGCCTCGTCGTCTCGGCGGTGACGCTGATCGCCGTCGTCGCCGCGGTGATCGGCTCGGTCACCGCGATCGCGTTCCACAGTTATCTGTACGGGAAACTCGACGGTCAGTTGCGGGACATCGCGGTCCGGGCGCAGCGGGTGCCGGGTGTTCCCGCGCCCGGGGGGCCGAAGACGTCCCCGGGGCGTGATCCGCTCGGTTTCATCGGCATGGGCGGCCAGCCGCTGGAGACCTTCGGCGCGCTGGTCGAGCGGGGGGAGATCACGGACTCGGCCGTCGTGAAGGACGGCGGGTTCGACGCCGGCGAGAACACCGAACCGCTGACCGCCGCCCAGCGGGAGGCCGTGTCCGAGGCCGGGGTCATGGCAGACGGCCGCGCGCACGACGTCGAACTGCCCGGTCTGGGCGGCTACCGGGTGCGGGCGGTGCCGACGGACGACGGCACCACGGTCCTCGTCGGCATCCCCACCACCGAGGTGAGCCGTGCGCTGGGCACCCTGATCCTGGTGGAGGTCTGCGTGACCGGCGCGGGGCTCGTCGCGGCGGGGATCGCGGGCGCGGCGATGGTCGGTGTCGCGCTGCGGCCCTTGCGGCGGGTGGCGGCGACCGCGACCCGGGTGTCCGAACTGCCGCTGCACAGCGGCGAGGTGGCCCTCCTCGAACGGGTGCCGGACGCCGAGGCGGACCCGCGCACGGAGGTGGGCCAGGTCGGCGCGGCGCTGAACCGGATGCTGGGGCACGTGGGTTCGGCGCTGGACGCGCGGCAGCGCAGCGAGACGCGGGTGCGCCAGTTCGTCGCGGACGCCAGCCACGAGCTGCGGACCCCGCTTGCCTCGATACGGGGCTACGCCGAACTCACCCGGCGCGGCCGGGAGGACCCCGGTCCGGACACCCGGCACGCGCTCGGGCGCATCGAGGCGGAGGCCCAGCGGATGACGGGCATGGTCGAGGACCTGCTCCTGCTCGCCCGCCTGGACGCGGGCCGCCCGCTCTCGTACGAGAGCACCGATCTCTCGCCGCTCGTCGTGGACGCGGTGAGCGATGCCCGCGCGGCGGACCGCGCCGAGCCCGCCCGCCACTGGCGCCTGGCCCTGCCGGACGCCCCCGCGACGGTCCGCGCCGACCCCGCCCGCATCCACCAGGTCCTGGTCAACCTCCTGGCCAACGCCCGTACCCACACCCCGCCGGGCACCACGGTCACCGCCCGTGTCCTGGCCGGCCCAGCCGCTCCCTGGGTCACCGTGGAGATCCGGGACGACGGCCCCGGCATCCCCCCGGACCTCCTCCCCCACGTCTTCGAACGCTTCGCCCGGGGGACGCCTCCCGCTCCCGCCACGCCGGCTCCACGGGCCTCGGCCTGGCGATCGTCCAGGCGGTGGTGACGGCCCACGGCGGAGCGGTGGAGGTGCGGTCGGTCCCGGGGGAGACGGTGTTCGCGGTGCGGCTGCCGGCGGAGCGGGCGGATGCGGGCGGATGGCAAGGGCCGGGCGGGCGGGAGGCCGTACACCCCCGCGTCCCGTCTAGCGGGTCAGCGTCTCGAAGCCGTTGTCACCGCAGTACGTCACGATGAGGCCCAACGCTTCGGACTCGTCGCTGTTCATCGCCGCCGCTGTGGCCTCCGCCAGTGTGCGGCCCGCGCCCACGGGCTCGTCCGTGAGCGGCTGCATCGCCGCGAAGACGTCGCTCGCGATGGCCCCGGCCTCCTCGTCACCCGCCGCGTCCGGGGACTCCTCGTCGTGCGCCCTCTGCCACGCGCCCAGCTGCTGGCAGTAGTTCTCGCGCCAGTCGGTGAGCTGCTGTTCGCTAGCGCCCGCGTCGGACGAGCACCCCGCGACCGCCGCCACCAGGGCGAGGACCGGCCCCACCGCTTTGAGCCCACGCATCCCCATGCCCCCGGTCGTGATCACGGCGGTTGCGCCCGCAACCGCCGCAGCAGCATACGTCCGCCGGTCCACAGGCACGCCACAGCCTCACCACACGCCTGTGACAGCGCCGTTGGCGACTGTCGACGGCATGCGAACTGAGACTCCTTGGAGCGCCCTGCCGGCCCGGGACCACCTCCTCGCCGGCGTGGGCGGTGCGGCGGGTGCGCCCGTGCTCGATGTGGTGGTACCCGTCTACAACGAGGAGAAGGACCTCGAACCGTGTGTGCTGCGGCTGCACGAGCACCTGGCCCGCACCTTCCCGTACGCCTTCCGGATCACCGTCGCCGACAACGCCAGCACCGACCGGACGCCCGAGGTGGCCGAGCGGCTGGCGCGGTCGCTGCCGGGGGTGCGGTCGGTCCGGCTGGAGGAGAAGGGGCGCGGGCGGGCACTTCGCACCGTGTGGACGCACTCGGACGCGCCGGTGCTCGCGTACATGGACGTCGATCTGTCCACCGACCTCAACGCCCTGCTCCCGCTGGTGGCGCCGCTGATCTCCGGGCACTCCGACCTCGCCATCGGATCGCGGCTCGCGCGGAGTTCGCGGGTGGTGCGGGGCACGAAGCGGGAGTTCATCTCGCGGGCGTACAACATCATCCTCCGCTCCTCACTGGCCGCCCGGTTCAGTGACGCGCAGTGCGGGTTCAAGGCGATCCGCCGGGAGGTCGCGCAGCGGCTGCTGCCGATGGTGGAGGACACCGGCTGGTTCTTCGACACCGAGATGCTGGTGCTCGCCGAACGGGCCGGGCTGCGCATCCACGAGGTGCCCGTCGACTGGGTGGACGACCCCGACTCCACGGTCCACATCGTCCGGACCGCCACCGAGGACCTGAGGGGCGTGTGGCGGGTGGGGCGGGCGCTGGCCGTCGGCGCGCTGCCGCTGGACCGGCTGGCGCGGCCCTTCGGGGACGATCCGCGCGACCGGGCGATCGGCGGGGTGCCGGGCGGGCTCGCCCGGCAGCTCGTCGGGTTCTGCGTCGTGGGCGCCCTGTCCACGCTCTTCTACCTGGCGCTGTACTCCCTCTTCCGGCTCGGCACCGGGCCCCAGCTCGCCAACGGCGTGGCGCTGCTCGTCTCGGCCGTCGCGAACACCGCCGCGAACCGGAAGCTCACCTTCGGGGTACGCGGCCGGGGCGGCGCGGTCCGCCACCAGGCGCAGGGCCTCGTGGTCTTCGCCATCGGGCTCGCCCTGACCAGCGGTTCGCTGGCGGCTCTGGGCGCGGCCTCCGGTTCGCCCTCGCACGGCACCGAACTCGCGGTGCTCATCGCGGCGAACCTCGCGGCGACGGTGCTGCGCTTCCTGCTCTTCCGCGCGTGGGTCTTCCCGGACCGGGAGCGGGGGAACCCGGTGTCACCGGCCGTGACGTTCCCTGCCACCACTCCGGGAAACCCCGCGAACGACGGCGCCGTTCCCGCACACCCCACCGCCGAAACCGTCTCCGACCCGAGGAACGCCCGATGACCACGCTCGATCCCGCCTACGCTCCGGCCGCCCGGCCGGACACACCTCCGGGGCACGCACGGGCCGGTGCCTCCCTGCCCCGCCGGATCTGGCGCGGCCGGGCCGAGGACGCGCCGTGGGTGCGTCCCGCCTTCCTGGCCCTGATGCTCGTCATCACGCTGGCGTATCTCTGGAACCTCAGCTCGTCCGGATACGCCAACTCCTTCTACTCCGCCGCCGTGCAGGCCGGCAGCCGCAGCTGGAAGGCGTTCTTCTTCGGCTCGCTCGACGCGGCCAACGCGATCACCGTGGACAAGCCGCCGGCCACCCTGTGGCCCATGGCCCTGTCGGTGCGGGTCTTCGGGCTCAGCTCGTGGGCGATCCTCGCGCCGCAGGTGGTGATGGCGGCCGCGACCGCCGGGGTGCTGTACGCGGCCGTGCGCCGCCGGTTCAGTGCCGCCGCCGGGCTCATCACGATGGCGGTGTTCGCGCTGACACCGGTCGCCGCGCTGATGTTCCGCTTCAACAACCCGGACGCGCTGCTCGCGCTGCTGATGACGGTCACCGTCCACTGCGTCCTGCGCGCGATGGAGAAGGGCCGCACGAAGTGGCTGGTGTGGGCGGGTGTCGCGGTGGGGATCGCGTTCCTGTCGAAGACCCTCCAGGCGTTCCTGGTCCTGCCGCCGCTGGCCGTGCTGTACGCGGTGTGCGCGCCGGTCCCCGTACGGAAGAGGTTCGGGCAGCTCGGTCTGTCGGCGCTCGCCATGGTCGTCGCGGGCGGCTGGTGGGTGGCGGTCGTCGAACTGTGGCCCGCCTCCTCGCGCCCGTACATCGGCGGATCGCAGAACAACTCGTTCCTCGAGCTGACCTTCGGCTACAACGGGCTCGGCCGCATCAACGGCGAGGAGACCGGCAGCGCCGGCGGCGGAGGCGGCCGGGGCGGCGGCGGTCAGTGGGGCGAGACCGGCATCGGCCGGATGTTCAACTCCGAGGTGGGCGCCCAAGTCTCCTGGCTGCTGCCCGCCGCCCTGATCCTGCTCGTCGCCGGGGTCTGGCTGACCCGGCGGGTGAGGAGGACGGACACCGCGCGGGCCGCGTTCCTGGCGTGGGGCGGTTCGCTGCTGATGACGGCCGCGGTGTTCAGCTTCATGGCCGGGATCTTCCACCAGTACTACACGGTGGCCCTGGCGCCCTATCTGGCCGCGCTGATCGGCATGGGTGTCACGGTGCTGTGGGAGGAGCGGGCCCACGGGTGGGCGGGCGCCGCGCTGGCCGCGACCGTCGCGGTGACGGCGTACTGGGCGTACGTCCTCCTCGGCCGCACCCCGGACTACCTGCCGTGGCTGCGGACGGCGGTGCTCGCCACCGGCCTCGTGGCGGCGGTGGGGTTGCTGCTCGCGGCTCGGCTCGGCCGCCCACTGGCCCTCGTCGCGGTCGTCCTGGGCTTCGCCGCGTCGCTCGCCGGGCCGGCCGCGTACACCGTGAGCACCCTGAACACGGGCCACCAGGGCTCCATCGTCACGGCCGGCCCCTCCTCGGGCGGCATGGGCGGCGGCCCCGGCGGTGGCGGCGGCATGCGGCCCCCTGGCCAGGGCGGCACCGGCCGGCAGGGCGCCGGCATGGGGCAGCCCCCCACCGGTACCCCGCCCGGCCAGGGGACGGGGCAGGGAACAGGCCAGGGCCGGGCTCAACCCCCCACCCGGAACGGCGGACCCACCCAGAACGCCCGACGCGGCACCCCGCCCACCATGAGCGAACGCGGCGGAGCCGGCGGCATGGGCGGTCTCCTCAACGGCGCGTCCGTCGGTTCCGAGGCCAGGGCGCTCCTGGAGAAGGACGCCGACGCCTACACCTGGGCCGCCGCGGCCATCGGCTCGCAGAACGCCGCGAGCTACCAGCTCGCCACCGAAGATCCGGTCATGGCGATCGGCGGCTTCAACGGAAGCGACCCGTCCCCGACGCTCGCGCAGTTCAGGAAGTACGTCGAGGACGGCCGCGTCCACTACTTCGTCCCGGGCGGCGGCATGGGCGGAGGCGGCATGGGCGGCAGCAGCGGCACCGCCTCGCAGATCTCCTCCTGGGTGGAGGAGAACTTCACGGAGGTGACGGCGGGCAGCGCCACCTTCTACGACCTCACCCGGCCGAAGACGGACGGCTGACGACCGGAGAACTCAGCGCCGCAGCAGCAGATCGGCCACGACCGGGCGGTGGTCCGAGGCGAGCGACTCCTCGGCCACCGCCGCGCCGCGCACCCGGACGGTGTCCTTCGAGACGGCCACGTAGTCGATCCGCTGCACCGGATTCCGCGCCGGGTACGTCGGCCCGCCCGGCTCGACGTCGGTCAGCTCCTTCCACAGCGGCGCCAGCTCCGGGGCGGTCGGCGGCGCGTTGAAGTCGCCGAGCAGGATCTGCCGCACCGGCCGCCGCTCGCGCGCCTGGTCCTCCGCCATGATCCGCCGCGTGTCCGCGACCTGGGCGACACGGACGGACGGATCGCCCCGGTAGTCGAGATGCGTCGCGTACACGTGGACGGGCAGGCCGCGCACCTTCAGCACCACCTCGCCGAAGCCGGGCGCGGGCGCCGGGACCGGGTTCGGGTCCTGCGTGGAGAGCCGGGTCAGATCGTGGTTCTCGGCGCTCACGATCCTGTACCGGGACAGCACGGCGACGCCGAACTCCCGCCGGGGACCGCCCTCCGCCACCGGGTCGAGGCTGTAGATCGGCGCGAAGGAGACGTGCATCCCCAGCCGCCGGCCCAGCTCGGCCGCCAGGTCCCGCCACTCGCTGCGGTCGCCCCAGCGGACGTCCACCTCCTGGAGCCCGATCACGTCCGCGTCCAGGGCGCGCAGCGCGGCCACCTGCCGGTCGAGATCGAAGACGTTGTCCATGCCGGACCCGGCATGGACGTTGTACGTCGCGACCCGCAGCGGAACCGACTGCCCGGGCGCCCTCCCGTGCCCCGCCGCCGTCGCGGGAGGCGCGAGCGCCGCCCCCAACAACCCCGCGGCCACCAGGACTTCCACCGTACGACGACGCAGTGACATATCACTCCAGCTTCCGGGGCAGGTCGTATCCGATGCGGCGACCGGCACCGTACCCATGAGAGGACACTTGTACGCCCCAACCACCCCGGTCCCTGGGCGGCCAGGCCGCGACAGCGGCATAGCATCGGGCGAGGTCTGCCGGACCGTACGCCTCCGTTTCGCGGGTAAGCGGTACGCGGCCGGTCCGTCCATCCCGCCGGCGAGACGAGGGAGTGCGCCATGGTGTCCGCGGCCGACCGCGTGAAGAACCCCGTCCGGTCCAGCGTGTGGCTGGAGACCCGGCAACCCGCGCGCTCCCGCCGGGCGGCCCAGCCGGCCGGGCTCGACCGGGAACGGATCACCGCCGCCTCGGTCCGGCTGCTGGACGCCGAGGGCCTGGCGAAGTTCTCCATGCGCCGGCTGGCCGCCGAGCTGAACGTCACGGCGATGTCCCTGTACTGGTACGTGGACACCAAGGACGACCTGCTGGAACTGGCCCTCGACGCGGTCTACAGCGAGATCGCGCCCCCGCCCGCCGACGCCCCCTGGCAGGACCGGCTGCGCGCGGTGGCCGCCGCGTACCGGGGGCTGCTGGTGCGGCACGTCTGGGTCTCGCCGCTCGCGGGCCGGTTCCTCAACCTCGGCCCGCACGCGCTGCTGGTGACCCGCACCGTGCAGGACGTGATCCGGGCGACCGGGCTGCCGCCGGAGAGCCGGGGCGGGGCGCTGGCGGCGGTCTTCCAGTTCGTGTACGGATTCGGCACGGCAGAGGGCCGGTTCGCGCGGCGGAGCGCGGAGGCGGGGCTCACCCAGGACGAGTACGTACGGCAGGCGATGGCGGCGATCCAGGAGCAGCCCCGGCTCGACGGCCTCGTGGAGGACTCGCCGGGCCTGACGGCCGCGCGCGGCGGGGCCACCGTGGAGGAGACACGCGACCGCGACTTCGCCTTCGCGCTGGACCTGCTGATCGCGGGGATCGACGCGAAGCGGGAGCACACCCGCTGAGGGCTCAGTAGCCGCGCGCGGTGTCCACGGTGAGCGCCGGCACCCGGCCCGCCGAGAGATCCCGCAGGCACGCCGCGAAGTCCGTGACGACGTCCTCGTCCGCCGTGATCCCCGCGGAGTGCGAGGTGACGACCGTACGCGGCAGCCGCCAGCACACGTCCCCGGGCGCCGCCGGCTCGTCGGCCAGCACGTCGAGCACCGCCCGCCCCACCGCCCCGGAGCGCAACGCCGCCTCCAGCGCCCCCAGATCCACCGTCGCGCCCCGCCCCACATTGAGGAACGTCGCCCCGCCCATCGCGGCGAACCGGTCCGCCCCGAAGTAGCCGGTGGTCGCCCCGGTCAGCGGGAGCGCGGCGACCACCCAGCGGGCGGCGACCGGTTCGTCCGCCGGGACCACCGCGTCGAAGCCGGGCGGCACCGGGCGCGGGGTGCGGGCGGCGGCCACGGTCCGGATGCCACAGGCCCGGAGCAGCGTGGCGACGGCGGAGCCGATGCGGCCGGTGCCGTGCACCACCGCGGTCTGCCCGGCGACGAGTTCGGAGTCGATGCGGCGCCACTCGGCGCGCGCGTGCTGCGCGGCGAACTCCGGGACCGACTGGCACTCCGCGAGCACCCAGCCCAGCACGTACTGCGCGATCCGCTCGCCCATCCGGCCCACGGTCCGGGTCAGCGGCACGCCGTCCGGCCAGGGCCCGGAGCGCAGCAGGGCGTCGGTGCCCGCGTTGACGCTGTGGAACCAGACCAGGTCCGCCCCGCGCACCGCGTCGGGCAGTGAGGCACCCACGTACACGAAAGGGCCCTCACCGGGGCCGCGTTCGACGGTGCGCCCGGTGGTCGCGGCCAGTCCGCGCACGGCGGCCTCGCCGACCTCGGGCCCGGCGACGATCCGGGCCCGGTCGAGCAGGGCGGGGGAGATCACGGGGCGAGGTGGGCCGGGAAGCCGCCGGTGGCGACGGGGCCCCAGCGCTCCGGGGTGATCCGGATGATCGACTTCCCCTGCTTCACCATGGCCGCCCGGTACTCGTCCCAGTCGGGGTGCTCGCCGGAGATGTTCCGGAAGTACTCGACGAGCGGCTCGACCGAGTCCGGCGCGTCGATGACCTCGGCGGACCCGTCGATCTGGACCCAGGGCCCGTTCCAGTCGTCGGACAGGACGATCACGCTGACCCGCGCGTCGCGCTTGGCGTTGCGGGTCTTGGCGCGCTCGGGGTACGTGGAGACCACGATCCGGCCCGCGTCGTCCACGCCGCAGGTGAGCGGGGAGCCCTGGGGGCGGCCGTCGGCCCGGGTGGTCAGCAGGATCGCCCGGTGCCGGGGCCGTACGAAGTCCAGCAGTGCGTCGAGTTCCACGGCGGTGTTGGTCGCGATGTTGGGTGCCATGGAACCGACCCTACGGCGGTGAGCCGTCAGACGGCGGGCAGGGAATCGCCCTGCACGGCCTGGATGTCGAGCTCGACGCGGAGCGTGGTGCCGATCGCCGCGATGCCCGCCTGGACCACCTGGTTGTAGTTCATGGCGAAGTCCTCGCGGCGCAGTTCGGCGGTCGCGCTGAACGCCGCGCGCACCCCGCCCCACGGGTCGGGGCCGGTGCCGAGGTAGCTCAGGTCCAGGTCGACGGGGCGCGTCACGCCGCGCATCGTCAGCTCGCCGTGCACGGTCCAGCGGTCCGGGCCGGCCGGGGTCAGCCCGCTGGAGCGGTAGGTGATCTCGGGGAACCGGTCGGTGTCCAGGAAGTCGGGGGAGCGCAGGTGCTTGTCCCGCATGCCGTTGCCGGTGTCGATGCTCGCCGCGTCGATGACCGCGTCGACCCGGGAGCTCTGGAGGTCCTCGGAGATCTCGACGCGCCCGCCGAACTCGGTGAACCGGCCGTGCACGCTGGAGATCCCCAGGTGCTGGGCGACCGCGCCCACCGAGGAGTGCGCCGGGTCCAGCGACCAGGTGCCCGGCGGCGGCAGCTCGACCCCGCCCTGGCGGCCCAGCACCACCGTGCCCGCGTCGACCGTGCCGCTGGCCGTGACGAGGGCGGTGGAGGCGGCGGGGGCGTACCCGACCGCCGTCACGATCACCGTGTACGCGCCCGCGGACAGCGGGGTGTCGGCCCGTACCGCCCCGGCCTCGTCAGCAGCGGCGCGCAGCACCTGCGTGCCGGTCATGTCGGTGACCGTCACGACCGCGTGCTGCACGGCCCAGCCGTCCCGCGTCCGTACCTGTGCGCGAAGTCCCATCCCGTTCTCTCTCCTTGCTCATGACCCGTCCGTGCACCGGACCGGGGCATTCAATGAGTCGGGCCCCGGGGCGGGGACGGCAGGCCGTCCCCTGCCTGCCGTCCCCGCCGCCGGGGCCCATTTCCGCCGGCCGGCGCGGCGCCTCCGCTCGAAGGACGCCGCCCCCGCCAGGGGTCCTGTACGGGTCCGGGGTCTACCCCCGGACCGCGTGGGTCACTCGCCCGGGTGGACGAGCTCGATGTCGTGGCCGTCGGCCCCGTGACCGGCCACCGTCAGGGCACCGGCCACCGGCGGGTAGCCGGTCGCGATGACCGTGTACTCGCCCGCGTCCAGGTCGGCGAAGGCGTACGCCCCGTCCTCCCCGGTGGTCGAGGTGGCGACCACGTTGCCGGCCGCGTCGACCAGCGTGACCCGGGCGTCGGGCAGCGGGCGGCGGCTCGCACCGGCCCGCACGACGCCCTGGACCAGCGCACCGGCCTGGAGCGCGGCGTCGACCCGGGTGACCCCCTGGCCGCCGATCTCGACCGGCAGGGCCAGCGGGCGGAAGCCGGCCGCGTTGACCGCGACGGTCACCGCGCCGGGGACCAGCTCGCCGAAGGTGAAGTCGCCCGTCTCGGCGGACTTCCCGGTGGCCAGCACATCGCCGCGCACATCGGTCACGATGACCATGGCGTCCGCGACCGGCGTGCCGCTCTCGGCGGCGCGGACGGTGCCGGCCAGGCCGCTCGTCCCCGAGAGGAGGATGTCGTACGCCAGCGGCTCGTCGCCGACGACCACGGTGGACGCCTGCGGCTGGAACCCGTCGGCGGACGCGATCAGGACGTACGAACCGGCGCCCGGAGCGGCCAGCGCGTAACTCCCGTCGGCCTGCGCCGCGGCGATGCCGAGCTGCCGGCCGCCGAGCGAGATCAGCGTGACGGCCGCCCGGGCCAGGGGCGCGCCCTCGGCGCCCCGGACCACACCGCGGACGGGGGTGCCGCCCTCGGCGAGGTCCACGGGGGC
>NZ_JAAGNI010000140.1 GCF_010550605.1 Streptomyces sp. SID9727
CCCACCCCGTCCCCCACCGGCGCCACGGAAAGCCCCACACCCACCCCGTCCCCCACCGGCGCCACGGAAAGCCCCACACCGACCCCGACCCCGACCTGCTCCGCGGAAAGCCCCACGCCGACACCGACGGACACCGCCCCCGGCCCGCACCCGACGCACAGCCACCCCACGGCGCACCCGGGGCACGGCGGCCATCACCACCACCGGCCACCGCACGGCGGCTGGCTCGCCGACACCGGCACGTCCTCCACCCTCTACGCGCTGGCCGGCGCCTTCGCCCTGGCCACGGCGGGGATCTTCCTGACGGGCCGCAGGCGCAGGCCGAAGCACTGACGCGGCCTCACCGCCCCGGGAAGCGCTCCCCGCACGCGCTGCAGAACACCGGCGCCGACTCCGGGGACATCCGCCCGCACTCCGGGCACACCCGGTCCAGCGCGCAGGGCGCCTCGCCGCCCTCCCCCGCGTACACCGTCGGCTTCAGCGCCAGGCCGGGGCGGCGGCGGTGGACCGTCAGATAGGCGAGGCCGTCCGGGCCCGCCGCCAGGGAGCGGCGCGAGGTGCGGGGCAGCCAGGTCGCCGTCGTCGGGGTCAGGACCAGCGGCTCCGCGCCGTCGCCCGGGGTGAGCCGGCCGCTGCCCGCCAGGACCACCAGGAGGACGTCGAGCACGTCCTCCTGGTGCTCCCCGACCTCCGCGCCCGGGGGCAGCCGCACGAGGTTCGCGTCCAGCTCCCTCCCCCGGCGGTCGAGCTGCCACAGGGCGCCCCGGTCGTCGGGGGATGCGGCGGCGAGCAGGTCGTCCAGTACGGCGAGTACCTCGGGAGTCGCGTTCACGCGGACCAGGCTACGACCGCGTATGCCTAAGGTGTACGCCGCCGAACCAGGGAGACGCAGCGCCATGTCCGACGACAGGTACCCGCCGATCGAACCCCGTGACCACGGCATGCTCGACGTCGGCGACGGCAACCACGTGTACTGGGAGGTCTGCGGCAACCCGGCCGGCAAGCCCGCCCTCGTCGTCCACGGCGGCCCCGGCTCCGGCTGCACCGAGGGGCCCCGGCGCTTCTTCGACCCGGAGCGCTACCGCGTCGTCCTCTTCGACCAGCGCAACTGCGGCCGCTCCACGCCGCACGCGAGCGACCCGGCCGTCGACCTGCGGCACAACACCACGGACCACCTGATCGCCGACATGGAACGCCTCCGCGCACACCTCGGGATCGACCGCTGGCTGCTGTACGGGGGCTCCTGGGGGTCCACGCTGATCCTGGCGTACGCCGAGCGGCACCCGGAGCGGGTCACCGAGATCGTGATCCCGGCGGTGACCACGACCCGCCGCTCCGAGATCGACTGGCTGTACCGGGGCGCCGGACTCTTCCACCCGGAGGCGTGGGACCGCTTCCGGGCCCACGTCCCGGAAGCCGCGAGCGACGCGACCCCGGACGTGCTCGCCGCGTACGCCCGGCGCACCGTGGACCCCGACCCGGCGGTACGGGCGGCGGCGACGGCGGAATGGTGCGCCTGGGAGGACGCGGTGCTCTCGGGCGAGGCGCACGCGGGTCCTCCCCCCTACAGCGGGCGGCCGGGCCGGGCGCGGGAGGCGCTGGTGCGGATCTGCTCGCACTACTTCTCGCACGGCGCCTGGCTGGAGGAGGGGCAGCTGATCCGGGACGCGGGGCGGCTGGCCGGAATTCCCGGGGTGCTGATCCACGGGCGCCAGGACATGGGCGGGCCGATCGGCACGGCGTGGGAGCTGGCCAAGGCGTGGCCGGACGCGGAGCTGACGGTGATCGAGGACGCGGGGCACCTGGGCGGGGCGGCGACGAGGCGGGCGATCCTCGCGGCACTGGACCGGTTCGCGGGGGCGTAGGGGCCTGTCCATGAACTCCGCGCTTGCTTCGAGCGCGCTCGAAGGAGTTGGCTTGGGGTCCATGAAGTACACGCAGCTCGGACGCACCGGACTCAAGGTAAGCCGCCTCGTCCTGGGGACGATGAACTTCGGCCCCCAGACCAACGAGAGCGACAGTCACGACCTCATGGACGCCGCGCTGGACGCGGGCGTCAACTTCTTCGACACCGCGAACGTCTACGGCTGGGGCGAGAACAAGGGCCGCACCGAGGAGATCCTCGGCACCTGGTTCGCCAAGGGCGGCGACCGCCGCGACAAGGTCGTGCTCGCCACCAAGGTCTACGGCAACATGGGCCCCGACGGCGAGGCGTGGCCGAACCACGACAAGCTGTCGGCCGTCAACATCCGCCGGGCCGTCGACGCCAGCCTGAAGCGGCTCCAGACGGACCACATCGACCTGTACCAGTTCCACCACGTCGACCGGGACACCCCGATCGAGGAGATCTGGCAGGCCATCGACGTACTGGTCCAGCAGGGCAAGATCCTGTACGCCGGTTCCTCGAACTTCTCCGGCTACAAGATCGCCCAGGCCAACGAGCGCGCCCGGCAGCGCGGCAGCTACGGCCTGGTCAGCGAGCAGTGCATCTACAACCTGATGGAGCGCGGCGCCGAGATGGAGGTCATCCCGGCCTCCCAGGAGTACGGCCTCGGCGTCATCCCGTGGTCGCCGCTGCACGGCGGCCTGCTCGGCGGCGCCCTCCGCAAGGAGCGCGAGGGCGGCGGCGCCCGCTCCACCTCCGGCCGCTCCGGCGACGCGCTGGCCGACCCGAAGGTGCGGGCGCAGGTGCAGGCGTACGAGGACCTGCTGGACAAGCACGGTCTGGAGCCCGGTGAGGTGGGCCTCGCCTGGCTGCTGACGCGGCCCGGGATCACCGGCCCGATCTCCGGCCCGCGCACGCGGGAGCAGCTGGACTCGGCGCTGCGCGCGGTGGAGCTGGAGCTGTCGGCTGAGGTGCTGGAGGCGCTGGACGAGATCTTCCCGGGCCCGGGCCCGTCGCCGGAGAACTTCGCCTGGTAGAAGTGCCTGTCAGCCGAGGGCGGCCGCCACGGCGACGACGGCGAACATCAGTACGAGCACGGCCGCCATGATGCGGTTTCTGGTCTTCGGGTCCACCCGACGAGCGTAACCGGACGGCCATCGGCGCACGCGACGCGGCCCCGCCCCGGAGAACCGGGAGCGGGGCCGCGCGATCGCGTACGGACGGGAACCGCTACGCCGCCGTGGCCAGCTGCTCGCGCTGCACGAAGCGGACGTGCGGGCGTCCCGGGCGCAGGTCCACCTTGAGGCGCAGACCGCCGAGGCGGGCCAGGATGACACCGATGCCGACCGCCGCGGCGAGGGACAGCGCGCCGCCGACCACCATGCCGGTGCGCGGGCCGTACGCGTCACTGATCCAGCCGACGATCGGGGCGCCCACCGGCGTGCCCCCGGCGAAGACCATCATGTACAGGCTCATCACGCGGCCGCGCATGGCCGGATCGGACGCCATCTGCACGCTCGTGTTGGCGCTGATGTTGGTCGTCAGGCCGATCATGCCGATCGGCACCAGCAGGACCGCGAAGATCCAGACGTTCGGCGCGAGCGCCGCGATGATCTCCAGCAGGCCGAACGCCGTACCGGCGGCGACCAGCATCCGCAGCCGCGAGGAGCGGCGGCGGGCGGCGAGCAGGGCACCGGCCAGCGAGCCGGCGGCCATGAGGATGTTGAAGAACGAGTACATCCCGGCGCCGCCGTGGAAGATCTCGTCCGCGAAGGCCGTCAGCCAGATCGGGAAGTTGAAACCGAAGGTGCCGACGAAGCCGACCAGGACGATCGGCCAGATCAGCTCGGGACGCCCGGAGACGTACCGCAGTCCCTCGCGGAGCTGCCCCTTGGCGCGCGGCACGACGAAGGACTTGTGGAGCTCACTCGTCCGCATCATCATCAGGCCGACGAGCGGGGCGAGGAACGACAGGCCGTTGAACATGAAGGCCCAGCCGCTGCCGACCGTGGTGATCAGCACACCCGCGACGGCGGGGCCGATGAGCCGGGCCGACTGGAAGTTCGCCGAGTTCAGGCTGACCGCGTTGCGCAGCTGCGCGGGGCCGACCATCTCGGACACGAACGCCTGCCGGGCCGGGTTGTCGACCACGGTGACCATGCCGAGCAGGAACGCGATCAGATAGACGTGCCACACCTGGACCACGCCGGAGAGCGTGAGCACGGCGAGCACGACACCGCAGGCGCCCAGGGCGGCCTGGCTGACGAGCAGGAGCTTGCGCTTCGGCAGCCGGTCGGCGATGACGCCGCCGTACAGGCCGAACAGCAGCATGGGGAGGAACTGGAGTGCCGTGGTGATACCGACGGCGGCGGCGGACCCGGTGAGGCTCAGGACGAGCCAGTCCTGCGTGATGCGGGACATCCAGGTACCGGTGTTGGAGATCACGGCGCCCGTGGCGAACAGGCGGTAGTTGCGGATCTTCAGCGACGAGAAGGTCCCGCCGGTCTTGCTCTCGTGGGTGGAAGTCGGTGCGGGGGCGGAGTCTGCTCCGGATCCCGTACTCAAAAGGGTTCGCCTCCTCGGCGTGGACATCTTGCTGGCTGACGGGGACGTCCCTCTTACAGGTGGGCGAGCTTCTCCAGCACGGGCGCCGCGTTGCGCAGCGTCTCCCACTCGTCCTCGTCCAGGCCCTCGGCGAGAGTGGTCAGCCAGGCGTTCCGCTTCTTGCGGCTCTCGGCGAGCATCGCCTCGGCCTGCTCGGTCTGGCTGACCATCTTCTGACGACGGTCATCGGGGTGCGGTTCCAGCCTGACCAGACCCTTCGATTCCAGCAACGCGACGATGCGGGTCATCGACGGTGGCTGTACGTGCTCCTTGCGGGCCAGCTCACCCGGGGTGGCGGAACCACAACGGGCGAGCGTCCCGAGCACCGACATCTCGGTCGGGCTCAGCGACTCGTCGACGCGCTGGTGCTTCAGGCGCCGGCCGAGCAGCATGACGGCGGAACGGAGGGAGCTCACGGCGGCGGCACTGTCGCTGTCGTGGATCAGGTCAGGCATGTTTGTTAGCGTAACTCATTACCTACTCTAAAGACCACTTGTGGTACACGCGCGAGAGCGAGATCACTCCGCCCGTCCGGATCGGTACGGGGCGTGAGGGGGCAGGTTGACCAATCGATCACCCGAACGAGTGAGTCGATGGTGGAAATTCTCGCGCGGCGGGGCGGTGGGGCGTAACCCTGCTTGGCATGGGATCGACAGTGCTCAGCCTGCGCATAGACGGTGAGCTGCTCGACCGGCTCAAGCAGCACGCCGCAAAACGCGGAATGAGCGTCCAGGACTATGTGGTCCGGACGCTCATTCGCGACGACTTCGACGAGCGCTTCCAGGCGGCCGTCGACGAGACGGAGAAGTTCTACGGGCCGGAGAAGCTCTGCCCCGCGGACGGCGTGCCGGCCGAGGAGGTCAACTGACCGCCGGGGCCGGCCCGCGCCCCGCCCTTACGTGAGGCCGAGCGCCGGCATCATGTAGTAGAAGACGAAGACCGCCGACACCGCGTACATCGCCACCGGCACCTCCCGGCCGCGGCCGGTGGCCAGCCGCAGCACGCTGAACGCGATGAAGCCGATGCCGATGCCGTTGGTGATCGAGTACGTGAACGGCATCATGACCATCGCGAGGAACGCCGGGATCGCGAGCGTGAAGTCGCTCCAGTCGATGTCCCGCACCGAGCCCGCGATGATCAGGAAGCCCACCGCCAGCAGGGCGGGGGTGGCCGCCTGCGAGGGGACCATCGTCGCCAGCGGCGTGAGGAACAGCGCCACCGTGAACAGCAGCCCGGAGACGATGCTGGCCAGACCCGTGCGCGCGCCCTCGCCGACGCCCGCCGTGGACTCCACGAAGCAGGTCGAGGCGGAGGAGGAGGTGGCGCCACCGGCGGCGACCGCGACGCCGTCCACGAAGAGCACCCGGTTGATGCCCGGGAAGTTGCCCTTGGCGTCCGTCAGCTTCGCCTCGTCGCCGACGCCGAGGATGGTGCCCATCGCGTCGAAGAAGCAGGACAGCAGCACGGTGAAGACGAACAGGATGCCGGTCAGGACGCCGACCTTGTGGAAGCCGCCGAACAGGCTGAAGTGACCCAGCAGACCGAAGTCCGGGGTGGCCACGGGATTGCCCGGCCACGTGGGCACGGTCAGCCCCCACGCCTCGCCCGGCAGGTCCGCGGCCGCGTCGATGATGAGCGCGACGACGGTCATCGCCACGATGGAGATCAGGATCGCGCCCGGCACCTTGCGGACGATCAGGATCAGGGTGAGCAGCGCGCCCAGGACGAAGACCAGGACCGGCCAGCCGTTGAGGTGGCCGTCGGAGCCGAGCTGGAGCGGCACGGTGGTGTGCGCGGCGTCCGGCATGCGGGAGACGAAGCCCGAGTCGACCAGGCCGATGAGCAGGATGAACAGGCCGATACCGATGGCGATGCCCTTGCGCAGCGAGCCCGGTACGGCGTTCATCACGCGTTCCCGCAGCCCGGTCGCGACCAGCAGCATGACCACGATGCCGGCGAGGACCACCATGCCCATGGCGTCGGGCCAGCTCATCCGGGGGGCGAGCTGGAGGGCCACGACGGTGTTGACGCCGAGGCCCGCGGCCAGCGCGATGGGCACGTTGCCGATGACGCCCATGAGGAGCGTGGAGAACGCGGCGGTGAGCACGGTCGCGGTGACCAGCTGGCCGCCGTCGAGCTGGTGGCCGTACATGTCCTTCGCGCTGCCCAGGATGATCGGGTTCAGCACGATGATGTAGGCCATCGCGAAGAAGGTCGCGAATCCGCCACGGATCTCGCGGGCTACCGACGACCCCCGCTCGGAGATCTTGAAGAAGCCGTCGAGGCCGCCGGGGGAGGGCGGAGGCGGCGTGGCGTCGACCTTAGCGGTGGCCGAGGGGGACATGTATGACCTCAGTACGTACGTAGAGGGGATCAAAAGTGGTCAGCTTCGGACTTTCACACGAATAATTCGAGCCAGCCATAAGCAGATTCAGTATGAATACATAAGGCGAAGATCGCTATCTCCGCGCGTAGACCCTTGGGCCGACTGGCCCGTCATTGCTTGTATACGCGCCGCATACACTGGCCGCATGGCGAAGTGGACACCCAAGCACGAGGCACCGGAGCCCCTGGAGGGCCCGGTCGTCGCGACCATCACCGGCGGCACGATCCTCTGGTTCGTCCTCTTCCTCGTCCAGCTCCCCTTCTACGGCTGGTTCGACGACCACGGCCACCTGTGGTGGGTGTGGACCTGCCTGGCCGGCGCGGGCCTCGGCCTGATCGGCATCTGGTACGTACGGGGCCGTGACGCGGCCCTCAAGCGCGCGGCCGCCGCCGCGGCGGCCCAGGGCGACTGAGCCCCCGTACAACCACGGGACGATTCGCGTCCTCCCCCGGTACGGTCTTCGTCCGCTCCGGCGGGTGCCCCGCACCGTCCGCCCGTACCGTCGGAACCATGACGCAGAGGGCATCCGAACTTCCCGGGGAGCAGCGCGCCGGCGCTCCCGGACGCGGGCTGACGGCGGCCGAGGTCGCCGAGCGCATAGCGCGGGGCGAGGTCAACGACGTACCGGTGCGGTCCTCGCGGTCGCTGGCCGAGATCGTCCGGGCCAACGTCTTCACCCGGTTCAACCTGATCATCGGCGTGCTCTGGGTCATCATGCTGGCCGTCGCGCCGATCCAGGACAGCCTGTTCGGCTTCGTGATCATCGCCAACACCGGTATCGGCATCGTCCAGGAGTGGCGGGCCAAGAAGACGCTGGACAGCCTCGCGGTCATCGGTGAGTCGAAACCCGTCGTCCGGCGCGACGGGAAGTCCGCCGGGATCCACACATCGGAGATCGTCCTCGGCGACCTGGTCGAGCTGGGCCCCGGGGACAAGGTCGTCGTGGACGGCACGGTCGCCGAGGCGGACGGCCTGGAGGTGGACGAGTCCCTGCTCACCGGCGAGGCGGACCCGGTCCTCAAGAAGACCGGCGACACGGTGATGTCCGGCAGCTTCGTCGTCGCCGGCGGCGGCGCGTTCACCGCGACGAAGGTCGGGCGCGAGGCGTACGCCGCCCAGCTCGCCGAGGAGGCGTCCCGCTTCACGCTCGTCCGGTCGGAGCTGCGCAGCGGCATCTCGACCATCCTGAAGTACATCACCTGGATGATGGTGCCGACCGCGACCGCCCTGGTGATCAGCCAGCTGGTGGTCAAGGAGCACAACGTCAAGGACTCCGTCGCCCGCACCGTCGGCGGGATCGTCCCGATGATCCCGGAGGGCCTGGTCCTGCTGACCTCGGTGGCCTTCGCGATCGGCGTCGTACGCCTGGGCCGCAAGCAGTGCCTGGTGCAGGAGCTGCCCGCCATCGAGGGCCTGGCCCGGGTCGACGTCGTCTGCCTGGACAAGACCGGCACGCTCACCGAGGGCGGCATGGACGTCACGGAGCTGCGTGCGCTGGGCGGCTCCGAGGAACCGTATCTGCGCCGCGTCCTGGGGTCCTTCGGCGCGTCCGAGCCCCGGCCGAACGCCAGCCTCCAGGCCATCATCGACGCCTACCCGGCCCCGGCGGACGGCGGCTGGACGACCACCGGAACGCTGCCCTTCTCCTCCGCCCGCAAGTACAGCGGCGCCGCGTTCACCGAGGACGGCGGCGCCTCCTCCGCCTGGCTGCTCGGTGCGCCCGACGTGCTGCTGCCCGAGGACGACCCGGCGCTCGCGGAGATCGGGCACCTCAACGAACAGGGCCTCCGGGTGCTGCTGCTCGCCCGGGCGCGGGGCGAGCTGGACGCGCCGGACGCGGCCGAGGGGGCGGAGCCGGCCGCCCTCGTCGTGCTGGAACAGCGGCTGCGGCCCGACGCGGGGCGGACCCTCGCGTACTTCGGCGAGCAGCGGGTCGCCACGAAGGTGATCTCCGGCGACAACGCGGTCTCGGTCGGCGCGGTGGCCGCGAAGCTCGGGATGGAGGGCGCGGATCACCCGCTGGACGCACGCCGGATGCCGGAGGACAAGGACGAGATGGCCACCGCGATGGAACAGAACGCGGTGTTCGGCCGGGTCACCCCGCAGCAGAAGCGGGAGATGGTCGCCGCCCTCCAGTCGCGCGGCCACACGGTCGCGATGACCGGCGACGGCGTCAACGACGTCCTCGCCCTGAAGGACGCCGACATCGGCGTCTCCATGGGCTCGGGCTCCGAGGCGACGCGCGCGGTCGCCCAGATCGTGCTGCTGAACAACAGCTTCGCGACCCTGCCGTCCGTGGTCGCCGAGGGCCGTCGCGTGATCGGCAACATCACCCGGGTCGCCACCCTGTTCCTGACGAAGACCGTGTACTCGGTGCTGCTCGCCGTCCTGGTGGTCTGCTTCCAGGTCGAGTACCCGTTCCTGCCGCGCCATCTGACCCTGCTGTCCACGCTGACGATCGGCGTCCCGGCGTTCTTCCTGGCCCTCGCCCCGAACAAGGAGCGCGCGCAGCCGCACTTCGTGCGCCGCGTCATGCGGTACGCGATCCCTTCTGGCGTCATCGCCGCCGCCGCGACCTTCGTGACGTACCTGCTCGCCGGGCACCACTACTCCGGTGCGGGCGCGCTGGACGCGGAGACGAGCGCGGCCACGCTCACGCTGTTCCTGGTCTCGATGTGGGTCCTGGCGATCATCGCCCGCCCCTACACCTGGTGGCGGATCTGCCTGGTGGCCGCGATGGGCCTGGCGTTCCTGGTGGTGCTCGCGGTGCCGTGGCTCCAGGACTTCTTCGCGCTGAAGCTGGTGGGCAGCCAGATGCCGTGGACGGCGGTGGGCATCGCGGTCGTGGCGTCGGTGGCGCTGGAGTACGCGTGGCGGCTGGTGGGCCGCCGCTTCGGAGGGTGAAACGGCGGCCCTGGCCGGACTACTTCACGTCGACATAGTCACCCGTGGCGGTGGCGGCCGGGGTGGTGGACGTACCGGCGAAGCTGTAACGCCAGTAGCCGTCGACCGACGCCTTGACGGTGGTCTTCGCGTCGCCCTTGTTGTTCGTCTTGACGGTCTTCACCGTGGTGTAGGTGCTGCTGCCCTTCTTGCGGAACTGCAGCTTCACGGACTGGTTCGTGTAGCCGTGGTACTTGAAGTCGTCCCAGTTGGCACGCGAGAGCCAGCCGGTGACCGTGATGGTCCTGCCCTTCCTGACGGGCTCGGGGGAGGCGTTGACGGTCTGCCGCGACGCCCTCTGGAACTTGAAGGAGCGGGCCTTCTCCGTCCAGACGTAGTCGCCGTCCCTGGCGTCCACCCACGCGTCCACGTACCAGGTCCCCGCGTAGTCGTTGGAGTACGGGAGGTCGACCTTCGGGTCGACGGTGAACGTCGCCGAGCAGGTGCTGCCGGAGCACGTGGTCCTGCTGGACAGGTAGCCGAAGCCCGGCCCGTGCACGCTGATGTCGGCGCCCTCGATCCCGGAGTCGTCCTTCGCCGTCACGGAGACGGTGAACTTCTTGACCAGGCTGGTGCCGACGACCACGTTCTTGCCGCCGTTGACCGTGACCTTGGTGATGGCGGTGTCGCCGTAACCGCCGTCGGCCTGGGCGGCCGGCACGGCGAGGGCGGTCAGAGCCAGGGTGCCGACGGCGACGGCGACGGTTGTGCGCATGCGCATGTGTGTTTCCCCGCGGGAAAGGGCCCGGTCCGCACGCGGACCGTACGGGCCGATGGTCTGTCGAGTCGGGACGACTCGACAGACCAGACGGGTGAACGATGTGAACGGTTGTGCAGGATATGAAGATTCCGCGGAGGCCGCCCATACCGGTGTAGATACCACGGGTGTGGCGGCCTCCGGTGTACGGCCCGGCGGCAGGAGCCACCGCTCAGTCGAACCAGCGGTCCCGGGCCAGCTCCCGCGTACGGGACGGGTCTTCGAGCAGCGCCGCCACCTCGAAGCGGCGGGGCCATTGTCCGGAGGCCCAGGCCAGGCCGGCCGCGACGCCCTCCAGGGTCGAGGCGTGCACCACCCCGTCCGGGGTGCGCCGCCAGTCCAGTTCCACGCCGCCCGCGCGGAGTTCGGCGTGCTCGACGTACGTGTCCGGGGTGGCGGGTCCCAGCAGGACGCGCACGGACTCGGGCACCTCGTGCTCCTCGCCGTCGCTCGTGACCCCGGCCTCCACGCTCTCGCCGAGCCGCCGCACCTGGAACAGTTCGGCCAGCTCCGCCGCGTGGGCCGGGGCGACCGGCAGCAGCGGCAGCCCGCCGGTGAGCGGCAGCAGGTCAGGTGCGTCCGCGATCACCGCGTCCGCCGCGTCGACCACCCGCACCTCGCCGTCCACGACCGCCCGCAACTCGTCCGGCAGCGTCACCTGTTCCGGGTCGAGCGCGGACAACGCCGTGTACAGCGCGTGCAGGTGGACGGCGGTGACCGGGCGGTCCTCGTCGGCGAGCCGGCCCAGGAGCTCGGCGGCCCCGCCCGGCTCGTCCAGGAGGGCGTCGACCGAGGTCCGTACGCCCAGGGCGCGCAGCACCTCGGCGTCCTCGAAGCCGGTCGCGTCGGCGGAGTCGTACAGCCCCGCGAGCCGGGGGTCGCCGCCGCGGGCGCGCAGGCCCGCCGGGCGGCGGCCGTCGAGCACCGGGTGGCCGCGCAGCCACCAGGCGGTGTACGGGCGGACGGACTCCGTGGTGCCGTCCGGGAGCAGCACCCGGACCGGCTGGGTGAGCGCGTCCCGCAGCGGCGGCCGCGCGAGCATCGCGAGGGCCTGCGGCCAGGCGTCGTCGTCCACCAGGTCCAGGTCGCGTACGGCGACGAGCTCGGTGGCGACCGGCGGCACCGGGCTGTCCGGCAGCTGATCGAGGATGTCCTCGCACCACACGTCCACCGCGTCGAGCAGGCCGGCGTCGTCCGGCTCCGCGAAGTCGCCGTCGCGCGGCTCCAGTTCGTCCGGGTCGAGGACGACATCGGTGGCCCGTACGAGCGCGAAGGTGGCGAGCACCCCGCAGGCGGTCAGCGGCTGTTCGCCCCAGCGCTCGGCCAGCTCCGCGTCGCACAGGGCGAGTTCGCCCTCGCGCATGACCCCGGCGAACGGGCTGTCCGGCAGCACGAGTTCCCCGGCGGGGGCGAGTTCGCCGTCCTCGTCGGGCAGCGCGAGAGCGCCGAGCCAGGGCTCCTCGCCGGGCTCCAGGGCGGCGTCGCGGACCAGCGTGAGCACGGTCTCCACCAGCTCGTCGCCGTCGAGCGCGTCCTCGTCCCAGATCTCGCCCGCGTCCAGCGACCCGGCGACGGCCGCCCGCACCTGCGGAGTCGTCAGCACGGCGCGCGGCGTGGCGGGAAGGGCCCCCAGCTTCTCCAGGAGCGGGTGCGCGGCGTCCGGGTGCGCGACCTTGAGCCCGAGCCGGCCGAGGCGGTCGAGGACGGGCCCGGACAGGGCGTCGGGGAGCGGGAGGAGGACCTGGCGGGGGCCGATGGTCGTACGGGGCGGGGCATCCGGGGTGGCGCCCGCCAGGGGCACCGGGAGCCCCGAGAGCCGGTCCGGGTCCACCCCGGCCAGGCTGTCGTAGAGCCGGCGCCACCAGGCGGGTTCGCGTTCCAGGCCGGCCAGCCGGTCGATCGCCTCGGTCAGCGGGACGCGGGCGACGCCGAGCGTACGCAGCTCGACACGCCGTTCCAGACCGGCCGGCAGCAGGCACGGCAGCACCTCGGCCAGCACGGCGACCGTCAGCGCGCCGGCGCCCTCCACCACCTCGGCCTCGACGGGGCGCAGCCCGACGGTGTCCTTGCGGACGCCCTCGTCCCCGTCCCAGCCGTCCCAGCCCGCCGGCTCGGCGGCCGGGTCGCGCGGGGCGGCGGGCTCCAGGAACGCCACGCGGGGCAGCCGTTCCAGGATCGCGCCGCGCAGCGCGCCGTCCAGCCCGCCCTGCCCGAGGGGGCCCGGGACCAGGGAGATCGTCGCGACGGACACCGGCTCCCAGTCGCCGAGCAGCTCCGCGTACGCGTCGGCGGCGCGCCGCACCAGGAAGTCGGTGAGCGGTCCGGGGGCGGGGTGCCTGCGGGTGGTGTCCAGCGGGAGCGAGGCGATGAGCAGCGCGGGCAGGCCGAGCGGTTCGTCGGTGGGCGTCGGCGCGTGGACGACGGGTGCGGTACGGGGGTGGACCGGGGCGCCGTCCGCGTCCACCGGGACGGCCCAGGTCACCGACCAGTGCGGGCGGAGGCGTTCCTCCAGCGGACGGTCGGCGAGCAGGGCGGGCTCGATCGGGCCCTGGTGGACGGCGGTGCGCCAGCGGTGCGTGCCGTGCGCGGAGTCCTCGATGTGCGTGTACGGGCCGTGCTGGGAGCGGCGGAGCGTGCGTACGCCCTCCGGGGTCTCCACGACGACCTCCTCCAGGCCGGTGAGCGTGAGGAGCAGGGCGTCGTCCACGGCGGCCAGCAGCCGTTCGACCAGGTCCTCGGCGACGCCGTCCCGCAGGGGGAGCACGACGACGGTGTCGTAGCCGTCGGGCGCGGTGCCCTCGGCGGGCAGCGGGAGGCGCAGCAGCGGTACGTGGCCGTCGCGGCGGCGCAGCTCGTCGCCCAGGCCGGGGCTGCCGACGGCGGCCTCCCGGGCGAGTTCGCGGGCCTCCGCCAGGGACCAGCGGACGCCGCCGTGCCGGCCCGTGACCGCCGGCTCGTCGCTCACCGCGAGCACGGCGGCGAACCCGACGCCGAACCGGCCCACGGCGCCCTCGTGCCCCTCGCGCTTCGCGGACGCGCGCAGCGTGGACAGAGACTCGACGCCGGTGGCGTCCAGGGGCGCGCCGGTGTTCGCGGCGGCGAGTACGGCGGGGGTGCCGTTCCCTGCCGGGTGCAGGGTGAGCCTGAGGCGGCCGGGGACTCCGGCGCGGGCGGCGGCGTCGGCGGCGTTCTGGGCCAGCTCGACCACGAGGCGGTCGCGGTAGCCGCCGAGCGCGAGGTCCTCCTCGGCGTTGGCGTCCTCCCGGAACCGGGCCGGTCCCGCGCCCCAGGCGGCGAGCACGCCACGCCGCAGCCGCGCGGTGCCGAACGGGTCGCCCTCCGTCGCGTTGATGCCCATGGGGGTACTCCCTCTGCCGGTGCCGGTAACGCGTACCCCGCGAAGCTACCGGGTACCGCCCGGGCCCTCCGACTCGCCGTCCCCCGGGGGCGCGCGATCCCCATCCCAAGGGTTCCGTCCTCCATCGCCGGACGGGCTGGGACTACGCGGGACACGGGCCCCCCGGTCCTCAAAGCCCACGCGGCGCTTGAGCACGACACCGGCCGCACCAAGCCCGTCCGGCGCTCGAGGACGGAACCCGGCCACCGGAGCAGCCCGAGCCCGCGTGGGCCCGGGCGCCCGCCCGGCTACGCGGGCCCCGGCTCCTCCGAGCCCCCGGAGCCGGGAGCCTCACCGTGCAGCGGGTACTCGTCCACCCGAACCGTGTCCAGCCGGTGCGGCACCGCCGCAGGCGGCTTCGGCATGACCGCCGCCTCCGAGTGCCCCCCGCACCCGTACGACAGCGACACCACATGCCCGTCCGCCGGGCCGAACTCGTTCGCGCACACACCGAACGCCTGCCGCAGCGAGCCCGCCAGCGGCATCAGGAAGGCGCACGAGGCGCACGACGCCGGCGCGGCCTGCGCCATCGGCGTCTTCGGGCCGAACTCCTCGTCCCAGCGGTCCGCCGCCGCGTGCAGCCCGTAACGGGACAGCACCCGCGCCCGCCGCAGGCCCAGCTCCTCCGCGACCGCCGCGATCGACCCGCGGCGCGGCGCCGCCGGGCGCGTCGTCAGCTCCGCGTCCTCCACGTCGACGACGTCGGCCAGCTCACCGGTGACCGCCGCGACCGCCGAGTTCGGCGGGACCTCGTCCGCGCCGGTGTACCCCGGCTCCAGCCGGAGGTCGTCCGCCTCGGTCGGCAGCAGGTCGCCCGGCCCCATGTCGCCCGGCCGCAGCCGCTCGCTCCACGGCACCCACTCCGGCGCGAGCAGCGCGTCGCTGCCCGGCAGCAGCACGGTCTCGTCCAGCGTGACGTTCTTCGCGCGGGAGGCGCGGGCGACCGTCACGGCCCAGCGCCAGCCCCGGTAGCCGGGGTCCTTGCACTCGAAGTAGTGCGTGACGACCCGGTCCCCCTCGGAGACCACCGCCACATGCTCACCCACGACCCCCGGCGCGGCCGCCTCCTCCGCCGCCGCGCGGGCGAGGTCTACCGCCTCGGCGCACAGACGGTCGGGAGCGGGGGTACGGGCGGTACGGGCCGTACGGCCTCGCGTCGTCGCAGCACTCACAGGTCTCGCTTCTCTCCTACGCCAGTCTCACGAGCGCGCCAACACATCGACCATCGATTTCGGCCATACGGTCGCGGACGGAGCGGACCTGGGGGCCGCGTCGACGTCCACACCCGTTGAGCCGAGCTCGGGCACGCCTTCCACGATCCATTCTGCGGGATCGCCGAGAGGCGCGCGGCCGAGAACAACCGCCGGTGGCGCGCTACGCACGCTACCCTCTCCGCCGCTCCCCGCCCACCTGCCGTCCGAAACGCCGCCGTATCCGCACCCCGGACCGGCCTCCGCACCCGACCGTTCCCCGCCTCACGCCGCGCCCCGAGCACGGCCGTTCCCCTCTTCGCGCCGCGCCCCGGGGCCCGGCCGGGCACTGACCCGACGGGGCGGTCCCGGCCGCGCGCCGCCGGGAGACCGGTTCGCCCGGCCCGGTCCTGGGGCACTATGACCAAGTGGCTTCTGCCAGGTCGCACGACGGTCCCGGCCCGCTCCGCAGTGCGGGCCGGTCGATCGGTCATGCCCTGCGCCTCCCCTTCACCGGCGCCGCCCGGGGCATCCGCAGGGCGACGCACGCGCACGGCGCCGGCGAGAGCGGCCTCGGCAAGCTGATCGAGCTGCACGCGGTGAACGGCGCGGGCGATGTGATGATCACCGTCGCGCTCGCGTCCACCGTGTTCTTCTCCGTACCGACGGACCAGGCGCGCGGCCGGGTCGCGCTGTACCTCGCGGTGACGATGGCGCCGTTCATCCTGCTGGCCCCGGTCATCGGCCCACTCCTGGACCACCTGCCGCACGGCCGCCGCGCCGCGATGGCGGGTTCCATGCTGGCGCGGGCGGTGCTGGCGCTGACCATGTCGGGCGCCGTCGCCACCGGCGGCCTGGAGCTGTACCCGGCGGCGCTCGGCGTGCTGGTCTGCTCGAAGGCGTACGGGGTGGTGCGCAGCGCCGTCGTGCCCCGGCTGCTGCCGCCGAAGTTCTCGCTGGTGAAGGCCAACTCGCGGGTGACCCTTGCCGGGCTGCTGGCCACCGGGGCCGCCGCGCCCGTCGGGGCGGGGCTCCAGACGATCGGCCCGCAGTGGCCGCTGTACGGCGCGTGCGCGATCTTCGTCGGCGGTGGAATGCTGGCGTTCACGCTGCCGCCCAAGGTGGACTCGGCGAAGGGCGAGCGCCGGGCGCAGCTCGTACCGCCGCACGGCGAGAGCGCGCCGCGACCGCCCTCCACCAAGGCGGAAGCCAAGTCCGGGACCAAATCCGGGAGCAAGTCCGGGGCCAAGGGCCGCGAGCGGCGGCCGGGGCTGCGGTCGGTCGGGCCGTCCGTGCTGCACGGCCTCCAGGCCAACGCGGCGCACCGCGCGCTCTCCGGGTTCCTGATCTTCTTCCTGGCGTTCCTGCTGCGCGAGCACCCCCTCGCCGGGCAGAGCGCCGCGATCTCCCTGGGCATCGTCGGCGTGGCGGCGGGCGTGGGCAACGCGCTGGGCACGGCGGTGGGCTCCTGGCTGCGGGCGCGCGGCCCGGAGATCATCGTCGCCTCGGTGCTGGGCCTGGCCCTGGGCGTGGCGGTCCTGGCCGCGGTCTTCTTCTCGACGGTCATGGTGGCCGCGCTCGCCGCGACGGCGGGCCTGACGCAGGCGCTGTCGAAGCTGTCGCTCGACGCGATGATCCAGCGCGACGTGCCGGAAGAGGTGCGGACCTCCGCGTTCGCCCGCTCCGAGACGCTGCTCCAGATGGCCTGGGTGGTGGGCGGCGCGATCGGTATCGCCCTCCCCCTCAACGGCGTACTGGGCATGTCCGTCGCCGCCGGGCTGCTGGCACTGGGCGCCTCCGCCTCCGTACGGGGGCTGCTGGGCGCCGCGCGGCGCGGCTCGCCGCACCCCCGCGTGGCGTGAGCGGGAGCGACCGATAGCCTTCGGCCCATGACCGTTGCGTTCTTCTCCGGTAAGGGCCGTCGAATCGGCGTCGCTCTTGGTGCCGTGTCCGCGGGACTCCTCGTCCTCTCCGCCTGCGACAAGCCGACGCCGCTCGCCACCGTGACGGTCGGCGACAACTCGGTGAGCTCCGAGGCCGCCTGCTACAACGACGGCGACGCCCTCAAGAACTCCGAGGCCGAGAAGTGCCTCAACAAGAAGGCGGAGAAGACCGTCAAGGTCTCGATGTCGGACACGGTCCACTTCGGGGTCGACCCCGAGGTCGCGGACAACGGCTGGACGCTCTTCATCGAGGGCCAGCGCGGCGAGCCGGAGCCGTTCAAGAAGACCTACCGGTCCATCTCGGGCAGCGCCTTCTTCTCCAGCCAGAGCCAGACGGGCGAGCCGGCCCCGAAGAACACGCAGATCAGCATCGTGGAGACCAAGGGCGCGAAGGTGATCGGCATCTGGCACTTCAAGCTGGAGAAGACCGACTGACGTGCGTGTACTCGTCGTGACCGCGGTCCCGGTGGAACGGGACGCGGTCACACGTGCGTACGGGGCCGGGCCGGCGGTCCACCCCGTGCGCGGCGCGGAGATCCACCGCGCCGGCCCGCTGGACGTGCTCGCGGGCGGCGCGGGCCCGG
>NZ_JAAGNI010000158.1 GCF_010550605.1 Streptomyces sp. SID9727
ACGCCGTCGCCTTCGCGCTGCCGCCGGACGTGCAGGCCCCGCTGGCCGCCCGCGCCGCCGCGGCCGGCTGCCACCTGATCCTGGACAAGCCGGTCGCCACCACGGTCGCCGGCGCCCGCGAGGTCGCCGAGGCCGCCGAGCAGGCCCGGGTGGCCTCCGTCGTGTTCTGCACGCTCAGGTTCGCCCCGCGGCCCGCCGCCTGGATCGCCGAGCAAGCCGCGGCGGGCGACTGGTTCACCGCCCGCGCCGAGTGGATCGCCGCGCTCTGGGCCCCCGGCACCGACAGCGACTACGCCGCGTCCCCCTGGCGCCGCGAGCGGGGCGGCCTCTGGGACGTCGGCCCGCACGCCCTCTCGGTCCTGCTCCCGGTCCTGGGCGACGTCACCGAGCTGACCGCCGTCCGTGGCCCCGCCGACGCCCACCACCTGGTCCTGCGCCACACCTCGGGGGCGTCCAGCACGGTCACCCTGACCCTCGGCGCGCCGGTGGCCGCAGCCGGGGTCGAGGTCGTCCTGCGGGGCGAGCACGGCGTCGCCGAGCTGCCGAGGTGGGACGGGGCGGTGGACGCCTTCGCGGCGGCCGTGGACGCGCTGATCGCCTCGGTGCGTACGGGCGAGGCCCACCCCTGCGACGTGCGGTTCGGCCTCCGGCTGACGGAGCTCCTGGCGGAGGCGGAGGCCCAGGCACACGGCGCCTAGGGCGTGTTTCGAAAGTCCCGCCTGTCCGGCGACGCCTGGCACGCACGCTCGCCGCGTTGTCGGGATCACCCCGATACAACCAGTATCGGGGCGACCCTCCGCCTTGCGATCGCACGCACCAGACGCCGCCGGACCCGCCCTACGGGCGGACGGCGCTACTTTCGAAACACGCCCTAGGCGTAGGGCTCACGAGCGTTGCTGACTGCGGGTCAATACACCTGGGCGGCGGGGCGGGGTCAGGCGGCGGAACCCGCCCCGCCGCCTCCCTCCTCCGACACCGCGGCGAGGAATCCCTCCAGGAACCGCCGCACCGCCGCGGCCTCCTCGGCGTCGAACTCCCGCAGCAGCGCCACCGCGCTCCCGATCGCCGGGCCGAACGCCGCCCAGCCCAGCTCCACCGCCCGCGGCGTCACCCGCAGGAGCACCCGCCGCCGGTCCCGCTCGTCCCGCGTCCGCGTCAGATGCCCCAGCCGTTCCAGCCGGTCGATGAGCGACGTGGTGCCCGCCGAGTTCAGCCCCAGCTCCGCCCCCAGCCGCCCGGCGGTGACCCCCGACCCTTCGCGCTCCGCGTCGAGCAGGCACACCAGGGCGCGTACATCCGTCGGATGCATCCCGTGCCGGGCCGCGAACTCCGCCTGGCGCAGCCCGAATGCGGACGTCACCTTCCGCAGCAGATGGACGATCTCCAACTCCGGCCCCTGCTCGGTCATCTCCGGCACCTCCCGCTATTGTCTCGCTCAGCGAGATAATATCCAGGCGTACGGAGTCCAGGGAGCGCCCATGACACCCACCCCGCCCGCGACGACCGCCGACGCGGCCTTCCTCGCCGCCTACGACGCGACCGTCGCGGCCACCTGGCCGCCCGGCACCGCGCCGACCACGGTCCCCACCCCCTACGGCACCACCCACCTCAACAGCTACGGCCCCGAGGACGCCCCGCCCCTGATCCTGCTGCCCGGCGGCGGCGCGACCTCCACCGCCTGGCACGCCCAGGCCGCCGCCCTCGGCCGGACCCACCGCGTCCACGCCGCCGACCTCATCGGAGAGCCGGGCCGCAGCACGCCGGGGGAGCGCCCCATCCGCAGCGTCGCCGACCTCTGCGGCTGGCTCGACGCCCTGCTGGACGGCCTGCGCGCCACCGGACCGGTCGCCCTCGCCGGCCACTCGTACGGCGGCTGGATCGCCCTCCACTACGCCCTGCACGCGCCCGACCGGCTGCGGAGGCTCATCCTCCTCGACCCCACCGGCTGCTTCGGCGGATTCCGCCCCGGCTACCTGCTGCACGCCCTGCCGATGCTGCTCCGCCCGAACGCCGCCCGCACCCGCGCCTTCCTGACCTGGGAGACCGGCGGCGCCGCGCTCGAACCCCACTGGCTGCGGCTCCGGGAGGCGGCGGCCGGCTTCCCCGCGGCCCGCCCGGTCACCGGCCCCCGCCCCGAGCCAAAGGCCCTGCGCGCCCTCGACGTACCGACGCTGATCCTGCTCGCCGGTGACAGCCGCGCCCACGACGCGGCGAAGACGGCCGCCGCCGCGCGCCGGCTGCTGCCGAGGGCGGAGACGTCCGTCCTCCCGGACGTCTCCCACCACGCACTGCCCCTGCACGCCCCGACGGCCCCGGAACTCAACCGCCGGATGGGCGAGTTCCTGGCCCAGGGCCTGTCCGGCGGATCCCCGCGGAACACGCCTTAGGAGCTACGCCCCAGCGCGTCCCGGACCGCCTCGTCCGTGCGGCCCACGACCGCCGTGCCGTCCTCCGCCGTGATGATCGGCCGCTGGATCAGCTTCGGGTGCTCGGCGAGCGCGGTGATCCACCGCTCCCGGGCATCCGCCTCACGCGGCCAGTCCTTCAGGCCCAACTCCTTCGCGTCCGCCTCCTGGGTCCGCGTGATGTCCCACGGTTCGAGGCCGAGCCGGTCGAGCACCGCCCGGATCTCGTCCGGCGACGGCACGTCCTCCAGGTAACGGCGGACCGTGTAGTCGGCCCCCTCCGCGTCGAGCAGCCGCACCGCGCTGCGGCACTTGGAACACGCGGGATTGATCCAGATCTCCATGGGGCCAACGGTACGGGACGGACCTCGTAGGAGCGGCCGAAAACCCCTCTGGCCAGGGGCGATTGTCAGTGCGGACCGGTAGAATGGGAGTCAGTTCGTGAGGGTTTCCGAAGAGTTCCGCCACCGTGCCAGGAGGTAGCCCATGGCCGTTGCCGCAGTCACGACCAAGCCGCTCGACAAGCCCCTGCACCAGCCCCTGACCAAGAAGCCGCTCCCCGCCGGCCGCCCCCGCGAGTGGTACGTCTCGCACAACCGCCGGCTGAAGGCGATGCGCCTCGCCATCGCCCTGCTCGACACCGGCGTCTACCTCCCGTCCAGCGCGAACAACGCCCGCATACGCACGACCGCCGCGCGCCTCGGCATCCACCCGCCGTCCGACATCACCTGCCGCATGGTCCGCGCCCTCATCCGCTACGGCCGCTGACCCCAGACCGACGGGGCGGGTCCCGGAAGCAGTCCTTCCGGGGCTCGCCCCTCAGTACCCGTCGCAGGTCGCCGTCGCGTACGCACCCGAGGCCGAGTCCGTACGCCGCGTGCCGCCGTCCACGGTGACCGCGCACGACACGTCACCGCCGCCCCGGCCCACACTCACCACGAACGAGCCGCCGCTCAGGAAGCCCTTGGTGTCGAACTCCCCGGCCCACGGCAGCGACCGCAGCGCCAGCCGCCCGGTCGACAGCTCCTCACCCCGCCAGGTGCTGTACGTCAGCACCACGTCGCGCGCCGTCCCCGTCACCTCGTACCGGATGTGCACCTTCCGCGAGCCCTCCGAGCGGAGCACGTCCGACAGCACCGCCATGACCGCCCCCGCGGCGAGGGCCAGCACCACGGCGACCAGCAGCAGCACCCACGGCCACATCCGCCGCCGGGGCGGCGGCGGGACCGGACCGCCGGGCGGAACCTGCTCACTCATCCCCCCACCCTCCGCGCTCCGGCCCCGCACCGCGACCCCCCGGGGTCCGTCCGGCTGTCCGCCTACAGATACGGCCGGGTGATCAGCTCGATCGCGTGCCCGGCCGGGTCCTTGAAGTAGACCCCCCGCCCGCCGTGCTCGGTGTTGGTCTTCCCGGGCCGCTTCATCTGCGGATCGGCCCAGTGCTCGACCCCGCCCTCGACCAGCCGCCCGTAGGCCCGGTCGAACATCTCGTCGTCCACGAGGAACGCGTAATGCTGCATCTGGATCTCCACCGGCGGCTCCGCGAACTGGAGCAGCACGCCGCCCTCCAGCCGGACATTGACGAACGGCCCCCAGGACGGGGCCTCGTCCAGCTCCAGCAGCTCCCGGAAGAACCGCGCGGACGCATGGCGGTCCACGGCGGCGACGATGGTGTGGTTGAACGCAACGGACATGGTTGACGACCTCGTGCTCTCTTCGGCTCGACACAGTGGATGCGTACGGTGTACGAGCCGAGGGGGCCCTCGCGCCAGGCGTACGGAACAGCCGGCGGGGCCACGGCGGGGGCTCAGCCCACCACCGGGTAGCCGTTCCGTGTATGGCGTATCGCCGGTCCGGTGTTCACGGACACGACCCTACGGGGGCCGGGCGGGAAGGTACAGTGGCTTGGGCACCCCGCAGCGCGCGCACGCGCGTACGGGCTCCGCACGTGGTTGTGCGGGCCGGGGGAGCGCCCCGAATTCCGGTGGACAGAGAGCGAGCGAGCGGATGCGCATGACGACGCCCCGCACCGCCGCCTGCCCGCCGTGACCCCTCACCCCTGAGCCTCCGGGCCCCGTCCGCGCGCCGACCTGCCGGACCCGCCCCTGGGCCGACCCCGGCCCCGGCGCGTACGCACGCGTCCGCCGGAACCCGCCTTCCCCGCTGTCTACCTCCGCACGCCCTCTCCCACGGGCGCGCCCGACCGACAGGTACGCCCTCTTGTCCTCTGCACCGCCCTCGACCACGTCCGCCTTCCGGCTGCGCGCCCTCAAGCCCGACTGGATCTCCGACCCCAAGGTGTGGCGTACGGAGGTGCTCGCCGGACTCGTTGTCGCGCTGGCCCTCATCCCCGAAGCGATCTCGTTCTCGATCATCGCCGGGGTGGACCCCGCGATCGGCCTCTTCGCCGCCTTCACGATGGCGGTCACGATCTCGATCGTCGGCGGGCGCCGGGCGATGATCTCCGCCGCGACGGGCGCCGTCGCCCTGGTGATCGCCCCGGTCAACCGCGAACACGGCTTCGGATACCTGGTCGCCACCGTGATCCTGGCGGGCGTCTTCCAGATCGCGCTGGGCGCCCTGGGCGTCGCCAAGCTGATGCGGTTCGTGCCGCGCTCCGTGATGACCGGCTTCGTCAACGCCCTGGCGATCCTGATCTTCATCGCCCAGGTTCCCGAGATGCACGACGTGCCCTGGGCGGTCTACCCGCTGATCGGCGGCGGGCTGCTCCTGATGGTCTTCTTCCCGAAGGTCACCCGGGTGGTCCCGGCGCCCCTGGTCTCCATCGTGATCCTGACCGTCATCACCGTGGCGGCCGGCATCGCGGTCCCGACGGTGGGCGACAAGGGCGACCTGCCCTCCTCGCTCCCCGTGCCCGGCCTGCCCGACGTGCCGTTCACGCTGGACACGCTGACGACCATCGCCCCGTACGCCCTGGCGATGGCGCTGGTCGGCCTCATGGAATCCCTCATGACCGCCCAGCTGGTCGACGACATCACGGACACCCGCTCCAACAAGACCCGCGAGTCGGTCGGCCAGGGCGTCGCCAACATCGTCACCGGCTTCTTCGGCGGCATGGGCGGCTGCGCCATGATCGGCCAGACGATGATCAACGTCCGCGTCTCCGGGGCCCGCACCCGCCTCTCCACGTTCCTCGCGGGTGCGTTCCTGATGATCCTCTGCATCGTCTTCGGCCCGGTCGTCTCCGACATCCCGATGGCGGCGCTGGTCGCGGTGATGGTGATGGTCTCCTTCGCCACGTTCGACTGGCACTCCATCGCCCCGAAAACCCTGCGCCGCATGCCGGTGGGCGAGACGGTGGTCATGGTCATCACCGTCGCCATCGTCGTCGCCACGTCCAACCTGGCGATCGGGGTCGTCGTCGGCTCGGTCACCGCGATGGTGATCTTCGCCCGCCGCGTCGCGCACCTGGCCGACGTCACGGCGGTCGTGGACCCGGACGGCGGGCAGGTCGTCTACTCCGTCACCGGCGAACTCTTCTTCGCCTCCTCCAACGACCTGGTCACCCGCTTCGCGTACGCCACCGACCCCGACAAGATCGTCATCGACCTCACGGCCACCCACATCTGGGACGCCTCGTCGGTCGCGGCCCTGGACGCGATCGAGACGAAGTACGCCCAGCGCGGCAAGACGGTCGAGATCGTGGGCCTCAACCAGCCGAGCGCGGACCTGCACCGCACGCTGAGCGGAGAGCTGACGGGCGGGCACTGAGGGGGCGGCGCGGGGCCCGGGGCGAGCGGCCCCCGGCCCCGGGCCGCCGGGCCCCGTCGTCGCGCCTACCCCGCGACCGCTCCGTGCAGGAAGACCTCGACCAGCTCCCGGGGGGTGAGGTCCGGTTCGTCCCCCGTACGCGGCTGCGTGAACAGCAGCCCGAAGAAGAGCGCCGCGATCTGCTCGGGGGGCCGGCGCAGGGCGGCCCGGTCGGGCTCCAGCAACTCCGCCACGGCCGCACGGACCAGGGCCGACGACTCATTCCGCCCCGCACCGCGTACCGGCCCGGGGTGTTTGCCGCCGCCATGCCCCAGCGACCCGAGGATCGCGCCCATCCGGGCCATGTGCGCCTGCAGCGCCTCGGCCGCCTCCACGAGCCGGTCGGGCAACGGCTGGGCCAGATCGATCGCGTCGAGCTCGCGGATCGCGTGCTCGGGGGACAGCGCCTCGGCCACACACGCCTGCATCAGCTCCTCCTTGTCGGCGAAGACCCGGAAGATGGTGCCCTCCCCGATGCCCGCGGCCCGGGCGATCTTCGCGGTCGTGAGGGCGGAGCCGTACTCGGCGATCAGCGGGATCGCCGTCTGGATGATCATCGCGCGCCGCTGCTCCGGCGACATGGCGGGGGCGCGGCGGCGGGCGGTCGTGCTCTCCTCGGATGCGGTCATGACCCGACCTTACGGAGTGAGTCCTCACTCCGTCAATGAGTGAGGACTCACTCCGTTCGGCCGCGGCCCAGGAGCGCCCGCACCGCCGAAGGCCCGCTAAAGTCCGCTGCCAGTGCATCCATCAGCACCTCGTCACAAACCTGCCCGAGCCAGTACCCGCCCTCACGCAGCCGCCCCGCGTGCTGAAACCCGGCACGCTCGTACGCCTTGATCCCGGCCACGTTCGGGGCCAGCACCTTGAGCCACACCATGCGCAGACTGGCCACGTGGAACGCGTAGTCGAGGGTGAGTCGAGTCGCCTCGACACCGAGCCCGCGCCCACGGGCTTCGCGTGCCAGCATGACGACGAACTCGGCGGTGCGTACGGATTCGTCGGGAAGGAGGGTGGTGACGCCGACCGGGACGGGCTCGGGCTCCGTCAGGTCGTAAACGGTGAAGCGGAAGTTGGCCCCCCGGAGCTGGTGCTGCATGCCCTCGGCACGCGCCTCCAAGGACTCGGGCACCTGGCGGCCGTAGCCGACCATGACGGTCGGGTCCTGCTCCCACTTCCAGTACGTCTCGACCAGATCCGCACGGTAGGAGCCCAGGCCACACGTCTCGGTGGCCAGCCACAGAGCCGGCTCAGTCATGGGTGTCTCCGATCATCAGGACGGGCGTGTAGAAGAGCGTGGACGCCGGTTCGGCCGCGAGGGCTCCGTCGCCAGTCTGGACCCAGGCGTGCAGGCGTACGGGGTCCGGCGCGACACCGTGACACCAGACGACGGACCGGCGCCGCAGGGCGAGGAGGAGCACGGCGGCGGCCGACTCCTCCAGACAGGCGGTGCGGGCAGGTGAATACCAGGCGGCCCGGCGCACGGCGAGGACGGCACGCTCGGCCTGCTCGGGGGTGGCGGGGTGGGTGGCTGTCGACGTGGCCGCGCGGACGGCGTCGGTGATACGTCGCATGGCGGATTCCTTCCTCCCCGCCGCTTTGACCGCCACGACACCGAAGAGGGCGGCGGCTGCGGTGGAGCTCCACGTATCGCGGGGGACGGTGAGGCCGGCGGGATGCTCCGCGCTGCCCCAGCTCGCCTTCGGCGCGGTCGACGGGGCGGGCTCTGGCGGAATCAGGCAGCGCACGCCGCCGGTGTCGTAGTCGATGACGACCTGCACATGGCCGAAGTCGACGGATCGCTCCATTACTCCACCTTTCCGGGGACCAGGGCGCCCCACACGGGATCAGGGGTGTGGGTGATGGTGTGCAACCAGGCATCGGCAGCCAGGGCCTGCTCGATGTGCGCGAGCGGCATCGGGACCCCGGCGGCGGCGTGGCGGATCTGCTCACGGAATCGCTTCGCGTCGATCAGGCCGAGCGCGGCCAGGTTCATGCCTCCGGTGTCGAGGAGTTGGGGAAGGACAGCGCGCAGTCCGCCGTAGTGGTCTGCCTCAAAGGCGCCCTTCGTGGTGCGGGCCACCAGTTCGGCGGGGAGGAGATCGGCGAACGCCCGCTTCAGCACCGGCTTGTAGGCGTAGGGAGCGGGACGCAGACCGACTGGGGTCCTTAGCACCGCGTCGACCACGGAGGCATCCAGGAATGGATTGTGCAGATCGATTCCGCAGGCGTCTGCCAGCTCGGCGTCGGCCACCGCCGTACGTGCCACCTCGCGGATCTCGTCAACGAGGATGCGTACCGAGGCGTCCAGGCCCGGTAGGGGGTCGGGCGCGGCCGCGTAGTCCTCGGCAGCCTCGCTGAGGAGGTCGGTGTCGGCGCGGAGACGTACGGCGGCAGTGAGGGCGTTACGCAGGCGCAGGTGCGGTGGCGGCCCGTCGAGGGGGTCGGGGCACCATGTGGTGCTGTACACGTACCGGTCTCCGGTGGCGGGCAGTTCGATGCGGCTGCCGGGTGGGAGCTGTTCGACTCCGGCGAAATACGTACGGCCAGAGGCCAATACGGGCACGGATGGAGCGAGGAACGCGCATGCCAGACGCTTGGTGTCGACGTGAGCGCCTGCCAGGGCGCCGAGGTAGCGGGCCGACGTCGACCACGCCCAGGTCCCCTGCCACACGACTGCGTACAGGGGCAGTGCGGCGGCCGTGTCGGTGTGGAAGACCAGCCCGTGTGCCAACTCCTCCAGGATCGCGTAGTTGCCCGGCCACTGCCACGTCGCGCGGGTGGGCACGGGGCAATCGGCGAGGGTCTGTACCTCCGCGGCGGTGGCTCCGCACAAGCCGATGACATGGATGCGGCGGCCGGGCCGCTGCGCTGTGCGGATGGGAATGCTGCCGAGCCGCCACAGAGATGACGTGGTGAAGCTCTGCGCGCCGAGTGGGCGAGGAAGGCCGGGTCGGGTGGTGCTGAATCCGCCGATGGGCAACGTGTCCTCCAGATCCTGCGAAGGAGGTGCGGCCCCGACCCGAAGGCTGGGGCCGCACCCGTGCGACGGGGGTCAGCAGTTGTACGCGCGGCGCTTGTCCTCCGACTGCCCGCCACCCTGGCCCTGGGTCAGTTCGGCGACATCGCCGAGGTCGACCGCGACCGTCTTCCTCTCGGCGCTGGTGTCGCTGTTCTCGCTGTGGGCGTCGATCATGGTGGTGTTCCTTACGTCGATGTGTGAGTGGTGCCCGGTGGTGCTTCCGCCCCAGGCTGGTGATCCGGCCGGGCGGAAGTTGGTGGGCCATCCGCCGGGCGTACCGGCGGTGGCCGTAAGGAGAGCGGCGGCGACGGCGTGCGCGAGAACCGTCGGTCGCTGTCTCACGTGATGAGCTGGAGGTTCTCCGCGGACGTCGTCCACTCGACCCCGGAGGCGGGCCGCACGTGCGCGACGCGGACAGTCCGTCCGTTGGCCTTCTCGTGAACGATCGCGGTGAGCTCGCCCTCGCCGCGGTTCGCGATGTCGCGGACCTGCCGGTGCAGCCAGGGATGATCGTCCTCGTGGAAGAACGATCCGAGACCGACGGTGGTCATCGCGCGGCCTTCTCTTCGCACGGGGCGTCGTCCTCGAACCGGTCGAGGAAAGTCTCGAACCCTTCCTGGGCGCGGGCCATCAGGTCGGAGCTAGGGACGCCGTACTCCGGCTGCTCGTCGGCGGGGAGGGGCGTGGTCATCGCGCACTCCTGCGGGTGAGGGTCGGCGCAGCGGGCCGTGCCACGGGCAGGGCGTGGTCGCTGCTTCGGGAAGCCGCCCGGAGCGTCCTTCAACCTCCGGGGCGTGTGACCAGTCAACGACCGTCGGGCGGCACTGAACAGGAAAGGTCGCCGCCTGGTCGCCCACTGCCAACCGGAAAACTTTACGTCCGCATTACCCGACGGCTGGCTCGGACGTAGCGGCCCGGCTACGTTCTGCGGCATGGGAGTGAACGTCATCCTGAGAGGCCGGATGAATGAACTCGGCCTGACGCAGGAAGAATTAGCGCGTCAGATGAACATCGCGCTCGATGATCTCAGCGGGAGGCCGGGCGATGTGTCAGCTCGCACAGTGCGCAACCTCCTCAACGGCAGCACCCGCAGACCGATCGGCCGCACGAGCGCCGCACTCGAAGCGGTATTCGGCTGCCTTGTCGCGGACTTAGGGTTTGCCCCACCACCCACCGCCGTACAAGCGGAGGATCCAGTGCACCGCCGTACCTTTCTTGTCGCGGGGACCGGAACTGCCGTCGCCGCTGCTGCCCCGCCGCGCCTCACGCGGCTGGGACAAGCCGACGCCGACCGGTTTCATCTGGAGTACACCGAGCTGCTGCGCGGTGACGCGCGGCTCGGCGGGGCGGGGAAGATCGAGAACAAGGCCATCGAGCTCGCGTCGCGCATCCAGTCGTCGCTCGCCGGCGGCGGCGCCTCGGACCGCGTGCGTCGCCAGATGTACCGGCTCGCCTCCGACGCCACGTGCCTGGCGGCCTTCGCCGCCATCGATGCAAGTGCTCCACGGCGTGCCCGCTGTCACCTCGACAAGGCCCTCCCTCTGGCGGGCCTGGCGCGTGACGGGGAAGCCATGTACCGCGTGTGGGACCATCTGATGCTCACCTCCAGCCAGCGCGAGAACCACGCCGAGGCGGCGGCCGGAGCCGAGGTCATGAAGCGTTACTCGACCGCCCGGCGCGACCCGCTGTACGCGTCGCTGGGACACATGCGGCACGCCAACGCCCTGGCCAGGTTGCATCAGCCCACCGAATCCCTGCGTGCCATGAGCTTCGCGGAGAGGACGTTCGGACGCGCCGACGGCGTACAGCCCTCCGCGTGGATCTCGTTCTACAACCGAGCCGAATTCGACGCCCTGTCGTCGTACGTCTGGACCGCACTGGGGGAACACGAGCGGGCCGAGTCCTGCCTCCACCGCACTCTTGCGGCGATCCCCGACGACATGGTCCGCAACAAGGCGCTTTATACGGCGCACCTGTCGCTCTCCCAGGCAAGACAAGGAGAGGCGGAGCTTGCCGCCGGAACAGGACGCCGCGCGTACGAGATGCTGCTGCCGGCGTCCGGATCGCTGCGTACGACGAGGACGCTTGCCGTCACCCGCCAAGTCATCGAGGCCACGGGCACGAAGGCATCCGAGGTCGTGAGCTGGATCGAGGAGTCACGCCGATGGATCTGAAAACGTACACGCACGCCGACGCCCCGAACGTGCGCTCCCTGCTCCTGGACATACACGACGATGTCTACGCGGACGAGCCCGACCCGTTCCACTCGCGCGAGCGCTTCTCGTACTACGTAGACCTGTGGTCCGGGCGCGAGGACTGGCTGTGCGTCTCGGGCTGGGAGGACGGCGGGGCGGTCGGGTACGCGTACGGTTCGAGGTTCAAACCGGGCGGCTGGTGGAAGGGGGCGGACCGGCCCAGAGGTGTGCGCGGCCGCATCTTCGCTCTGTCCGAGCTGATGGTGGTGCCCCGGTGGCAGGGGACCGGCCGGGCCCAACAGATCCACGACGCACTGATCCGATCCGTCGACGTCGACTTCGTGACCCTCCTGGTCGACGCTACCCACCCGAGGGTGCAAGCCCTGTACGAGAAGTGGGGCTACGAAAAGCGCGACGAGGCCAAGCCTTCCGAGGACTCCCCGCTGTACGCGGTCATGGTCAGGACATTGCGAGAGGCTCCCGCGCAGCGCGAGGCACAACCGAAAGGCCCTGTCGCTCTCCGTGGAGAGTGACAGGGCTCTTGCTCTGGCGTAGCCGCGATTCAGCCGCCGCGGTCTCCCTCGTGCTCTTCGCCGCCGTCCCGGTCACCGCGTGGTCCGGCCGGCTGAGTATCGGGCTGCTGCTGGCCGTCGCCCTGCTGACAGGCACGGCAACGGTGTTCTTCCAGACCGCGTACACCGCCTATCTCCCCACCCTTCTGGACCCCGATGAGCAGCCCGAGGGCAACGCCGAACTGCATGGCAGCGCATCCGCCGCGCAGATCGCCGGGCTCGGCTCCGGCGGCCTGATCGCACAGCTGGCAGGCGCGGTGAACGTCTCCCTCCTGTGCCTGACAGGCATCCGGCATCGCGAGCCGCGCACCACCAGGACCGGGCACCGCCGCACGTCACTGGTCAGTGAGGTCCGCGAGGGCCTGCGGTTGATCGCCTACGACCCCTGGCTCCGCACGTTCACACTCTTCGGAGCCGCCTCCAACCTGGCCCTCATGGGATACCAGTCGATCCAAGTGGTCTTCCTGGTACGGGGCGTGGGCCTGCCCCCGGGAGCGGTCGGCGTAGTCATCGCGGCGACCAGCGCCGGAGGCGTAGCCGGGGCATTCGCCGCACGCCGGGTCGCCCACCGGATCGGCACCGCCCGCGCGACCCTGCTGTTCGAACTGGGTCTTCCCTCACTCGGTCTGCTCATGACGTTGACCATCGGCGGAGCCGGGATCCTGCTCTTCGTGACAGGCGACTTCAGCGTCTGCGCGGGCGTCGTCGCCGGCAACATCATCAAGGCGAGCTTCCAGCAACGCTACTGCCCGCCGGATCTCCTCGGCCGTCTCACCGCGAGCACGGCATTCCTGAGCTACGGAGCGATCCCCGTCGGAGCACTGCTCGGCGGCCTGCTCGGAACCGCACTCGGCCTCCGTACCGCCATGGCCCTCACGACAGCGGGAATCCCGCTCGCCCCACTGATCCTGCTCTTCTCCCCGATCCGGCGCTCCCGCGACCTGCCCACGTCCCGCCGGACGGGGAGCAGCCCGAAAACGCCGGAGAGCCCTGTCGCTCTCCGTGGAGAGTGACAGGGCTCCTGTTCTGGCGCAGCCGCGATTTAGAGGTCGAAATAAAGCTCGAACTCGTGCGGGTGCGGGCGCAGCTGGATCGGGGCGATCTCGTGCGTGCGCTTGTAGTCGATCCACGTCTCGATCAGGTCGGACGTGAAGACGCCGCCGGCCTGGAGGTACTCGTTGTCGGCCTCGAGGGCGTCCAGGACGGCCGGGAGGGACGTCGGGACCTGCTGGACGTTCGCGTGCTCCTCGGGGGCCAGCTCGTACAGGTCCTTGTCGATCGGCTCCGCGGGCTCGATCTTGTTCTTGATGCCGTCCAGGCCGGCCATCAGGAGCGCCGAGAAGGCCAGGTACGGGTTGGACGACGGGTCCGGGGCGCGGAACTCGACGCGCTTGGCCTTCGGGTTGGAGCCCGTGATCGGGATGCGCATCGCGGCGGAGCGGTTGCGCTGCGAGTACACCATGTTGACCGGGGCCTCGAAGCCGGGCACCAGGCGGTGGTAGGAGTTCACCGTCGGGTTGGTGAAGGCCAGCAGCGACGGGGCGTGCTTCAGGATGCCGCCGATGTAGTAGCGCGCCATGTCCGACAGGCCCGCGTAGCCCTGCTCGTCGTAGAACAGCGGGTCGCCGCCGGACCACAGGGACTGGTGGACGTGCATGCCCGAGCCGTTGTCGCCGAAGATCGGCTTCGGCATGAAGGTCGCGGTCTTGCCGTTGCGCCAGGCGACGTTCTTCACGATGTACTTGAAGAGCATCAGGTCGTCGGCCGCGGCGAGCAGCGTGTTGAACTTGTAGTTGATCTCCGCCTGGCCGCCGGTGCCGACCTCGTGGTGCTGGCGCTCGATCTCCAGGCCGCTGTTCTGCAGCTCCAGGGACATCTCGGCGCGCAGGTCCGCGAAGTGGTCGACCGGGGACACCGGGAAGTAGCCGCCCTTGTAGCGGACCTTGTAACCGCGGTTGTTCTCGACCGCACCGGTGTTCCAGGCGCCGGCCTCGGAGTCGATGTGGTAGAAGCTCTCGTTCGCCGACGTCTGGAAGCGGACGTTGTCGAAGACGTAGAACTCGGCCTCGGGGCCGAAGTACGCGGTGTCGGCGAAGCCGGTCGAGGCGAGGTACGCCTCCGCCTTCTTGGCCACGTTGCGCGGGTCACGGCTGTACTGCTCGCCGGTGATCGGGTCGTGGATGAAGAAGTTGATGTTGACGGTCTTGTCACGGCGGAAGGGGTCGACCCGGGCGGTCGACAGGTCCGCGCGGAGCGACATGTCGGACTCGTGGATGGCCTGGAAGCCGCGGATCGACGAGCCGTCGAAGGCAAGCTCGTCGGCCGGGTTGAAGGTCGCCGCCGGCACGGTGACGTGCTGCATCACACCGGGCAGGTCACAGAACCGGACATCGATGAACTTGACGTCGTTGTCGGCGATGAACTTCTTCGCGTCGTCGGCGTTCTGGAACATCCAACTCCTCCTACTCCCGGCCCGGGAGGGACGGGGTTGCAGCTCGTTGTGTGACCAGTGCGGTGGCACACGCTGGACCCGACCATAGGCAGACCGGATTTCTCAAGCATGACCCATTTGTTTCGCCGAAGTTAACCGGCGCGGGTGCGAGGAGCGGTCGCACGGGCCCCGGACCGTCCCTCCGGCGGGGTCTTACGGGCCTCCCGGCCGTATCGGAAGGCCGTCCGAGGAGTGGGACGACGCGTGGGACGGCACCCACGGGGGAAGGTGCGCGGCCGGGCGCAGTACCGTGGTCGGGTGGACAACAGGCAAGCAATCGGATCGTGGCTCTCCGGGCCGCGCGCGGCCGCCGAGGACATGGGCGCCGACTTCGGCTACCGGGGCAAGCGGCTCGGCCTTCCCGAGCAGGGTCCCGGGGCCATCGCCCCGCTCGGCCGGCGCTTCGGGGCCCTCTTCATCGACTGGGCCCTGTGCATGCTGATCGCATACGGACTGTTCGCTCGCGGTGACCAGCAGGCGTCCGGGAACTGGGCGCTCGGCATCTTCCTCGTGATGAGCGTGCTCACCGTCGGCACGATCGGCTGCACCCCCGGCAAGCGCCTCATGGGCACCCGGGTCGTCGCCGAGGACGGCGGCCGCCTCGGCCTCCTCCGGGTCCTCGTCCGCAGCGTCCTGCTCTGCCTGGCGATCCCGGCCCTGGTCTGGGACCGAGACGGCCGCGGCCTCCACGACCGCCTGTCCCGCGCGGTCCAGATCCGCGTATGAGGCGCAGGAAACGCACAGAGGGCGGGCCGTGAACCTCGTGGTTCACGGCCCGCCCTCCGTGTTCTCCGGACGAGGCCCGGTCAGCGCATCTTGCCGCCGCGAGGCATCCGCGTGCCCTTGGGCATGGGCCCCTTCGGCAACGGCATGTTGCTCATCAGGTCGCCCATCGCGCGGAGCCGGTCGTTGGCGGCCGTCACCTGGGGGCCGGTCAGGACGCGGGGCATCTTCAGCATCTTGGTGCGGACCTTCTTCAGGGGCACCTGGCCCTCACCGTTGCCGACGATGATGTCGTGGACGGGGACGTCCACCACGATGCGGGCCATCTTCTTCTTCTCGGCCGCGAGCAGGCTCTTCACCCGGTTCGGGTTGCCCTCGGCGACCAGCACGATGCCCGCCTTGCCGACGGCGCGGTGCACGACGTCCTGGCTGCGGTTCATCGCGACCGCCGGGGTCGTCGTCCAGCCGCGGCCCACGCGGTCCAGCACCGCCGCCGCGGCGCCCGGCTGGCCCTCCATCTGCCCGAAGGCGGCGCGCTCGGCGCGGCGGCCGAAGATGATCGCCATCGCGAGGAGCGCGAGCACGAAGCCAAGGATGCCCAGGTAGATCGGGTGATCGATCAGAAAACCGATCGCGAGGATGACACCGAAGGTGACGATTCCCACACCCGCGACCACAAGACCGATCTTGGAGTCGGTCCGCTTGGTCATCTTGTAGGTCAGAGCGATCTGCTTGAGCCGCCCCGCGTTCTCGGCGCTGTCCGCGCCTTCAGTGGTGTTTGCCTTCCTCGCCATGCAATGAAGTTTACGTGGCCTTCGAACGGCGGGCGGCCACGGCCTCCCGTTCCGGCACGTAGCCGGACTCGGCCCGGTCCTTCGCCCGGCGGCGGTCCTCCAGGACGGCCGTCCAGGCGTTGCGGCGGGCGGTGCGCTGGCCGCTGCCGAGCAGCAGCGACTCCACGGCGCGGAGGGTGTTGGTGACGGTCGGGATGACGGTGGCGCGTACCGGCGCGGCCTGCATCGTGGCAAGTCCCCTCGGAAACGATGTACGGGTGCTGCGCGGACTGGAGACGGGGCGCGGGCACGGCGGTGGCGGTCCGGGTCACCGCGCCGCGCGTGCGTCCAGCGTCACCGTTCGGTGTTACCAGCGCGTGACCGGTCGGTCACACACCAATGAAACCTCGATACGGGCCCCGCGCACGCCGACGCGGTCCGTCCGCGCCCCCGGGCCTCTCGGACCTGCGGGGACGGGACGGACCGCGTCGGGCGGGTGCGGGTTACGCGGACGGCACCGGGGCCTGGGCCTCGCGGCGGTCCATCGCCTGCTGGAAGAGGCGGCCCGCGCGGTACGAGGAGCGGACGAGCGGTCCGGACATGACGCCGGAGTACCCGATCGCGTCGGCCTCGTCCTTGAGCTCCACGAACTCGTGCGGCTTCACCCAGCGCTCGACCGGGTGGTGGCGCACCGAGGGCCGCAGGTACTGCGTGATCGTGATGAGCTCGCAGCCCGCGTCGTACAGGTCCCGGAGCGCCTCGCTGACCTCTTCGCGGGTCTCGCCCATGCCGAGGATCAGGTTGGACTTGGTCACCAGACCGGCCTCGCGGGCGCGGGTGATGACCTCCAGGGACCGCTCGTAGCGGAAGCCGGGGCGGATGCGCTTGAAGATGCGCGGCACCGTCTCCACGTTGTGCGCGAGCACCTCGGGGCGCGCGGAGAAGACCTCCGCGAGCTGGGCGGGCTCGGCGTTGAAGTCGGGGATCAGCAGCTCGACCTTGGTACGGCCGGCCTCCCGGTCCGCCGTCTGCGCGTGGATCTGGCGCACGGTCTCCGCGTACAGCCAGGCGCCCCCGTCCTCCAGGTCGTCGCGGGCGACGCCGGTGATGGTGGCGTAGTTCAGGTCCATCGTGACGACGGACTCGCCGACGCGGCGGGGTTCGTCCCGGTCCAGCGCCTGCGGCTTGCCCGTGTCGATCTGGCAGAAGTCACAGCGCCGGGTGCACTGGTCGCCGCCGATGAGGAACGTGGCCTCGCGGTCCTCCCAGCACTCGAAGATGTTGGGGCAGCCGGCCTCCTGGCACACCGTGTGCAGGCCCTCGCTCTTGACGAGTTTCTGCAGCTGGTTGTACTCGGGGCCCATCTTCGCCCGGGTCTTGATCCACTCGGGCTTGCGCTCGATGGGGGTCTGGCTGTTCCGGACCTCAAGGCGCAGCATCTTGCGCCCGTCGGGTGCGACAGACACTCCGGCACTCCCCTTTGCTTTCACTGCATTGGATTCTTCGGCGAACACCAGGGTACGCCCGTAGTTCATTCGGTTGTACGTCTGCCCAACCTGGGGCAGGCGGGGCCTATTCCCGGAAGCGTGTTCCGTGGGTCACGCCGTGGCCACGGGGTCGGCGGTGCGCTCGATCGTACGGGGGGCGAGCTCGGCGTTCTCCAGGATGTCCCGGAGGTGCTTCTCGACGACCGGAAGGACCTCGTCGATGGTGACGTCGCGGCCCAGCTCGTAGCTGAGCGAGGTGACGCCGGCGTCCCGGATGCCGCAGGGCACGATGCGGTCGAACCAGGTGTTGTCGGGGTTCACGTTGAACGAGAAGCCGTGCATGGTGACGCCCTTGGCCACCCGGATGCCGATCGCGGCGAGCTTGCGGTCTTCCCGGCGCTGTCCGGCGTTAGAGGGGGCGTACTCCGGACCGTTGAGCCGGGGGTCGAACTCCTCGTCCGCCAGGCGCGGGTCGAAATCGAGCGTGAGGCCGCCGAGGGCGGGGCGCTGCTCGACCGGGTCGCCCAGGACCCAGACGCCGCTGCGGCCCTCGACCCGGCTGGTCGCGACGCCGAACTCGTCGGCGGTGCGGATCAGCGCCTCCTCCAGGCGGCGCACGTGCGCGACGACGTCCACCGGGCGGGGGAGCTTCTGGATCGGGTAGCCGACGAGCTGGCCGGGGCCGTGCCAGGTGATCTTGCCGCCGCGGTCCACGTCGATGACGGGGGTGCCGTCGAGGGGGCGCTCGCTGTCCTCCGTGCGCCTGCCCGCGGTGTAGACGGGCGGGTGTTCCAGGAGCAGGCAGGTGTCCGGGACGGAGTCCTCGAACCGCGCCGCGTGCACCTCGCGCTGCTTCTGCCACGCCTCCTGGTAGTCGACGGCGTTCTCGCCGAATCCCATGCGGACGAACCGGAGCTCACTCACGGCAGCAGCCTTTCTCCTCGCGGTGCCGTGGGTCCGGGGGTTTCCCGGAACCGCGTCACCCTGCACGAATCGCGCCACGGGCCTTTCGTTCGGATCAGGCCGGACGAAAGGCCCCAGCCACTGTACGACCGGCGTCGGCGCGCGAGCCGGGCAGGTCGCCCCGTCAGCGCCGCCCACAATCCTCACACGATCGGATGAATGTGGAGCGAAGGGTGCTGAGGCCGCCCCGCGGGCAGTTAAATTCGCGCCGTTCGTCAGAGGGCTGCCCGGCCCCGAAGGCAGGAGACCCTACAGCTGATGTCCGAACGACCTCCGCAGCGCACGCCCAACCGCCGGCTCGCCTCGCTCATCACCGAGGCCGGGTTCTCCAACGCCGGCCTCGCCCGCCGGGTGGACCAGCTCGGCCTCGAACACGGACTCGACCTGCGGTACGACAAGACCTCCGTGACCCGCTGGCTGCGCGGTCAGCAGCCCCGGGGCACCACCCCCGCGCTGATCGCCGAGGTCTTCACCCGGCGCCTAGGCCGCCGGCTCTCCGCGCAGGACCTCGGGCTCGACGCCTGCGCCCCGGTCTACGCGGGCCTGGAGTTCGCCGCCACGCCCGCCGAGGCGGTCGACATCGTCAGCGGGCTCTGGCGCAAGGACTCCGGCAGCCACGCCGAGCTGCGGAAGATCGCGTTCACCCCGGCCGGTCTCGTCGTGCCCAGCCGGGACTGGCTGATCGGCCGGGCCGACGAGTGGGTCGGCCGCCCGGTGCCCGGCGGGGCCAGGTCCGCGGCGGCGCGGGCGGCCGGCGGCCAGCTTCCCGCCGGGGCCCTGAC
>NZ_JAAGNI010000174.1 GCF_010550605.1 Streptomyces sp. SID9727
GGGATCGCCGTGGCGGCAGCGGCGGCCGCCACGGCGGCGTCCCGCTGCCGCGGCCGGGTGCGTTCCTGCGGCCGGGCGGCGAGAGGCTGCCGGCCTTCGTGGGAGGTGGGATGCTCCGTCACGCGTGGGATTCCGTCCGTCCGGGCCGGTTGTATGAGGCAATCACCTTGTGGGGCGCTACTGTGCCCCGGCAGGAGCGGCGATAACAACGGCTGACATCGCCTTCCCCGCCGTACGGGGCCGAAACGCGATGTCCGATCAGGATGCCGGTGACAACGTTTCCATGGGAGCGGCAGCGGTCAGCGGACACGTCTCCACCCCCTCGTCGTGGCTCATGTGATGCGGGCAACTCGTGCGACTTTTGACGCCGATGCGGCCCCTGAGGACGCGGTCCGCGCGACGAGCCGGTGACTCGCGGTCAGGTCCTGCACCCCGCCTGCCGGTTGGGGCCGGGCCGCGCTCCTCGGGGCGATCCTACGTTTGCCCCCCTGGGGTGCATCAAGGGTCTCACGACGGCATGGCGGAAGCCGTACGGTCCGAGCCGTCCGGCCGGCGGTCCCAGTCGTCCGGGAGTTCGGGCACCCGCCACGCCGGATCGGGCCGCCAGTCCTCCCAGCCGTCCCGGAACGGCGACCCCCAGGAGCGGATCAGCCCGACCGCCGCCCGCCCCGCCTCGCGCACCCGGCCCGCCGTGTCCGGTGTGATCAGGCCCACCCGCTGGGCCTGCTCGAACTCGTCCTCGTCGCGCCAGAGCCAGCTGCGGTCCGGGTAGACGGAGATGTCCAGGAAGTGGTCCTCGGAGTCGACGCCCCCGGCCCACCTGGTGCGCGGCTCCTCCAGGTTCACGTACCAGCTGCGGAACTGCCAGCCGCGTTCCCAGAACAGCCAGACGGACCAGGGGTCGCCGGGCCGGGCCAGCTTCAGCACGCCGTTGCCCAGCCAAAGCGAACGGGCCGTCGTGCGCGGGGCGGTGTACCGGGTGGCGAGCGGTTCGGCGTGTACCTCGGTGCCGTCCGCCAGGACCGGCTTGACGCACTCCGTGCCGGGCGCCACCCACACCGCGAGCAGGTCCTCGGTGTCCTGGACGACCGTGACCGGGCGGCAGATGTGGAACGCCTGAGCGGCGGAATCCGGCCGTCTGGGGCCGTTGCCCCGGTAGCGCCACAGGATCTGGTCACCCGGCGCCCAGCGCTCGGTCTCTCCGGTACCCGTCATGGACAGATCTTACGGAGCGTGCCGCCCGGGCGCGGCGGCGCCCGTCAGGGGCGGGTCATGCGCAGCACGTCCAGGGCCTCGTCGAGCTGCTGCTCGGTCAGGTCTCCGCGCTCCACATAGCCCGATTCGAGGACGACTTCACGGATCGTCCGGCGTTCCGCGAGCGACTTCTTGGCGACCTTGGCCGCCTCCTCGTACCCGATGTACTTGTTCAGCGGGGTGACGACGGACGGCGAGGACTCGGCGTACTCCCGGGCCCGCTCGGCGTGCGCGGTGATGCCGTCCACCGTGCGGTCCGCGAGCAGCCGGGAGGCGTTGGCGAGCAGCCGTACGGACTCCAGCAGGTTCTTCGCGATGACCGGGAGCATGACGTTCAGCTCGAAGTTCCCGGCGGCGCCCGCGGCGGCGACCGTGGCGTCGTTCCCCGTCACCTGCGCGGCGACCATCAGGACCGCCTCGGGGATGACCGGGTTGACCTTGCCCGGCATGATCGAGGAGCCGGGCTGCAGGTCGGGCAGGGAGATCTCGGCGAGGCCGGTGCGCGGTCCTGACGCCATCCAGCGCAGGTCGTTGCAGATCTTGGTGAGCGAGACGCCGATGGTGCGCAGCTGGCCGGAGGTCTCCACCAGGCCGTCCCGGGCGCCCTGCGCCTCGAAGTGGTCGCGGGCCTCGGTGAGCGGCAGCCCGGTGACCCGGGCGACCTCCGCGATGACGGCGGCGGAGAAGCCGGGCGGGGTGTTGATGCCGGTGCCCACGGCCGTGCCGCCGAGGGGGAGTTCGGCGAGCCGGGGGAGCGAGGCGCGCAGCCGCTCGACGCCGTGGCGGATCTGGGCGGCGTACCCGCCGAACTCCTGGCCGAGGGTGACGGGCGTGGCGTCCATCAGGTGGGTCCGCCCGGACTTCACCACCGTCGCGAACTCCTCCGCCTTGCGCTCCAGTGCGGCGGCCAGGTGGTCCAGGGCGGGGATCAGGTCGGCGGTGACCGCGGCGGTCGCGGCGATGTGGATCGAGGAGGGGAACACGTCGTTGGAGGACTGCGAGGCGTTGACGTGGTCGTTGGGGTGGACCGCGCGGCCCAGGCGCTCGGTGGCGAGGGTGGCCAGGACCTCGTTGGTGTTCATGTTCGACGAGGTGCCCGAGCCGGTCTGGAAGACGTCGACCGGGAACTCCGCGTCCCAGCGCCCCTCGGCGACCTCGCCGGCCGCCTCCTGGACGGCCTCCGCGATGTCCGGGTCGAGGACCTTCAGCTCGGCGTTGACCTTGGCGGCGGCGGCCTTGATCCGGGCCAGGGCCTCGATGTGGGCCCGCTCCAGGCGCTGGCCGGAGACCGGGAAGTTCTCCACGGCCCGCTGCGTCTGGGCCCGCCACTTCGCCGCTGCGGGGACCCTGACCTCGCCCATCGAGTCGTGCTCGACGCGGTAGCCCCCGGCCGTTCCCTGATCCGTCATCGTCCAACCTCCTTGAAGCCGCTCGGCCCGTGGCGGTGGCCGGGGCGGGCGCTCGTCCTGACCCGCCTTCCCCGGGCCCTCACCGGCCCGTACTCGCCGAGGGTAGTCGGCGCGGGGGAGGGAGCGGGGCTCGCCGAGCGCGGAACCCGCCGGGCCGCCGCAGCAGGACGGCGGCCCGGCGGGATGATCGGGTCCACGGGGTCCACGGGGTCCACGGCCGCCCGGCCCGGTGGCCCCGGGACCGCGCCCACCGTTCCCGGGGACCGGGCATGAGCGGACCCGTGCCCCTTATCCGGACGTCACGAACGCCGTCATGATCGCCGCCAGATGACCCGGGTCCCGTGCCCCGCACAGCTCGCGGGCCGAGTGCATCGAGAGCCCCGGCACCCCCACGTCGACCGTCGGCACGCCCAGCCGGGCCGCCGTGAGGGGGCCGATCGACGTACCGCACGGCATCGCGTTGTTGGAGACGAACGGCTGCCACGGCGCGCCCGCCCGCTCACAGGCCGAGGCGAACAGGGCGATCCCGGTCGAGTCGGTGGCGTACCGCTGGTTGACGTTGACCTTGACCGTCGGGCCGCCGTTGGGCAGCGGATGGTGGCCCGGGTCGTGGCGCTCCGCGTAGTTGGGGTGCACCGCGTGCGCCATGTCGGCGGATACGCAGTACGTGCCGGCCAGCGCCCGCGACCAGTCCTCCCCGCTGCCGCCCCGGGCCGACACGGAACGGCTCAGCACCCGCTCCAGCATGGGGCTCTGCGCCCCCGTGTCCGAGCCGCTGCCGACCTCCTCGTGGTCGAAGGCCGCGAGCACCGGGACGTACGTCGGCGGTTCGGCGCCCGTCGCGGCGGCGGTCAGCGCGGTCACCCCGGCGTGCACCGACACCAGGTTGTCCAGCCGCGACGACACCAGGAACTCCCGCTCCGCGCCCAGATAGCCGGGCGGCTGCACGTCGTGCAGCATCAGGTCCCAGCCCAGCACGTCACCCGGATCCGCCTCGGCCGCCGACGCGACCCGGCGCAGCAGCGCGCCCTCGTCGGCCGCGCCGAGCGACCAGACGGGCGCGATGTGGCGCTGCCGGTCCAGGGCGAGCCCGTCGTTGACGGTGCGGTCCAGGTGGATCGCCAGCTGCGGGACCCTCAGCAGCGGCTCGTCGATCTGGACGAGCCGGGACTCGGTCCCGCCGCCCGGGGCGCGCAGCGCCAGCCGGCCGGAGATGCCCAGGTCGCGGTCGAGCCAGGTGTTGAGCGGCACCCCGCCGTAGATCTCCACCGCGACCTGCCGCCAGCCGGCCGAACTCGTGTCGGGCGTCGGCTTGATCCGCAGGTTCGGCGAGTCGGTGTGGGTGCCGACGATCCGGAACGGGGTGTGGGCGGGCAGCGACTCGGGAACGTACCAGGCGATCAGCGCGCCCCCGTTGACGACGAAGGAGCCGCCCGTGGTGCCCGTCCAGTCGTCGGTTCCGCGCAGTTCGCGGAAGCCCGCCTTCTCCAGCCGCTGGGCCGCGCTCGCCACGGCGTGGTAGGGGGAGGGGCTGGCGGCGATGAAGGTGAGCAGGTCGTCGGCATGGCTGCGGTGGGGGACCGGCGTCATGCGGTGTCCGCCTTTCCGGAGTGGGACGGTGAGGGTGGCGCGGCCGGGGTCGGAGGGCCGTGCGGGTTCGGACAGCCGCACAGGGGTGGCGGCCGTCGGCGAGGGCGGCAGGAGTTCTCCGGCAACGCCGGACAACCCACCGCATTCGCCTGCTGCCCCGCAAGCCCGGCGGACGGCCCGGTGCGCGAAAGCGGCGGTGCGCCGCGGGGCGCCGTGGAGGCCGGATGGGCGCCCCGGGCCCTGCCCCGGTCCGTGCCGGGTCCTCGCGGGTCCGGCCGGCGCCCTCACGCGGGCGTCGTGGCGGTGGCGCGAGATTGGCTGATTTCCGATGTACGTGTAGAGGCCCTGAAACGCGCGCGGTCCTCGGCCGCCGGAACGACGGGAGGGGCGCCCACCGCACGGCGTACCGGCGGTTGGCGCCCCTCCTCACTCCTGTTGCCGCGCAGGCACGGCGCTCAGCCCAGGCCCGGGCCCCGCACGGGGATGCTGGTGAACGTGGGCGCCGGGGCGGGCTCGGTGAAGAAGTCGTTGCCCTTGTCGTCCACGACGACGAACGCGGGGAAGTCCTCCACCTCGATCCGCCAGACCGCCTCCATGCCGAGCTCCTCGTACTCGACGACCTCGACCTTCTTGATGCAGTCCTGCGCGAGCCGGGCCGCCGGGCCGCCGATCGAGCCGAGGTAGAAGCCGCCGTGCTCGCCGCACGCGTCGGTGACCTGCCGGGAGCGGTTGCCCTTCGCCAGCATCACCTTGGAGCCGCCCGCCGCCTGGAACTGCGCCACGTAGCTGTCCATGCGGCCGGCCGTGGTCGGGCCGAAGGAGCCGGAGGCGTACCCCTCGGGGGTCTTCGCCGGACCCGCGTAGTACACCGGGTGGTCCTTCAGGTACTGCGGCATCTCCTCGCCCGCGTCCAGGCGCTCCTTGATCTTGGCGTGCGCGATGTCGCGCGCCACGACCAGCGGGCCGGTCAGCGAGAGCCGGGTCTTGACCGGGTACTTGGTCAGCTCCGCGAGGATCTCGTCCATCGGCCGGTTCAGGTCGATCCGGACGACGTCGCCCTCGGTGTCGAGGTGCTCGTCGGTGGTGTCCGGCAGGAAGCGGGCCGGGTCCTTCTCCAGCTGCTCCAGGAAGACGCCCTCGGCGGTGATCTTCGCGGTGGCCTGGCGGTCCGCCGAGCAGGACACGGCGATGGCGACGGGGAGCGAGGCGCCGTGTCGGGGCAGGCGCACCACGCGGACGTCGTGGCAGAAGTACTTGCCGCCGAACTGCGCCCCGATGCCGATCTTCTGCGTCAGCTCGAAGACCTTCTCCTCCAGCTCCTTGTCGCGGAAGCCGTGCCCGGTGGGGGAGCCCTCGGCGGGCAGCTCGTCCAGGTAGTGCGCGGAGGCGTACTTCGCGGTCTTCAGCGCGAACTCGGCGGACGTACCGCCGACGACGATCGCCAGGTGGTACGGCGGGCAGGCCGCGGTGCCCAGCGAACGGATCTTCTCCTCCAGGAACTTCATCATGGACGCCTCGTTGAGGACGGCCTTGGTCTCCTGGAAGAGGAACGACTTGTTGGCCGAGCCGCCGCCCTTGGCCATGAAGAGGAACTTGTACGCGCCGCCGTCGGTGGCGTACAGCTCGATCTGCGCGGGGAGGTTCGAGCCGGTGTTCTTCTCCTCCCACATGTTCAGCGGGGCCATCTGCGAGTAGCGCAGGTTGAGCTTGGTGTACGCGTCGAAGATGCCGCGCGACAGCGCTTCCTCGTCACCGCCCTCGGTCAGCACGTTCTGCCCGCGCTTGCCCATGACGATCGCGGTGCCGGTGTCCTGGCACATCGGCAGGACGCCCGCGGCGGCGATGTTCGCGTTCTTCAGCAGGTCGAGCGCGACGAACTTGTCGTTGGACGAGGCTTCCGGGTCGTCCACGATCCGCCGCAGCTGCGCCAGGTGCGCGGGGCGCAGGTAGTGCGAGATGTCGTGCATGGCCTCGGCGGCCAGGGTGCGCAGCGCCTCCGGCTCGACCTTGAGGAACGTACGCCCGTCGGCCTCGAAGGTGGACACACCCTCGGCGGTGACCAGACGGTACGGCGTGGTGTCCTCTCCCAGGGGGAGCAGATCGGAGTACGCAAACTCTGGCATGACGGCCATTCCTCACTCGGCAGACAGTGGCTGGCCACCCTTGGACAGCGCACCCACCAGGGTAGGACGCGCGGGGGACGGCGAGCTCGTGAGGTAGGGCTCACCGCCTCTGTCGCGATCTATCGCGTTTCGGTACGCTGGGGAGGTGGACCTCGAGAAGCAGCCCCAGCAGCCCACCGCACCGGCGGACACCGACGCCATCCGTGCCTCCGACGCGGACCGCGACCGGATCGCGGACATCCTGCGGGAGGCGCTGGCCGAGGGCCGGCTGACCGCCGACGAGCACGCCGAGCGGGTCGACTCCGTCTACCGCGCCAAGACCGTCGGCGAGCTCGAACCGCTCGTACGGGACCTGCCCGCGCCGGGTGGCGCGCCCGGTGCCGCCGCCGGCACGCCGTACGCGTACGGCCCCGAGCCGGCGGCCGGTCCCGCCGACAACCTGGTGGCGATCTTCAGCAGCTCGACCCGCAGGGGCCGCTGGCGGGTGGGTGCCCGCACGAACGCCTTCTCGCTGTTCGGCAGTGTGGAAATCGACCTGACGGAGGCGCTTTTCGGACAGCGTCTCACCGTCATCAACGCGACGTCCGTCTTCGGCAGCGTGGAGATCAGGGTCCCCGAGAACATCTCGCTGCGCGGCAGCGGCTCGGGCGTTTTCGGCAGTTTCGAAGTCCGCACGCTGGAATCCGCCGACCCCGAGGCGCCCGTGGTCGTCGTCAACGGATATTCGGTGTTCGGCAGCGTCGAGGCGAAGCCGAAGCGCGGCAAGTTCGTCGCGGATCTCCAGGACCGGCTGCGCAAGCACCTCGGCCACTGACGCACTCCGGGCCGGGCGCGCGGAGTCGGTTTCATCCGGCCGAAAAGGGACTCGACCGCAATTGCGCGGAACGGACCTGAGTGCCACTCAGTGCATAGGCGCACGCACAGCGGGTAGGGACTGCTGCATCGCCTTTCGCTCGCGAAGCCGTCGTCAGGAGTGGACCGTGCTGCAACTGCCGCATCAGCCCCTGCAGGTCGCCGCCGTCCCCCCGCAGCGGGCCCCCGCTCGGGAGGACCAGGCCGGCCCCTGGCACTCGGAGGCGGTGTGCCGCCGGGACGAGGCCGGGCTGTTCTTCGCTCCGTCGAAGGAGCCGACTGCCGCCCGCCTCTCGCGCGAGGAGTCCGCGAAGCGGGTCTGCGCGCGCTGTCCGGTGATGGTGGAGTGCCGCGAGCACGCCCTGATGCAGCCCGAGCCCTACGGGGTGTGGGGCGGTCTCACGGCCGCCGAGCGCCGCGTGGCGCTGGCCCGGCGCAGGCGGCGCGACGTGGAGCTGAAGGCCGCGGGCGCGTCCGGCCGGGTGGCCGCGGCGGGCTGACCGGGCCGCCGGTCCCGTATCCGTACGTACGAAGAGGCGCCCCCACCGCACATGGGGGGCGCCTCTTCGCCCGGGCGCGCGGTGCTACTTCGCGCGGTCGAAGTCGATGGCGCTGTACGCCCGCAGCTTCGACAGCCGGTGGGTGGAGTTGATCGTCCGGATGGTGCCGGACTTGGACCGCATGACAATGGACTCCGTGGTCGCCGTCTCCGAGCGGTAGCGCACCCCGCGCATCAGCTCGCCGTCGGTGATCCCGGTCGCCACGAAGAACACGTTGTCCCCGCTGACCAGGTCGTCCGTGGACAGCACGCGGTCCAGGTCGTGGCCGGCGTCCAGGGCACGCCGCCGCTCGGCCTCGTCCTTCGGCCAGAGCTTGCCCTGGATGACACCGCCGAGGCACTTTATGGCGCAGGCCGAGATGATGCCCTCGGGCGTGCCGCCGATGCCCATGAGCAGGTCCACACCGGTGCCCTCGCGGGCGGCCATGATCGAGCCGGCCACGTCGCCGTCGGAGATGAACTTGATGCGGGCGCCGGTCTCCCGGATCTCCTTGACGATGCCGTCGTGGCGCGGGCGGTCCAGGACGACGACGGTGACGTCCTCGGGCGTGGAGTTCTTCGCCCGGGCGACGCGGCGGATGTTCGCCGAGACGGGGGCGTTGATGTCCACGAAGTCGGCCGCCTCCGGGCCGGTGACCAGCTTGTCCATGTAGAAGACGGCGGACGGGTCGAACATCGCGCCCCGGTCCGCGGCGGCCAGGACGGCGATCGCGTTCGGCATGCCCTTGGCGTTGAGGGTCGTGCCGTCGATCGGGTCGACGGCGATGTCCACCTCGGGGCCGGTGCCGTCCCCGACGTGCTCGCCGTTGAACAGCATGGGCGCCTCGTCCTTCTCGCCCTCACCGATGACGACGACGCCGTTCATGGACACGGTGGAGACCAGGGTCCGCATGGCGTTCACGGCGGCACCGTCGGCCCCGATCTTGTCCCCGCGGCCGACCCAGCGCCCGGCGGCCATGGCGGCGGCCTCGGTGACCCGGACCAGCTCAAGGGCGAGGTTGCGGTCGGGGGCCTCCGGGGAGACCTCCAGCTGGGACGGCAGATGATGCTCGGACATCGGAGCGCACCTTTCTGTACGGCGACGACCGGATGAGGGTGATCTGACTCTATCGCCAGGCCGATAAAATGAGCAGACCGGGTCACGTTTGAGCGGGGCGGCCCCCGGTTCGGACGTACGGAGGCTGATGCGACGATGGGGGCGTGGCAAGCAAGCAAGGCAAGCAGACCGTCCGGGACATGATCCTGTCGTTGTTGGCGATCGCCGCCGTGGCGGGTGTCGTCTACATCTTCATCCCGCACGACGACAAGGCCGACCCGGTCAAGGCGGTCGACTACCGCGTCGAGCTCCTGACCGCGCGGCGCGCCGCCCCGTACCCGGTGGCGGCACCCAGCGGCCTGCCCGAGGGCTGGAAGCCCACCTCGGTCACGTACGAGCGGGACAAGGGCAACAGCTGGCACCTGGGCTTCCTCGACCCCGACGGCAAGTACGTCGCGGTGGAGCAGTCCACGGCTCCGGCGAAGTCCTACATCGCCCAGGTGAGCCAGGAGGCGGAGGACACCGGGCGCACCCAGGAGGTCGCCGGGGAGACCTGGCAGCGCTGGGAGGGCCCGAAGTACGACGCGCTGGTGCGCGAGGAGAAGGGCGCCACGACGGTGGTGACCGGCTCGGCCCCGGCGGAGCGGCTGGCGGAGATGGCGGCGGCGCTGAAGACGTCCTGACGCCGTACGGATACGGGGAGGGCCCCGGAGCATTCGCTCCGGGGCCCTCCCCGTGTTCGCCGTTCGGGCGGCCGTGGCTCAGACGGTCTTGACGACCTCGTCGAACGCCAGGCGCGGCAGGCGCGGGAACCAGGCGTCCTCGCCCGGCTTGCCGATGTTGACGACCATCAGGACGTTGTGGTCGCCGTCCAGGAACTCCTTCTCGATGCCCGCGGCGTCGTAACCGGTCATCGGGCCGGCGGCCAGACCCGCGGCGCGGACACCGATGATGAAGTACGCGGCCTGCAGGGCGGCGTTCAGCGAGGCGGCGGACTCGCGGACCGGGCGCTCCGAGAAGAACATCTCCTTGGCCTGCGGGAAGTGCGGCAGCAGGCCCGGCAGCTCCTCGTGGAACTCGTTGTCCGCGGCCAGGATCGCGACCAGCGGCGCGGTCGAGGTCTTGGGCTGGTTGCCCTCGGCCATGTGCTGGACGAGGCGCGCGCGGGCCTCGTCGGAGCGCACGAGCACGACGCGCAGCGGCGACTGGTTGAAGGCGGTCGGGCCGTACTTGACCAGGTCGTAGATGGCCTGGACCTGCTCGTCCGTCACCGGCTCGTCGGTGAACGTGTTGGCGGTGCGGGCCTCGCGGAAGAGGAGGTCCTGGGCGGCGGGGTCAAGAACGAGGGACATCGTGCGTATTACCTTCCGGACGTACACGGGGGGATCGGGTCACGGACGCGGAGGATCCGGCCACGACGATCACCGTACGGGGAAAGTGCATTAACTTTCAACTAAACCGGCAGTGGGGAGACTCACGCCGGAGAACCGGAATAAGCCGTCACTCCTCGTCCTCCGCCGGGCCCGCGAGCGCGGCGTCGAGCCGGGCGCGGGCGCCCTCCAGCCAGTGCCGGCACACCTTCGCCAGCTCCTCGCCGCGCTCCCAGAGCGCGAGGGAGTCCTCCAGCGAGGTCCCGCCCGCCTCCAGCCGGCGCACGACCTCGATCAGCTCGTCGCGCGCCTGCTCGTAGCCCAGCGGGCCCGTCGCGGCGGAGGCCGCCGTTCCGTCGTCCGTCATGTGTCCCACCCTATGCGTCGGCATCTGTCCGGCCTGTACGTCGTTCCCGGGCCCCTACTCCGCGACCCGCACCGCGAACTCGCCCCCCGACACCCGGGCCCGCAGCGTCTCCCCGGCCGCGCCCGCGTCCGCCGGCTCCCGGACCACGTGCCCGTCGGCGCGCTGGAGCACCGCGTAACCGCGCTCCAGGGTCGCGGCCGGCGACAGCGCGAGGACCCGGGCCCTGGTGTGGGCCAGCTCCGAATCGGCCCGGTCCAGCAGATGGCCCAGCACCCGGCGGGCGCGCCCGGCCAGCGCGTCGACGTCCGCCTCGCGCTCGTCCACCATCCGTTGCGGGTGCTCCATGCAGGGCCGCCCCAGCGCGTGGGCCAGGCCCCGCTCCTCCCGGTCGAGCAGCCCCCGCACCGTCCGCAGCGACCGGTCCCGCAGCTGCCGCACCCGGTCCAGCTCCTCGCCCACGTCCGGCACGACCTTCTTCGCCGCGTCCGTGGGCGTCGACGCCCGTACGTCCGCGACGAGGTCGAGCAGGGGGGAGTCCGGTTCGTGCCCGATCGCCGAGACCACCGGCGTACGGCAGGCCGCGACCGTGCGGATCAGCTCCTCGTCCGAGAACGGCAGCAGGTCCTCGACGCTGCCGCCGCCGCGCGCCACGACGATCACGTCCACGCCCGGGACGCCGTCCAGCTCCTTGACCGCCCGCACCACCTGGTTCACCGCGTGCACCCCCTGCACGGCGGTGTTGCGGACCTCGAAGCGGACGGCGGGCCACCGGCGGCGGGCGTTCTCCAGGACGTCGCGCTCGGCGGCCGAGGCCCGCCCGCAGACCAGGCCGATCAACTGCGGCAGGAAGGGCAGCGGCTTCTTCCGGTCCAGGGCGAAAAGGCCCTCGGAGGCCAGGGACTTCTTCAGCTGTTCGAGGCGCACCAGCAGCTCGCCGATGCCGACCGGCCGTATCTCCGTCGCCCGCAGCGACAGCTGCCCCCGGGGCGCGTACCACTCCGGCTTGGCGAGCACGACGACCCGCGCGCCCTCCGAGACCACGTCGGCGATCCGGTCGAAGACCTGCCGGAAGCACGTCACGCTCACCGAGATGTCGTGCGACGGGTCCCGCAGCGTCAGGAACACCACCCCGGCACCGGGCCGCCGGGACAGCTGCGTGATCTGACCCTCGACCCAGACCGAACCGAGCCGGTCGATCCAGCCGCCGATGAGGCGCGACACGTCACCGACGGGCAGCGGGGCTTCCGGAGAAGTGTTCAGAGCCATGCGAGCGAGCGTAACGGCCGGGACCGACAAGGGGACCGTCACGGTTCACGGGGCCACGCCCCGCCGCCCCCGCTGCGCCAGCACCACCACCAGTCCCACGACCAGCCAGCAGGCACCCACCACCTGCGCGCTCCCCGTCGCCTCCACGATCACCGCGATCAGCACCGCCGCGCCCACCGCCGGCACCACCAGATGACGCCACCAGCTCGGCGCCCCCTCCATCCGCCGCACCACGAACCAGCCGACCACCGAAGCGTGCAGCAGCACGAACGCCGTCAGCGCGCCGATGTCCACGACCGAGACCAGATGGTCGAGCCCGTCGTCGCGCCGCGCCGCCCACACCGCCGCCACCAGCGTCACGACGGCCGCGATGAGGATCGCCACCCGCGGCACCCCCGAGCGCGGATCGACCCGCGACAGCAGCCCCGGCAGCCGCCGCTCACGGGCCATCGCGAACAGCAGCCGCCCCGCCGCCGCCTGCCCCGCCAGCGCCGCGAACGCCGCCCCGATCGCCTTGCTCACCGCCACCAGATCGTGCAGCCAGGTCCCCACGGCGGCGTCCACCGTGTCGTAGAACGCCGAACCCTGCGCCCCCGGATCGGCGGTCAGCTCCGCCGACGTCATCGGCTCCAGCAGGGCGGCCAGATACGCCTGCGCCACGAACAGCGTCCCCGCGAGCACCAGGCAGAACAGCACCGCCCGCGCCACCTGAGCCGAGCCGCCCGTCACCTCCTCCGCGAACGAGGCGATGGCGTCGAACCCGAGATACGAGAGCACCGCCACGGACACCGCGCCCAGCACCGCCGTCGTGGAGAACCCGGAATCCCCGGTGAGCGGCGACAGCCAGCCCCGCTGTGCCCCGTCCCGTACGAGCACCACCACGGCGGACACCACGAACACCAGCAGCACCACGATCTCCATCGCCAGCACCGCGAAGCCCACCCGGGCGGCTGCCCGCACGCCCCACAGGTTGAGCAGCGTCGTCAGGACCACCGCGAGCGCCGTCCACACCCACCGCGAGACACCGGGAACGAGCGAGTTCATCGCGATCCCCGAGAAGAGGTACGCCACGGCCGGGATCAGCAGGTAGTCCAGCATCGCCATCCACCCGGCGATGAACCCGGGCCCCTCGCCGAGCCCCTTGCGGGCGTACGCGAACACCGACCCGGCCATCGGGGCGACCCGCACCATCTGCGCGTAACTGAACGCGGTGAACGCCATCACGACGGTCGCGGCGACGTACACCAGCGCGACCGCCCCGTCCGACTTCGCGTCCAGCGTGCCGAACACGCCGACGGGGGCCATCGGGGCGATGAAGAGCAGCCCGTAGACCACCAGGTCCCGGAAGCCCAGGGTCCGCCGCAGGCGGGCCTGCTCCGTGGAGCCGTGGCTGCCGGATTCCGTACCGCTGTCGGCCATGAGCCCTCCGTTGGTCGCGTCAAGATCAGTCTCCCGACCTGCTGCCCCCCGCGCCCGTCCGATACGGCCTAACGGCCTCCCCCGCGGCAGGAGGCGGGCTCCCGGCGTCCTGCGACTCCGCTTGCGGCGTTGTCGTCAGTCATCGACTTCCCCGAGCTCTCGGCTGCGCTCGAACAGGGGAGACCCCACTGCGTCGATTCCCTCCTCCGCCTTGCAATCGAAGCCGCAGGACGCCGCTCGCTGTCCGCCCCCTGCCGCAGGGGAGGCCGTTACGATGGGACGCATGACTGCTACGACCCCCCGACGCGTCCTCCTCGCCGCTCCCCGTGGCTACTGCGCGGGCGTGGACCGTGCCGTGATCGCCGTGGAGAAGGCCCTGGAGCAGTACGGCTCCCCGGTCTACGTACGCCACGAGATCGTCCACAACAAGTACGTCGTACAGACCCTGGAGAAGAAGGGCGCGATCTTCGTCGAGGAGACGGCGGAGGTCCCCGAGGGCTCCATCGTGATGTTCTCCGCGCACGGCGTCGCCCCGACCGTGCACCAGGAGGCGGCCGAGCGGAAGCTCGCCACGATCGATGCGACCTGCCCGCTGGTCACCAAGGTCCACAAGGAGGCCGTGCGCTTCGCCCAGGAGGACTTCGACATTCTCCTGATCGGCCACGAGGGCCACGAGGAGGTCATCGGCACCTCCGGCGAGGCCCCCGACCACATCACTCTGGTCGACGGCCCCGAGGACGTCGCCAACGTCGAGGTGCGCGACCCGTCGAAGGTCGTCTGGCTCTCCCAGACCACCCTCTCCGTGGACGAGACGATGGAGACGGTCGGCGCGCTCAAGGAGAAGTTCCCGCTGCTGATCTCGCCGCCGAGCGACGACATCTGCTACGCCACGCAGAACCGCCAGACCGCGGTGAAGCAGATGGGCGCCGACGCGGACCTGGTGATCGTCGTCGGCTCGAAGAACTCCTCCAACTCGGTCCGCCTGGTCGAGGTCGCCCTCGGCGCGGGCGCGGGCGCCTCCCACCTCGTCGACGGTGCCGACGAGATCGACGAGGCGTGGCTGGACGGCGTCTCCACGGTCGGCGTCACCTCCGGTGCCTCCGTGCCCGAGGTGCTGGTGGACGGCGTGCTGGCGTGGCTGGCCGAGCGGGGTTTCGAGGACGTCGAGATCGTGAAGGCCGCCGAGGAGTCGATCGTCTTCTCGCTGCCGAAGGAGCTGCGACGCGACCTGCGCGCGGAGGCGGCGGCCCTGCGGGGCGAGTAGCCGGCGCCTTCGGGCGCCGTTCCGGGAGTGGGCGCGCGCCGGTGCCCGTACCGTGGATCACATGGAGATCTTCGGCGTGGACATCGGCGGATCCGGGATCAAGGGCGCTCCCGTGGACCTGGACCGCGGGGACCTGGCGCGGGAGCGCCACAAAGTACTGACACCGCACCCGGCGACGCCCCAGGACGTGGCCGGGTGTGTGGCCGAGGTCGTCGGCCACTTCGACTGGAAGGGCCCGGTGGGGATCACCTTCCCGGGCGTCGTCACGGGTGGCCTCACCCGCACCGCGGCCAACGTCGACAAGGGCTGGATCGACCAGGACGCCCGCGGGCTGCTCGGTGACAGGCTGGGCCTCCCGGTCACCGTGCTCAACGACGCGGACGCGGCGGGCATCGCCGAGATGACGTTCGGCGCGGGCCGGGGCCGCAAGGGCACGGTGATCATGCTGACCTTCGGTACGGGGATCGGCAGCGCGCTCTTCATCGACGGCGGGCTCGTCCCCAACACGGAGCTGGGCCACCTGGAGCTCAACGGCCACGACGCGGAGAAGCACGCCTCCACGAAGGCCAAGGAGGACGAGGACCTGGGCTGGCACCACTGGGCCCGCCGGGTCCAGAAGTACCTGGCCCACGTGGAGATGCTGTTCTCGCCCGAGCTGTTCATCATCGGCGGCGGGATCAGCCGCAAGGCCGACAAGTTCCTGCCGCTGATCGAACACGTACGGGCGGAGATGGTCCCGGCGGAGCTGCAGAACAACGCGGGGATCGTGGGCGCGGCGATGGCCGCCAAGGCCGCGGCCCGGGACTGACCGCTCAGCGCTGCGACGGCCTGTGCGGGGCACGGGCCGCCGCGGCGCGAGGGGCCGGCGAGGGCCCGGCGGCCGG
>NZ_JAAGNI010000184.1 GCF_010550605.1 Streptomyces sp. SID9727
TCCTGGCTGGCCGTGGCGGTCGCGGACCGGCCCGCGCACGCGGCGTCCGCCCGGGTGCGGCTGGCGGCCGTCATCGACGAGGACACCGCGCTCCTGGCTGCCGCCCCGCTGCGGTTCGCGGGCGAGGAGGTCCGCTGGGACGGCCGGGACGTGGTGGCCCGCCGGGTGGAGCGGCTGGGCGCGGTCGAACTGGCCGCGCGCCCGCTGAAGCAGCCCGGTCCCGCGCTCGTCCGGGACGCCCTGGTGGAAGGTCTGCGGCAGGAGGGACCGGGGCTGCTGCGGTGGAGCCGGGACGCGGCACAGCTGCGGGAACGGCTCGCCTTCCTCCACCGGGTGCTGGGGGAACCCTGGCCGGACGTGTCGGACGGGGCGCTGCTCGCGGACCCCGGAGCCTGGCTGGAGCCGGAACTGTCCCGGGCGCGGCGCCGCTCCGACCTGGCCGCGCTCGACGCGGGGCAGGCACTGCGCAGGCTGCTGCCGTGGGCGACGGGCGAGGCGGTCCGCCTGGACGAGCTGGCACCGGAGCGGATCGAGGTGCCGAGCGGTTCGCGGATCCGGGTGGAGTACGGCGGGGACCAGCCGGTGCTCGCGGTGAAGCTCCAGGAGTTGTTCGGCCTCCAGGAGACCCCGCGCGTGGCGGGCGTGCCGGTGCTCGTGCACCTGCTGTCCCCCGCCGGGCGGCCGGCGGCGGTGACGGCGGACCTGGCGTCGTTCTGGCGCGACGGCTACCGGGCGGTCCGGGCGGAGCTGCGCGGCCGGTACCCGAAGCACCCGTGGCCGGAGGACCCGGCGACGGTGGAGGCGACCCGGTACACGAAGGCGCGCCCGAAGCGGGAGTGAACGCGGGTCAGCCCCTCGGCCGGGAGCGGCGGAGGGGCTGACCGGGCCGGTCCGCGTCAGGAGGCGGCGGCGGCCGTGCGTTCCTCGACGGTCAGGTCGATGGTGACCGTGGCGCCGCCCTCGGTGGTGAGGCGCAGCTTGTACGTACCGGCAGGGCCGTCCGCGTAGAACTTCGGGAGCTTCAGGCTGCCGTCGGCCGCCGTGGTGAGCTCGATGGTGCGGACGGGCTCGCCCGCGTCGTCCGTGCAGTACGGGCCCTTGTCGTTCACGGCCGGGTCGTCACCGTCGGTGATCATGGTGGCGGTGACGGCGACCTTGCCCGCGGCCTTGCCCTTGTAGGTGGCGGCGACGGCGATGTCGTCGAAGGTCTGACCGGCGACGGCGGTCAGCTTCGTGGTGCCGGTCCTGGTGAGGGCGTCGGCCTGGCGGGGGGTGACGGTCACCTTGAAGGTGGTGGTGACGGAGGTGCCGTCGACGGAGGCCCGCACGGTGAACTCGCCGGTCTTCTCGCCCGCGCGGAGCACCGGCGCGGACACCTTGCCGTCGGCGCCGGTGGCACGGGTGACCGCCTTGAAGCCGCCGTCGAACACGGTGTCGGTGTCACCGACGACGGTGAAGGTGACCTTCGCCTTGGCCACCGTCCTGCCGAGCCCGTCGCGGGCCCGCACCTTGACCGTTGCGCCGAACTTCTCGCCGGCCGTGGCGGTCAGCGTGCCGGTGCCGTCGTCCTGCAGCGCGGCCACCTGCTGGGACGGGGTGGGCGCCGGGGCCGGGGTGTGCACCGGGGGCTTCGGCTTCGAGGGCTCGGGGCTGGGGTCGGAGGGCTGCGTGGGCTCGGTGGACGTGTCCGGCTCCGGCGTCTTGGACGGCGGGGGCGTCGGGGACGTCGACGGGGACGGGGTGCTCGACGGGCCGCCGCCCGGACGGCTGGGGCCCGGGTTCCGGCCGGTGGGGCCGGCCGGGAGGAAGCCGGTGCCGTCGGGGACCTCGTGCGTGCCCCGGTTGTAGTACGTGAACCAGGAGCGGACCGTACGCAGGTACACGTCGGAGTGGTTGTAGCTCAGGACCGCCCGGTCCAGGTCGGTGGCGGTCGACAGGTCGCGGTCGCCGGCGCAGAGGTAGCGTCCGGCGGCGAGCGCGGCGTCGTAGACGTTGTTGGGGTCCTTGCGGCCGTCGCCGTTGCCGTCCTGGCCCCAGGTCGCCCAGGTGGACGGGATGAACTGCATCGGGCCGACCGCCCGGTCATGCGTCCGGTCCCCGTCGTAGGCACCGTTGTCGGTGTCCTTGATCAGGGCGAAGCCGTTGCCGTCGAGGGCGGGGCCGAGGATCGGGGAGAGCGTGGTGCCCTGCGCGTCGACCCGGCCGCCGCGGGCCTGACCGGACTCGACCTTGCCGATCGCGGCGAGCAGCTGCCACGGCAGCCGGCAGGCCGCGTCCGTGCCCGCGATGGTCCGCTCGGCCTTCTTGTACGCCGCCAGAACGGAGGCGGGTATGCCGGACTCTGCGGGGCCGGTCACTGGTATGTCGGCCGAACTGCCGGGCTTTTCCGGGGTGTTCAGTGGCGGCAGGTCCGTGTAGTACGGCGAGTCGCCGGAGACGCCGCCCTGGTCCGCAGGGGTCGAGGAGCCGGCGGACGGGTGCTCGCCGTCCGCCGCGATCAGCGGGGACGGAGCCCCGGGGGCCTGGGAGGCGGAAAGCGCCGCCACGGCGACGGCGGCCACGGCGGTGGTGGCCGCTCCTCTGTAGAACCGGCGACCGAATTGTGCTGCCATGACGTGTGGGCCCTCCCCCTTGTCGCTGTCGGCGCTCCCCTGCGCCTGGACTCAGGCGACCCTACGGCAACTCCTGCGGCCCGCACACGGCAGGTGGGCCGGTTCTTACCGCTTTCTCACCTTCCTGAACACACGTTGTCCACGTGCGGACATTCCCGTGACGGACCTTCCTGCCCGCCGGGCCACCCCGGACCTGCCCCTCCGGGTCGCGCATACTGCCCGCATGCCCTTCACGCTGAGCCACGCCGCCGCCGTGCTCCCGGGGATCCGCCGCGACGGCTCCGGCCGTGGTCCGCTCCTCGCCTCCGCCCTGGTCGCCGGGTCGTTCGCCCCCGATCTGACGTACTTCGCGGACTCGGTGGTTCCGGGCGCCATGGAGTTCGGGGAGGTCACCCACGCGGTGTGGGGCGTCGTCACCGTGGACGTCCTGATCACCGCGCTGGCGCTCGGGCTGTGGCTGCCGCTGCGCGACCCGCTGGTGGCGCTGCTGCCGGAGCGGTGGAGGGGGCGCGTGCACGCCTGGCTGCGGGGCGGCGGGGCCGCAACGGCGCCCGGGCGGGGACTCGGCCCCAGGGACGCCGCGTGGTTCGCGGCGTCGGCGGTGATCGGGTCCGCCACCCACGTCGTGTGGGACGCCTTCACCCATCACGACCGGTGGGGTGTGCGGCTGGTGCCCGGGCTCGACGGCAGCGTGGCCGGATACCCCGTCTTCACGCTCGTCCAGTACGGCACGTCCGCCCCGGCCCTGCTGCTCCTCGTCTGGTTCACGGCGTCCGGGCTGCGGCGGACCGGGGGCCGGCCGGTCCCCGCCTCCGTGCCGGTCCTGACCACGCGGGCCCGGGGCTGGGCGCTCACCTCGATCGGACTGTGCGCCGTGCTGGGCACCGCGCACCGGTGCGCCCGCTGGTACGCGTACCACGGGCACATCGACACGCCGCTGGACATCATCCCGACGGCCTGCTTCGGCGCGGGCGCGGGCCTCGCGGCCGGGCTCCTGCTGTACGCGGCGGCGGTGCGGCTCACCCCGGCGCGGCGGGAGGCGGAGGCGGCCGGGGCCCCTGCGGACCCCGGCCGGAAGCGGTCAGTGGGCCGCTGACTCCCAGTCACCGCCGACGCCGACGGACACGTCCAGCGGGGCGCGCAACCGCACCGCCGCGGACATCTCGTGGCGCAGGATGCGCTCGACCCGCTCCCGCTCGCCCTCGGCGATCTCCAGCACGATTTCGTCGTGCACCTGGAGCAGCATCCGGGACTTCAGCTCCGCCTCGCGCAGCGCCCGGTCGACGTGGAGCATGGCGACCTTGACGATGTCGGCGGCGGTGCCCTGGATCGGGGCGTTGAGCGCCATCCGCTCGGCGGTCTCGCGGCGCTGGCGGTTGTCGCTGTTCAGGTCCGGGAGATAGCGGCGGCGGCCGAAGATCGTCTCCGTGTACCCGGTGGCCCTGGCCTCCTCCACCACGCGGCGCAGATAGTCCCGGACCCCTCCGAACCGCTCGAAGTAGGTGTCCATCAGGCCCCGGGCCTCGCCCGCCTCGATGTTCAGCTGCTGGGAGAGGCCGAAGGCGGAGAGCCCGTACGCCAGGCCGTAGCTCATGGCCTTGATCTTGCGCCGCATCTCCGGGTCGACCGCGGACTTGTCGACGCCGAAGACCTGCGAGGCGACCGTGGTGTGCAGGTCCTCACCGGAGGTGAACGCCTCGATCAGGCCCGCGTCCTCCGAGAGGTGGGCCATGACCCGCAGTTCGATCTGGCTGTAGTCGGCCGTCATCAGCGTCTCGAAGCCCTCGCCGACGACGAAGCCGCGGCGGATCGCCCGGCCCTCGTCCGTGCGGACAGGGATGTTCTGCAGATTCGGGTCGGTGGACGAGAGGCGGCCGGTCGCCGCCACCGTCTGGTTGAAGGTGGTGTGGATGCGGCCGTCGGCGGCGATCGTCTTGATCAGACCCTCGACGGTGACCCGCAGCCTCGCCTGGTCGCGGTGGCGCAGCATCAGCACCGGCAGCTCGTGCTCGGTCTGCGCGGCCAGCCAGGCCAACGCGTCCGCGTCCGTGGTGTAACCCGTCTTGGTCTTCTTCGTCTTCGGCAGGCCCAGCTCGTTGAAAAGGATCTCCTGGAGCTGCTTGGGCGATCCGAGGTTGAACTCGCGGCCGACCGCCGCGTGCGCCTCCTTCACCGCCTGCTGCACGGTCCCGGCGAACTGCTGCTCCATCGATTCCAGATGGGCCCGGTCCACGGCGATCCCGTGCCGCTCCAGGCGGGCGAGCAGAATCGACGTCGGGAGCTCCATGTCGTGCAGCAGCTCCGCCGCGCCGACCTCCTTCAGCCGCTCCGTGAACGCGTCACCGAGATCCAGCACCGCGCGCGCCTGCGCCATCAGCGCGTCGGCCTCCGCCCGGTCGTCGGCGCCGAACGCCAGCTGGCCGTCGGCCGCGGCGGCCGGGGCCAGCTCCCGGCCCAGATACTCCACGGCCAGGGCGTCCAGCGCGAAGGAGCGCCGGCCGGGCTTCACCAGATACGCGGCGAGCGCGGTGTCCATCACGACACCGTCGAGGTGCCAGCCGTGCTCCGGGAAGACACGCATCGCGCTCTTCGCGTTGTGCATGACCTTGGGCCGCGCCGGGTCCGCGACCCAGGCGGCGAACGCCTGCTCGTCGGCCTCGTCCAGCTGCGCCGGGTCCAGCCAGGCGGCGGCACCGTCGGCGGCGGCGAGCGCGACCTCGGTGACCGCGCCGGTGCCGAGCGCCCAGGTGTCGGCCGTCATGACGCCCAGCGGCCGCGCACCGTGCTCCGCCAGCCAGGGACCGACCTCTCCGGTGCCGAGCACGGCCCCGTCCAGCTCGATCCCGGCGGCGGGCGCGGGCGGCTCGGCCTCCGCCGCGCCCGGGTCCACCGCGAGCAGCCGCTCGCGCAGGCTCGGGTTGCGGATCTCCAGTATGTCGAGGATGCCGGTGACCGCCGTGCGGTCGTAGGGAGCCCGCTCCAGACCCTCCGGGGTCTTCGGCAGCTCCACGTCCCGCACCATCTCGGTCAGCACGCGGTTCATCTTCACCGCGTCCAGGTGGTCGCGGAGATTCTGCCCGGCCACACCCTTGACCTCGTCGGCCCGCGCGATCAGCTCGTCGAACGAACCGAACTGGTTGATCCACTTCGCGGCGGTCTTCTCACCGACCTTGGGGATGCTCGGAAGGTTGTCCGACGGGTCACCCCGCAGCGCCGCGAAGTCCGGATACTGCCGGGGGGTGAGGCCGTACTTCTCCACGACCTTCTCCGGTGTGAACCGGGTCAGCTCGGAAACGCCCTTGGTCGGGTAGAGCACGGTCACGTTGTCCGTGATCAGCTGGAACGAATCGCGGTCGCCCGTGACGATCAGGACCTCGAAACCGGCCGCCTCGGCCTGCGTCGCCAGCGTCGCGATGACGTCGTCGGCCTCGAAGCCCTCGACCGCGAACCGGTCCGCGTGCATCGCGTCCAGCAGCTCGCCGATCAGCTCGACCTGCCCCTTGAACTCATCCGGGGTCTTCGACCGGTTCGCCTTGTACTCCGGGAACTCCTGCGCCCGCCACGTCTTGCGGGACACGTCGAACGCCACCGCGAAATGCGTCGGCGCCTCGTCACGCAGCGTGTTCGCGAGCATCGACATGAAGCCGTACACCGCGTTCGTCGGCTGGCCCGCCGCCGTCGTGAAATTCTCCGCGGGCAGCGCAAAGAACGCCCGGTACGCCAAGGAGTGCCCGTCCATCAGGAGCAGGCGCGGTCGGTTGTCTGCCGTCTTCTTCGATGCCGTCTCAGCCACACCCCGATCCTGCCACGGACCACTGACAATCCGGACCGGCCACCGCCCGCGACGCCTCACCAAGCACCCGGCCCGCACCCCGTGCCAGGATCGGAGGACAGGAATCACCCACGGCGGACCCGCGAGACACCTCCCGGGGCCCCGCAGCCGGCTCGAAGGGGAGCACCATGGCCAAGAAGCCGCCCGCAGGAGACCCCGTCCAGGACGCCCCCCGGGTCGGGCCGGCCCCGCACGCGGCCGCCGGGCTGCCCGCCGTCGCCCAGAGCCTGCGCGTCGCCCAGCGGCAGATGGGCCTGCGCCGCACCGCGCAGACCCTCCTCAAGGTCAACCAGAAGGACGGCTTCGACTGCCCCGGGTGCGCCTGGCCCGAGGGCGACAAGCGGCACACCGCCGAATTCTGCGAGAACGGCGTCAAGGCCGTCGCCGAAGAGGCCACCCTCCGCCGGGTCACCCCCGACTTCTTCGCCGCGCACCCCGTCTCCGACCTCGCCGGGCGCAGCGGCTACTGGCTCGGCCAGCAGGGCCGCATCACCCAGCCCGTCTACCTCCCCGAGGGCGCCGACCGCTACGAGGCCGTCACCTGGGAGCGGGCCTTCGACATCATGGCCGAGGAGCTGGGCGCCCTCGCCTCCCCCGACGAGGCCGTCTTCTACACCTCCGGGCGCACCAGCAACGAGGCCGCCTTCCTCCTCCAGCTCTTCGCCCGCGAGTTCGGCACCAACAACCTGCCCGACTGCTCCAACATGTGCCACGAGTCCTCGGGCTCCGCGCTCACCGAGACGATCGGCGTCGGCAAGGGCTCGGTGTCCCTGGAGGACCTGCACCACGCCGACCTGATCATCATCGCCGGGCAGAACCCCGGCACCAACCACCCCCGGATGCTCTCCGCCCTGGAACAGGCCAAGGCGGCCGGCGCGAAGATCATCTCGGTGAACCCGCTGCCCGAGGCCGGCCTCGAACGCTTCAAAAACCCGCAGACCCCGCAGGGCATGCTCAAGGGCACCCCGCTCAACGACCTCTTCCTCCAGATCCGGATCGGCGGCGACCAGGCCCTCTTCCGCCTCCTGAACAAGCTGATCCTGGAGACCGAGGACGCCGTCGACCACACATTTGTCACCGAACACACCCACGGCTACGAGGAGTTCGCCACCGCCGCGGCCGAAGCGGACTGGGACGCGACGCTCGCCGCGACCGGACTCGACCGGACCGCCGTCGAACAGGCCCTCGCGATGGTCCTGGCCTCCGAACGCACCGTCGTCTGCTGGGCCATGGGCCTCACCCAGCACAAGCACTCCGTGCCGACCATCCGCGAGGTCGTCAACTTCCTCCTGCTGCGCGGCAACATCGGCCGCCCCGGCGCCGGCGTCTGCCCCGTGCGCGGCCACTCCAACGTCCAGGGCGACCGCACCATGGGCATCTACGAACGCCCCGCACCCGCCTTCCTCGACGCCCTCGACAAGGAGTTCGGAATCACCTCACCGCGCCACCACGGCTACGACGTGGTCCGCGCGATCCGCGCCCTGCGCGACGGCGAGGCCAAGGTCTTCTTCGCGATGGGCGGCAACTTCGTCGCCGCCACCCCCGACACCGACGTCACCGAGGCCGCCATGCGCAACGCCCGCCTCACCGTCCACGTCTCCACCAAACTCAACCGCTCCCACGCGGTCACCGGCGCCCGCGCGCTGATCCTGCCCACCCTCGGCCGCACCGACAAGGACGTCCAGGCGAGCGGCAAGCAGTTCGTCACCGTCGAGGACTCCATGAGCAAGGTCCACGCCTCGCGCGGCAACCTCACCCCCGCGAGCCCCCACCTGCTCTCCGAACCCGCCATCGTCGCCCGCCTCGCCCGCGCCGTCCTCGGGCCCGGATCCGCCACACCCTGGGAGGAGTTCGAGAACGACTACGCCACGATCCGGGACCGCATCTCCCGCGTCGTCCCCGGCTTCGAGAACTTCAACGCGCGCATCGCCCACCCCGGCGGCTTCACCCTCCCGCACGGCCCCCGCGACTCCCGCCGCTTCCCCACCACCACCGGGAAGGCCAACTTCACCGCCGCCCCCGTCGAATTCCCCGAGCTGCCCGAAGGCCGGCTGCTCCTCCAGACCCTGCGCTCCCACGACCAGTACAACACCACCATCTACGGCCTGGACGACCGCTACCGGGGCATCAAGGGCGGCCGCCGCGTCGTCCTCGTACACCCCGAGGACGCGGCGGCCCTCGGGCTCACCGACGGGTCCTACACCGACCTCGTCAGCGAGTGGAAGGACGGCGTCGAACGCCGCGCCCCCGGCTTCCGGGTCGTCCACTACCCCACCGCCCGGGGCTGCGCCGCCGCGTACTACCCGGAGACCAACGTGCTCGTCCCCCTCGACTCCACCGCCGACACCAGCAACACCCCCGCCTCCAAATCCGTCGTGGTGCGCTTCGAACCCGCGCGCTAAGCGCCCGCTCAGGCGTCTGATAAGAACGACGCAGACGAGCACCACACCGAGACGAAAGGCGGACCCATGGGCGAGCACACCGCACCCACGTTCCCCCAGGAGATCATCGACGAGTACGCCGCGCTCGGCGTCGACCTGCCCGCCCTCTTCTCCGCCGGCCACCTCGGCGAACGCATGGGCGTCCGCATCGTCGAAGCCTCCGCCGAGCGCGTCGTCGGCACCATGCCGGTCGAGGGCAACACCCAGCCGTACGGACTCCTGCACGGCGGCGCGTCCGCCGTCCTCGCCGAGACCCTGGGCTCCGTCGGGTCGATGCTGCACGGCGGCCCCTCCAAGGTCGCCGTGGGCGTCGACCTGAACTGCACCCATCACCGCGGGGTACGGAGCGGCCTCGTCACCGGCACCGCCACCCCCGTGCACCGGGGCCGCACCACCGCCACGTACGAGATCGTCATCACCGACGAACACGACAAGCGGGTCTGCACCGCCCGCCTCACCTGCCTGCTGCGCGAGACCCCCGCACCCCAGGCCTCCTGACCCCGCGCCACCGCACCACCCCGCTGCCCGGCCGCAACCCAAAACGGCCGGGCAGCGGCATATCCGGGCACAACCACCGCCACACCCAGGGCAATTGAACGGCACACCCCCCAACCCCCTTGACCCAGCGCCCCGTTCCATGGCCCACTCAGCTGCCACACCTCACCCGCCCCCACCACCACACCGCGTCGCCGCATCCCCGCCAACGTAACGCAACGTAATCAACGCCCGGGGTGAAGCCCTCCGCCGCGACGCGACCGGCCCGGCCCCGCAGCCACCGGGCCCCTTCGCCGTGCCCTCGCACCCCCACACCGGACCCCCGCCGCGCGACAGCAGCAAGATCGCCTCAAGCCCCTTAGCAGAGCTGCGCGTTCTCACATTGCGGTCACTTCACGGTCCGGTAAAAAGCCGTACATGTCCACCCAGCCACCTCAAGCCTTGCTCAAGGGCATAACAAGACAGTCACATCCTTGGCCGCCACCACTCCCGACCCCCACCACTGCCCTTAGAGTCACGGCCAGTCACCGCGCCGCCGGGCGCGTCTGCAAGCACGGCCCTGTACCAACCCAGTACGGCCCGGCGAACGACACGGCACCTCAAGCAGAGGAGGCCGCGCCAGGGAAAGGACCTTTCGTGCGACACCGTTCTTTGCTCATCCTCACCACAGTGCTCACCACCGGCGCACTGACACTCACCGCCTGCGGGTCGCGCGACGACGACAACAAGAGCGACGGCAACAGCGGCGGCAGCTCCAACACGACCGTCGTCATCGGCGTCGACGCGCCGCTCACCGGTGACCTCTCCGCCCTCGGCCTCGGCATCAAGAACTCCGCCGACCTCGCCGCCAAAACGGCGAACAAGGAGAAGACCGTCCCCGGCGTCACCTTCGAGGTCCAGCCGCTCGACGACCAGGCCCAGCCCTCCGTCGGCCAGCAGAACGCCACGAAGTTCATCGACAACAAGAAGGTCGTCGGCGTCGTCGGCCCGCTGAACTCCGGCGTCTCCCAGTCGATGCAGAAGCCCCTCAACGACGCCGGCCTCACCCAGGTCTCCCCCGCCAACACCGGCACCGAGCTGACCCAGGGCGACAACTGGAAGTCCGGCGACAAGAAGCGCCCCTTCAAGACCTACTTCCGCACCGCCACCACGGACCAGATCCAGGGCGCCTTCGCCGCGAAGTACCTGTACAACAACGCGAAGATCAAGCAGGTCTACCTCATCGACGACCAGAAGCCCTACGGCGCCGGTCTCGCCGCCTCCTTCAAGGCGACCTTCACCGGCCTCGGCGGCAAGATCGTCGGCTCCGACCACGTCAACCCCGACGACCGCGACTTCAACGCCGTCGTCACCAAGGTCAAGAAGTCCGGCGCCAAGGCCGTCTACTACGGCGGCGAGTACCCCGCCGGCGCCCCCCTGAGCCAGCAGCTCAAGGACAGCGTCAAGATCCCGCTCATGGGCGGCGACGGCATGTACAGCGCCGACTTCATCAAGCTCAACAAGAAGGCCCAGGGCGACATCGCCACCTCCGTCGGCAAGCCCGTCGAGAAGCTCGACTCCGCCAAGAAGTTCATCGCGGACTACAAGACCGCCGGCTACAAGGACGCCTACGAGGCTTACGGGGGCGGCACCTACGACGCCACCTGGTCCATCATCGAGGCCGTCAAGCTCGCCGTCTCCGAGAACGACGGCAAGCTCCCCGACGACGCCCGCGCCAAGGTCCTCGACGCCATGAGCAAGGTCAAGTTCGACGGCGTCACCGGCCCCGTCTCCTTCGACGAGTACGGCGACACCACCAACACCATGATGACCGCCTACCAGGTCGACGGCGGCAAGTGGGTCTCCAAGCTCAGCGAGGCGTACAAGCCGTAACCGCTCCCGGGCACACCCCGACCGACCCCAGACCGCGCGGGAGCGCTACGAGCACTCCCGCGCGGTGCCATATCCGAACCACTCCACGGAGGCCCTGCGGTGCACGAACTGCCGCAACAGCTGGCCAATGGACTCATCCTCGGCGCGATGTACGGACTCATCGCGATCGGCTACACGATGGTCTACGGAATCATCCAGCTCATCAACTTCGCCCACGGCGAGATCTTCATGATCGGAGGCTTCGGAGCTCTCACCGTGTACCTCTGGATGCCGGCCGGCTCCAACCTCCTCGCTATCGTCCCCCTCATGATCATCGGCGGCGTCATATGCTCCGTCGCCATCAGCGTCGCCGCCGAACGCTTCGCCTACCGGCCCCTGCGCAACGCCCCCCGGCTCGCCCCGCTGATCACCGCGATCGGACTCTCCCTCGCACTCCAGCAGGCCATCTGGAAGTGGTACCCCGACGCCACCAAGGACCACCCCTTCCCCCAGTTCAAGGGCGAAGCCTTCAACATCTTCGGCGCCCACGTCCAGCGCGGTGACCTCTTCGTCCTCGTCTCCGCCCCCGTCTGCATGATCGCCCTCGGGCTCTTCGTCTCCAAGACCCGCGCCGGCCGCGGCATGCAGGCCACCTCGCAGGACCCCGACACCGCCAAACTCATGGGCATCAACACCGACCGCATCATCGTCATGGCCTTCGCCATCGGTGCCGCGTTCGCCGCCGTCGCCGCCGTCGCCTACGGGCTCAAGAACGGCCAGATCGGCTTCCGCATGGGCTTCCTCATGGGCCTCAAGGCATTCACCGCCGCCGTCCTCGGCGGCATCGGCAACATCTACGGCGCCATGCTCGGCGGCGTCGTCCTCGGCGTCGCCGAATCCCTCGCCACCGGCTACATGAGCGACGTACCCGGCATGGACCTCTTCGGCGGCGGCGCCTGGAAGGACGTATGGGCCTTCGTCCTCCTCATCGTCGTCCTGCTGCTGCGGCCCCAGGGCCTGCTCGGCGAACGCGTCGCGGACAGGGCGTGATACGGATGACCACCGCACTCCTCCCCATCCCCGCCCCCGCCGCCCGCATCGCCACCCTCACCGGCGCCGCGGCCGCCCTCGCCGGCACCCTGCTCCCCTGGACCTGGACCTCCGAATTCCCCGGCGACCTCACCGTCACCGGATACCCCGGCGGCCTCCAGGTCCTCACCCTCACCGGCGCGATCCTCACCCTGCTCCTCGCCCTCACCGGCTACGGCATCCCCGGACTGCGCTGGCTCACCCCCGCCGGCACCCACAGCCCCGTCCGCCTCGCGGCCCTCGCCACCTTCGGCACCACCGGCTACGCCATGGGCGCCATCTCCTACGAACTCGGCGGCGTCGTCAACCTCGAACCGGGAGCCTGGGTCAGCGGCATCGGCGCACTCGTCGCCGTCATCGCCTCCCTCGCCCTCCCCTACGACGTCCCACTCCCCGCCGACGGCCCCGCGCCGAACGCCTGGCAGCGCTTCCGCAACAGCCTCGCCGCACCCTCGGCACCCCGCGCCAAGGCCCTCCCGGCCTGGGCCGAGATCCTCATCATCGCCGTCGCCTTCGGCCTCGCGCTGTACATCTTCACCTACGGGATCGACATCCCCACCGAGGACTCCGAACAGTTCATCGGCTTCCTCATCACCGCGGCCTTCGCCTTCACCGCACTCACCCGGGCCGGCCTCATCGCCCGCCTCACCGCGCTGACCGCCAAGCACCGCAACGTCACCCTCGCCGCGGCCCTCGTCGCCGCACTCTGCTTCCCCTTCACCCAGGACACCGCGGAATACGCCCTCATCGGCGTCAACATCCTCATCTTCGCCACCGTCGCCCTGGGCCTCAACGTCGTCGTCGGCCTCGCCGGCCTCCTCGACCTCGGCTACGTCGCCTTCCTCGGCGTCGGCGCCTACACCGCCGCCCTGGTCTCCGGCGCACCCCTCTCCGCGATCGGCGTCAAGTTCCCCTTCTGGGCCGCCGTCCTCACCGGAGCGGTCGTCTCGATGATCTTCGGCGTCCTCATCGGCGCCCCCACCCTGCGCCTGCGCGGCGACTACCTCGCCATCGTCACCCTCGGCTTCGGTGAGATCTTCCGCGTCACCGTGAACAACCTCAACGGCAACAGCGGCCCCGACCTCACCAACGGCTCCCAGGGCATCCCCAGCATCCCCGACCTCAACCTCTTCGGGATCGACTTCGCCCTCAGCCACGACGTCGGACCCTTCACCCTCAGCAGGCCGGCCAACTACTACCTGCTGATGCTCGTCGTCACCGCCGTCGTCGTCCTCGTCTTCCGCCGCTCCGGGGAATCCCGCATCGGCCGCGCCTGGGTCGCCATCCGCGAGGACGAGACCGCCGCCACCGCCATGGGCATCAACGCCTTCCGGCTCAAGCTCCTCGCCTTCGCCCTCGGCGCCACGCTCGCCGGCCTCGCCGGCACCGTACAGGCACACGTCAACTACACCGTGACCCCCGAGCAGTACCAGTTCGCCGGATCCGTACCCCCGAACTCCGCGTTCCTCCTCGCCGCCGTCATCCTCGGCGGCATGGGAACCCTCAGCGGACCCTTCGTCGGCGCCGCACTGCTCTACCTCATCCCGGCCAAGCTCCAGTTCATGCAGGACTACCAGCTCTTCCTCTTCGGAATCGCGCTCGTCCTCCTGATGCGCTTCCGGCCCGAGGGCCTGATCGCCGACCGCAGGAAACAGCTCGAATTCCACGAGACCGACCAGCTCGACGTGCCCACACCCCGGAAGTCCGACGAAACGGACGCCGGCATCGCCAAGGCGGGGGCGTAACACCATGACCACCACCACGGAAACCGCCACCAGGACGACCGTCCTGGACGCCAGCGGGGTCACCATGCGCTTCGGCGGCCTCACCGCCGTCCGCGACGTCGACCTCCAGGTCAACACCGGCGAGATCGTCGGCCTCATCGGCCCCAACGGCGCCGGCAAGACCACCTTCTTCAACTGCCTCACCGGCCTCTACGTCCCCACCGAGGGCAAGGTCAGCTACAAGGGCACCGTCCTCCCGCCCAAGCCCCACCTCGTCACCAAGGCCGGCATCGCCCGCACCTTCCAGAACATCCGGCTCTTCGCCAACATGACCGTCCTGGAGAACGTCCTCGTCGGACGCCACACCAGGACCAAGGAAGGGCTCTGGTCCGCCCTGCTCCACCTGCCCGGCTACCGGGCCGCGGAGAACTCCAGCCGCGAACGCGCCATGGAACTCCTGGAGTTCATCGGCCTCCAGAACAAGGCCGACCACCTCGCGCGCAACCTCCCCTACGGAGACCAGCGCAAACTGGAGATCGCCCGCGCCCTCGCCAGCGAGCCCGGCCTCCTCCTCCTGGACGAGCCCACCGCCGGCATGAACCCCCAGGAGACCCGCGTCACCGAAGAGCTCATCTTCGCGATCCGGGACCAGGGCATCGCCGTCCTCGTCATCGAGCACGACATGCGCTTCATCTTCAACCTCTGCGACCGCGTCGCCTGCCTCGTCCAGGGCGAGAAACTCGTCGAAGGCACCGCGTCCGAGGTCCAGAGCGACGAACGCGTCATCGCCGCCTACCTCGGCACCCCCTTCGAAGGCGCCCCCGGCGCCGACGAAGTCGCCGAGGTCGAAGCCGCCGAGGCCCACACGAACACCGAAGAGACGGAAGAGGAGGGCAACCGATGACCGCACTGCTGGAGGTCGAGGACCTCCGCGTCGCCTACGGCAAGATCGAAGCCGTCAAGGGCATCTCGTTCACCGTCGACACCGGCCAGGTGGTCACCCTCATCGGCACCAACGGCGCCGGCAAGACCACCACCCTGCGCACCCTCTCCGGGCTGCTCAAACCGCTCAGCGGCCGCATCCTCTTCGAGGGCAAACCGCTCACCAACGTCCCCGCTCACAAGATCGTCTCCCTGGGCCTCGCCCACTCCCCCGAGGGCCGCCACATCTTCCCCCGGCTGACGATCGCGGAGAACCTCCTCCTCGGCGCGTACCTCCGCAACGACAAGGCGGGCATCGAGAAGGACGTCCAGCGCGCCTACGACCTCTTCCCCATCCTCGGGGAGCGCCGCAAGCAGGCCGCCGGAACGCTCTCCGGCGGCGAGCAGCAGATGCTCGCCATGGGCAGGGCGATGATGTCCCAGCCCAAGCTGCTCATGCTCGACGAGCCCTCCATGGGCCTCTCGCCGATCATGATGCAGAAGATCATGGAGACCATCGTCGAACTCCGCGCCTCCGGCACGACGATCCTCCTGGTCGAGCAGAACGCCCAGGCCGCGCTGTCGCTGGCCGACCAGGGCCACGTGATGGAGATCGGCAAGATCGTCCTCTCCGGCACCGGGGCGGACCTCCTCCACGACGAATCCGTCCGCAAGGCGTACCTCGGCGAGGACTGAGCGCTTACGCGTACGAGAAAGGCCCGCGCCACGTGGCGCGGGCCTTTCTCCTGTTCTACGGTGGCTGCTACTCGGCGGCCTTCTTCTTCTCCTCGGCGTCCTCGATCAGGGCCTCCGCGAGCTGCTGCATCGACAGCCGGCGGTCCATGGACGTCTTCTGGATCCACCGGAACGCCTCCGGCTCGGACAGCCCGTAGTCCGTCTGCAGGATGCTCTTCGCCCGGTCCACCAGCTTCCGCGTCTCCAGCCGCTGCGCGAGGTCGGCGACCTCGTTCTCCAACGCCTTCAGCTCGGAGAACCGGGACACGGCCATCTCGATCGCCGGAACGACGTCGCTCTTGCTGAACGGCTTCACGAGGTACGCCATCGCCCCGGCGTCCCGGGCCCGCTCCACGAGGTCGCGCTGCGAGAATGCGGTGAGCATGAGCACCGGCGCGATGGACTCCTCCGCGATCTTCTCGGCGGCGGAGATCCCGTCGAGGACCGGCATCTTCACGTCCAGGATGACCAGGTCCGGCTTGTGCTCCCGCGCCAGCTCGACGGCCTGCTGCCCGTCCCCGGCCTCGCCGACGACGGAGTAGCCCTCCTCTTCGAGCATCTCCTTGAGGTCGAGGCGGATGAGTGCCTCGTCCTCGGCGATGACGACGCGGGTCGTCAGCGGCGGAACGTGCGACTTGTCGTCATCGGCGACGGGCTGGGGCGACTCGGGGGTGGTCACGGGGCTCCTTGGTCCAGGGCAGGGACTGCTGCGAAGCAGCCTACCTACCTGCTCTCTGCTTCTGTTACCAGGTACACTGCTGCCCGGGTTACCAAGCCGGGTTGGCGCAACTGGTTGACGCGGAGGTCTCAAACACCTCTGTCCGAAAGGACGTGTGGGTTCGAATCCCATACCCGGCACATTTCCGGAAAGCGGATGTTCACGTTCTCGTGAACATCCGCTTTTTGCTGTGCGCGCCAGGTCCGGATTGCTCATCGTATTCCCATGAACTTCCACGGCACGGAATTACGGCAGAACGCCCTCATCCTTCTGCGCGGCGGCGCACGCAACGCAGATGTCGCGCGGAAGCTGAACGTGCCCACCGGCACGATCAGCTACTGGAAGCACAAGGACCGGGCCAAGCGCGGCGAGTGTCCGGGCTCGCACGATCCGACGTGCCACCGGTGCGACGGTGTCGATCTTGAGGAGGCCGCGTACACATACCTCTTGGCCCTCTACCTGGGCGACGGGCACGTCAGCCACTATTCACAGCACCGCGTGCCCAGTCTCATGATCACGCTTGACGATTCCTGGCCCGGCATCCAGAACGAGGCTGAAGCTGCCATGCGGAACGTTTTCCCCGAAAATTCGACGTGCCGCGTCCGAAAGATCGGTTGCCACAACATCAAGGTCTACTCCAAGCACCTTCCGTGCTTGTTCCCTCAGCACGGCCCAGGGCGAAAGCACGAGCGCGCGATCGTGTTGGAGAGCTGGCAGCAGCACATCGTCGACTCACACCCGTGGGCGTTCGTTCGCGGCCTGATCCATTCCGATGGATGCCGCATCACCAACTGGACCACCCGGGTCGTCGCAGGCGAGCGCAAGCGGTACGAGTACCCCCGGTACTGGTTCACCAACGTCTCCGACGACATCCGGCAGCTGTACACCGACACCCTCGACAAGCTCGGCGTCCAGTGGACGCACTGCACACGCGCGGGCAAGGAGTACAACATCTCCGTCGCCCGACGGGCGTCCGTGGCCCTCATGGACGCTCACGTCGGGCCGAAATACTGAGCCGCCCTACTTCGGGCTGTCGTCCTCGCCGATGTGGTGTACCCGGACCAGATTCGTGGAGCCCGCGACACCCGGCGGGGAGCCGGCCGTGATGACCACGACGTCGCCCTTCCGGCAGCGGCCGATCTTCAGCAGCTCCTCGTCCACCTGGGCCACCATCGCGTCCGTGGAGTCCACGTGCGGGCCCAGGAACGTTTCGACGCCCCACGTCAGGTTCAGCTGGGAGCGCGTGGCCGGGTCCGGGGTGAAGGCGAGGAGCGGGATCGGGGAGCGGTAGCGCGACAGCCGCTTCACCGTGTCGCCGCTCTGCGTGAAGGCGACCAGGAACTTCGCGCCGAGGAAGTCGCCCATCTCCGCCGCGGCGCGGGCCACCGCGCCGCCCTGGGTGCGGGGCTTGTTGCGCTCGGTCAGCGGCGGGAGCCCCTTCGCGAGGATGTCCTCCTCGGCCGCCTCCACGATGCGGGACATCGTGCGGACCGTCTCGATCGCGTACGTGCCGACGCTGGTCTCACCGGAGAGCATCACCGCGTCCGTGCCGTCGATGATCGCGTTCGCGACGTCGGAGGCCTCGGCGCGAGTGGGCCGGGAGTTGTCGATCATCGAGTCGAGCATCTGGGTGGCGACGATGACCGGCTTGGCGTTGCGCTTGGCGAGCTTGATCGCGCGCTTCTGGACGATCGGGACCTGCTCCAGCGGCATTTCGACGCCCAGGTCGCCGCGGGCGACCATGATGCCGTCGAAGGCGGCGACGATGTCCTCGATGTTCTCGACGGCCTGCGGCTTCTCGACCTTGGCGATGACGGGGAGGCGGCGGCCCTCCTCGTCCATGACGCGGTGGACGTCCTCGATGTCCCGGCCGCTGCGGACGAAGGAGAGGGCGATGATGTCGGCGCCCGTGCGGATGGCCCAGCGCAGGTCGTCGATGTCCTTCTCGGAGAGCGCGGGGACGGAGACGGCGACGCCGGGGAGGTTGAGGCCCTTGTGGTCGGAGACCATGCCGCCCTCGATCACGGTGGTCCGGACGCGGGGGCCGTCGACCTCGGTGACCTCCAGGGTGACGCGGCCGTCGTCGATCAGGATGCGCTCACCGGGGGTGACGTCGGCGGCGAGGCCGCTGTACGTGGTGCCGCAGCCGTTGCGGTCGCCGTCCATCGGTTCGACGGTGATGGTGAAGTCGTCGCCGCGTTCAAGGAGTACGGGGCCTTCGCGGAAGCGTCCGAGGCGGATCTTCGGGCCTTGAAGGTCGGCGAGGACGCCGACGCTGCGGTGTGCCTCGTCGGACGCCTTGCGCACGCGGTGGTAGCGCTCTTCGTGTTCGGCGTAGCTGCCGTGGCTGAGGTTGAGGCGGGCGATGTCCATTCCCGCCTCGACGAGGGCCTTGATCTGGTCGTACGAGTCGGTCGCGGGTCCCAGGGTGCAAACGATTTTGGCTCGGCGCATGGTTCGAGCCTAGACCTTACCTATGGGTAGGTAATTGGCTGTGAATGACTGCTCAACCACCTTTGCGTGAAGGGTTATTGACAAGTGTTGAATTGTGCGGCGGCGTGCTCGGATGAGCACGCGCCGGTCTCCTGGTGGGTGGGAATTCAAAGTTTCGGCGGGGTCATGGTGAAGCGGGCGTTCACCTGCGCGTACACGGTCTGCCGCTGCGGTTCGAGGTCGACGGGGGGCGGCGGCGGGGCGCCCCCTCCGGCGGGGGCGGGCATCGCGCCGCCGTAGCCGCCGGTCCTGGCGTACGCGACGGGGGCGGCGTTCTCCGCGCCTATGTCGGCGAGTTCGACCAGGGCGGCGAGTTCCGCGCCGAGTGCTCCGGCGTATTCGCGGGCGCGCTGGACGGCTTCGCGGACGGCTTGGCGGCGGGCTTCGCCGTGGGCGGGTGAGGTGGGGCGGAGGGCCCACCAGGGTCCGTTGACGTGGGTCATGTCGAGGTCGCCGACGCGGGTGACGAATTCGCCGAGTGCGGTGAAGTCGTTGAGGACGGCGGTGATGTAGACGCGGCCGTGGTAGGCGCGGATCTTCTCGTCGCGGCCTCGTTGGACGAGTTCGGGGTGGATGGAGAGGGCGCCGGTCTCGATCTTCTCGACGGCGTCGCCGTAGGTGCGGGCGAGTTCGAGGACGGTGGTGTTGCGGCGGGTGAGGTCTTCGAGGGCGGCGCGGCGGTCCTTGCCGCGGGCGGTGACGGTGATGGAGAGGCGGGCGGTCTCCGGGTCGACTTCCAGGCGTGCTTCGCCGCGGACGGCGAGGCGGGGCTGGTCCGGGGTGCCATAGGGCTGGGCGGGCTCGGTCATGGGTCCACTGTGGCATCCGGGTGTGACAGTCGGGGCGTTGGCGGCCGGACGTCGTGATGTCGGTGTGTGGTCATGGAACGGAAACCTGCCGGGGGTGTTGCCGGGGGTGGTGTGTGGGTGATTATCTACGCGCGTTGTCCGGCGTGTGGGTGTGCCCTGGGGGCCGGTCTACACGCGTCACCCCTGGTGTGTCGGACGGCGTACGACGGAACTTCGCACCAAGTGAACCGATATGTGGGAGACGAGATGCCGCTGAACCGAAGGACGTTCCTGGGGACATCGGCCGCGGCCGGCGCGGGTGCGGTGGTGGTGGGCGGCGTCGCGTCGCCCGCCCAGGCGCACGGGCGCGGGCAGGGCCATGGTCACGGGCGTCCGCAGAAGCGGTACGCGTTCACGGTGATGGGGACGACTGACCTGCACGGGAACGTCTTCAACTGGGACTACTTCACGGATGCCGAGTTCGACGACAAGGACCACAACGACGTGGGTCTGGCGAAGATCTCGACGTTGGTGGAGCAGGTGCGGCGGGAGAAGGGCCGTCAGAACACGCTGATGATCGACGCGGGTGACACGATCCAGGGCACGCAGCTCTCGTACTACTACGCGAAGATCGACCCGATCACGGCGAAGCGTGGTCCGGTGCATCCGATGGCGCAGGCGATGAACGCGATCGGCTATGACGCGGCGGCGCTGGGGAACCACGAGTTCAACTACGGGATCCCGGTGTTGCGGAAGTTCGAGGAGCAGTGTGATTTCCCGCTGCTCGGGGCGAACGCGCTGGACGCCAAGACGTTGCGGCCGGCGTTCGCGCCGTATGTGATCAAGAAGCTGCGGACGCCGCACGGGCGGGATGTGAAGGTGGGGATCCTGGGCCTGACGAACCCGGGGATCGCGATCTGGGACAAGGCGAACGTGAGCGGGAAGATGGTGTTCCCGGGTCTTGAGGAGCAGGCGGCGAAGTACGTGCCGCGGCTGCGTTCGATGGGTGCGGACGTGGTGATCGTGTCGGCGCACTCGGGGAACAGCGGGACGTCGTCGTACGGGGACCAGATTCCGTACGTGGAGAACGCGGCGGGTCTGGTGGCGGAGCAGGTGCCGGGGATCGACGCGATCCTGGTGGGTCACGCGCACCTGGAGATTCCCGAGTACTTCGTGGAGAACAAGGAGACCGGGAAGAAGGTCGTACTCTCGGAGCCGTTGAAGTGGGGGCAGCGGCTGACGCTGTTCGACTTCGAGGTGGTGTGGGAGAAGGGCCGCTGGGTGGTCGAGAAGGCCGGTTCCCGGGTGCTGAACTCGAACACGGCGGCGGAGGACCGCAGGATCACGAAACTGCTGGCGGACGAGCACGAGAAGGTCGTGGCGTACGTCAACCAGGTGATCGGTACGGCGGCGTCGGAGATGACCACGGCGGAGGCGGCGTGGAAGGACGAGCCGATCATCGATCTGATCAACGTCGTCCAGGCGGAGACGGTGAAGGCGGCGCTGGCGGGCGGTGAGTACGCGGAGCTTCCGGTGCTGTCGCAGGCGTCGTGCTTCTCGCGTACGGCGCGGATCCCGGCCGGTGATGTGACGATCAAGGACGCGGCGGGTCTGTATCCGTTCGAGAACACGCTGGAGGCGCGTCTGGTGACGGGTGCGCAGATCGTGGATTACCTGGAGTTCTCGGCGAAGTACTACGTGCGGACGGCGGCGGGCGCTCCGGTGGATCCGGAGAAGCTGACGAATGCGGAGAACACCCCGGACTACAACTACGACGCGGTGTCGGGGCTGACGTACGACATCGACATCGCGAAGCCGGTGGGTTCGCGGATCGTGAATCTGTCGTTCGAGGGGAAGCCGCTGGATCCGAAGGCGCAGTTCGTGCTGGCGGTGAACAACTACCGGGCGAGCGGGGGCGGCAATTTCCCGCATGTCCCGGCCGCGAAGCAGCTGTGGGCGAATTCGGAGGAGATCCGGAACACGATCATCGCCTGGGTGCAGGCGAAGGGTTCGGTGGACGGTGCGGAGTTCGCTTCGGTGGACTGGAAGCTGACGCGGGACGGTGTGCCGGTTTTCTAGTGGCGTCTGTAGGGGTGTGACGGCGGCCCCTTTCCCTTCCGCGGGTGCGGTGGGAGAGGGGCCGCCGTGCTGGGTGGGTCAGCGGGTGCCGAGGAGGGTGCGCCAGGTGTTCGGGCCGATGACGCCGTCGGCGGCGAGGTGGTGCTTCTTCTGGAAGGAGAGGGTCGCGGACTTGGTCGCGGGGCCGAAGCTGCCGTCGACGGCGAGGCTGTAGCCGTAGAGCTTGAGCTGGTTCTGGGCCGCCTTGACGGCGTTGCCCTTGGTGCCGTACTTGACGGTGACGATGAGCTTGGACCAGGTGTTGGGGCCGATGACGCCGTCGGCGGCGAGGCCGTGGGCCTTCTGGAAGCGGATGACGGCGGCGCGGGTCGCGGGGCCGAAGCTGCTGTCGGCGGCGATGGAGTAGCCGCGTGCGATGAGGAGTTGCTGGGCGGAGCGGACGTCGGTGCCCTGGGAGCCGCTCTTGAGGACGGGCCAGGCGGCGCTGGGGGTGGAGGGCGTCGTGCTGCCTCCGCCGCTGCTGCTTCCGCTGAGCTTGAGGGGGCGGTAGGGGTCGTAGTTGTCCTTGCCGATGCCGTAGCTGAGGGTGCGGTGGGTGGTGCCGTGGGAGCCGCGCTGCTCGTAGGCCCAGTAGGAGCTGTGTGAGGCGTTGGCCCACTTCTCGAAGATGACGACGTGGCGGAAGTCGCCGTCGCTGGTGCTGGCGTCGATGAGGAGGTCGCCCTTTTTGAGCTGGCTGGTGCTGCTGAGGTGCTTGGTGACGCCGCTGGCGGAGCTGGCGAGGCCGACGGTGTTGAGGCCGGGCTTGCCGAGTGCGAGCGCCATGGAGACGAATCCGGAGCAGTCCTGGCGGTAGCCGTCCTTCCAGACGCGCTGCATGCTGTACGGGACCTGGTGGCCGCCGTTGGCGGTGAGCCAGGTGCGGGCCCGGTTGATCATGGTGTCGGGGGAGATCGTGCCGGAGGCCATGGAGGCTATCTGGTCGGCCTGGGTGACGAGGTCGCTGTCGGCCTCGGGTTCGGGGCCGTAGTCGGTGTCTCTGGTGGCGGCGACGTTTGCCTGGTCGGTGGTGTCGTCGGTGAGCGACGGTACGACGACCACGGCGGCGGCGATTCCCGCGGCGACGAGGCCGGCGAGGGCGATCTGCGTACGGCGTGTGATGGACATGGGTCCCCCGATGCGAGTCCAGGTGCGGCACACGGTCCGACGGCGCCCGTTGGTGCGGGGTGCTGTCGTTCCTGGTGTGCCGCCTGAGGTGGCTGACGGGGCACCACGATGGCAAGTGGGGGGTTGTCGGCCCAGCGTTGTGCGAAAGCCGCATCCGGTAGTGACGTGACCTCAACAATGTCGGCGATTGGTGGGCGGCTTGTCTCGGGGGCCGGGTGGGTCAGTTGTTCTGGGTGAGGGGGACGAGGGTGGGTTGCTGGGTGGGGATGGCGGGTTGAGTGAGGCCGAAGGTGGTGAAGGCGGTGCGCTGCGGGAGGGGGTAGGGGGTGGTGCCGGTGAGGTTGTTGAGGATGGTGGCGCTGCGCCAGGCGGCGAGGCCGAGGTCGGGGGCGCCGACGCCGTGGGTGTGGCGTTCGGCGTTCTGTACGTAGATGTGGCCGGTGATGGCGGGGCCGAGGTCGAGGCGGTGGTGCGCGTCGATGCGGGGGCGGCCGGCGGTGTCGCGGCGGAGGTGGGGGGTGAGGTGGTGGAGGAGGGTGTCGAGGGGGCGTTCGCGGTAGCCGGTGGCGAGGACGACGGCGTCGGTGGTGAGGCGGGTGCGGGTGGATTGCTGGGTGTGTTCGAGGTGGAGTTCGACGCGGGTGTTGGCGACGCGTCCGGCGGTGCGGACGGTGACGCCGGGGGTGAGGGTGGCGTCGGGCCAGCCGCCGTGGAGGGTGCGTCGGTAGAGCTCGTCGTGGATGGCGGCGATGGTGTCGTGGTCGATGCCTTTGTGGAGTTGCCATTGCTGGGGGACGAGGGTGTCGCGGACGGTTTCGGGGAGGGCGTGGAAGTAGCGGGTGTAGTCGGGGGTGAAGTGTTCGAGGCCGAGTTTCGAGTACTCCATGGGGGCGAAGGCGGGGGTGCGGGCGAGCCAGTGGAGTCCTTCGTTGCCGGTGGGGCGGGCGCGGAGGAGGTCGAGGAAGATCTCGGCGCCGGACTGTCCTGAGCCGATGACGGTGATGTGGCGGGCCTGGAGGAGGCGTTCGCGGTGGTGGAGGTAGTCGGCGGAGTGGATGACGGGGGCGGTGCCGGTGCCGGTGAGGGGTTTGAGGGGGTCGGGGATGTGGGGCTCGGTGCCGATGCCGAGGGCGATGTGGCGGGTGTGGGTGCGGCCGAGTGATGCGGCTTCGCCGTGGGTGTCGAGCTGGGTGTGGTCGATGTCGAAGCGGGCGGTCTGGGGGTCCCAGCGGATGGCGTCGACCTGGTGACCGAAGTGGAGGCCGGGGAGTTGTGTGCTGACCCAGCGGCAGTAGGCGTCGTATTCGGCGCGGTGGATGTGGAAGCGCTCGGCGAAGTAGAAGGGGTAGAGGCGGTCCTGGGCGCGTTGGTAGTTGAGGAAGCTCCAGGGGCTGGTGGGGTCGGCGAGGGTGACGAGGTCGGCGAGGAAGGGGACTTGGAGGGTGGCGCCGTCGATGAGGAGTCCGGGGTGCCAGTGGAAGGCGGGGCGCTGTTCGTAGAAGGCGGTGGTGAGGGGGGTGGGGAGGCCGTGGGCGAGGGCGGCGAGGGAGAGGTTGAAGGGGCCGATGCCGATGCCGACGAGGTCGTGGGTGCGGTGGGGGTCGGGGGTGGGTGGGGCGGCGGTCATCGGAGGGTGCTGCCTTCCTTGAGTTCGGCGGCGAGGTGGGTGACGAGGGTGAGGAGGCGGTGGAGGTCGTCGGGGGTGGTGTGGGGGTTGAGGAGGGTGGCCTTGAGCCAGAGGCGGCCGTGGGTGTGGGTGCGGCCGAGTACGGCGTGGCCGCGGGTGAGGAGGGTTCGGCGGATGGTGGCGACGGTGTGGTCGTCGGCGTCGGTGGGGCGGAAGAGGACCGTGCTGATGGTGGGGCGGTCGTGGAGGTCGAGGCCGGGGGTGCGGGTGACGAGGTCGGCGAGGGTGTGGGCGGCGGCGCAGGTGCGGTCGACGAGGTCGGCGAGTCCGGTGCGGCCGAGGGCCCGGAGGGTGACGGCGATTTTGAGTGCGTCGGGGCGGCGGGTGGTGCGCAGGGAGCGGCCGAGGAGGTCGGGGAGGCCGGCTTCGGTGTCGTCGTCGGCGTTGAGGTAGGGGGCCTGGTGGTGGAGCGGGTGGAGGTGGTGGCGGTCGGGGACGGCGAGGATGCCGGCTGAGGCGGGTTGCCAGCCGAGTTTGTGCAGGTCGAGGGCGACGCTGTGGGCGCGGTCGAGTCCGTCGAGGAGGGGGCGGTGGGTGGGGCTGAAGAGGAGGGGTCCGCCGTAGGCGGCGTCGATGTGGAGTTCGGCGCCGTGGCGGGTGCAGAGGTCGGCGATGTCGGTGAGGGGGTCGATCCGGCCGGTGTCGGTGGTGCCGGCGGTGGCGGTGACGAGGAGGGGGCCCTGTCCTCGGTGGCGGGCGAGGGTCTCGTGGAGTGCGGGGATGTCGATGACGCCGTCGGGGGCGGGCACGGTGAGGGGTGCGGGGAGGCCGAGGAGCCAGGCGGCGCGGGTGATGCTGTGGTGGGCGTTGGCGCCGGTGATGGTCTGGACGGGTCCGTGGCGTTCGCGGGCGAGGAGGAGGCCGAGTTGGTTGGCTTCGGTGCCGCCGGTGGTGATGAGGGCGTCGGGTGCGGGGTGGTGGGGGTAGATCTCGGCGGCGAGTGCGGCGGTGGTGTCGGCTTCGAGGGTGGAGGCGGCGGGGGCCTGGTCCCAGGAGTCCATGGAGGGGTTGAGGGCGGAGGCGGCGAGGTCGGCGGCCGCGGCGAGGGCGAGGGGCGGGGTGTGGAGGTGGGCGGCGCAGAGGGGGTGGGCGGGGTCGGCGGCGCCTTCGGTGAGGGCTTGGACGAGGGTGGCGAGGGCGTGGTGGGCGCCGGTGCCCTGGTCCGGGATGAGGGGGGTGAGGGCGGTGCGGGTGCGGGGGGTGACGGTGTCGGGTCCGCCTGCGGGGAGGGGGCCGTCGCGGCGTCGGGCGCCTTCGGCGAGGGCGGTGAGGACGGTGTCGAGGAGGGGGCGCAGGGCGTCGGGTCCGGTGGTGGTCCCGGCGAGGGGCGGTACGGGCATGGGGCGGGTGGTCCTTCGGGCGCGCGTGGTCGGGGTGCGGGCATGGTCGTGTCCGGAAAGTCCCGTCGTACGTCCGGAGGGCGTCGCGGGCCAGGCGGGACTTTCCGGGCACGGCCATGGGTGTGCGTGCCAGCTTGTCCGGGTTTCTGGTGGCGCGGCCGGGTTGCCGGGTGATCTGAACTCGAAAGGGTGGCGGGGCCCGGGTGGGGGCGGGTGGCGGGTGGTCGGGGTGGTATGGGTGTGCCCGGCGCGCTCCTCGGGGTGAGGGGCGGGCCGGGCACGGGTGGTGCGGGTGGGGTCAGTTGGCGTCGCGGACGTGCAGGGCGCGGCGCAGGTCGTCGATCTGGTCGATGAGTTTGCGGCGGAGGGCCGGGGTGAGGGCCGGGTCGTCGAGGGCTTGTTCGCCGGTGCGGAGGCTTTCGGCGTCGACGGCGTGGACGGGGAAGGCGTTTCGCCCGGCGGCCTCGGCGATGGCGGGGCCGCGGCGGGCGGCGAGCTGGGCGGCCTCGGGATAGAAGCGGGGCACGTATGCGCGTACGAGGTCGGTCTGTTCGGGTTGCCAGAAGCCTTGGGCGGTGGCGGTGAAGAGGTAGTTGGAGAGGCTGTCGTCGTGGAACATCGCGTCCCAGGCGGCGGCCTTGGCCTCGGGGGTGGGCAGGGCGGCGCGGCAGCGGGCGGCGCCTTCCTGGCCGGTGGCGCTGGGGTCGTCCTCCAGGGCCGCGTCGATGGCGGTCTCGTCGGTGGCGCCGAGGACGGCGAGGCGGGTGAGGATGCGCCAGCGCAGTTCGGGGTCGAGTTCGGGTCCGCCGGGGACGGTGTCGTCGGCGAGCCAGCCCTGGATGGTGTCGGGCTGGGTGGCGGCGTCGATGAGGTGGCGTACGGCGGTGAGGCGCAGGCCGGGGTGGGTTCCGTCCTCGGTGCGGCGGATGAGGTCGCGGCAGAGGGAGGTGAGCGTGGCGAGGGCGGCGGGCCGGTGCTCGGGGGCGGTGTAGCGGCTGGCGACGTGGGTGTCGGCGAAGGCGAGGACGCCTTGGAGGAGGGCGAGGTCGGTCTCGTACGGGAGGTGGGCCCGGGCGGCTTCGAGGTAGGTGCTGGGGGCGAGTTCGCCGTCGCGGACCATGTCGCGGGCGGCGTTCCAGACGACGGCGCGGGTGAGGGCGTCGGGGATGCCGGAGAGGCTGTCCAGGACGGTGTTCCAGGAGTGCGGGTCGAGCCGGACCTTGGCGTAGGTGAGGTCTTCGTCGTTGGGGACGACGAGGGCGGGGCGGCGGCCGGGGCGGGTGACGGGGGCTTCCTGGGGGATGCCGGCGTCGAAGCGTTCGCGCAGGACGAGGGGGGTGGGGCCGTGCTGGGTGTCGAGGCTGTGGTCGTAGACGCCGACGCTGATGCGGTGGGGGCGGGTGCCCCGGTGGTCGACGGTGAGGGACCAGGTGGTGTCGGTCTCGGTGGTGTGCGCGGCGAGGGTGTCGACGCCGGTGGTGCGGAGCCACTGCTCGGCCCAGGCGTGGACGTCCCGGTCGGTGGCGGAGGCGAGGTTGTCGATGAAGTCGGCGAGGGTGGCGTTGCCGAACTTGTGGCGGGCGAAGTGGGTGTTGATGCCGGCGAGGAAGTCCTTCTCGCCGAGCCAGGCGACGAGCTGGCGGAGGGCGGAGGCGCCCTTGGCGTAGGAGATGCCGTCGAAGTTGAGGAGCGCGGAGGCGGTGTCGGGGACGTCGGCCGGGTCGGGGGCGACGGGGTGGGTGGAGGGGCGCTGGTCGGCGTCGTAGCCCCAGCCCTTGCGGGCGACGCCGAAGTCGACCCAGGTGTCGGTGAACCGGGTGGCTTCGGCGAGGGTCTGGTAGCCCATGTACTCGGCGAAGGACTCGTTGAGCCAGATGTCGTCCCACCAGGCGAGGGTGACGAGGTCGCCGAACCACATGTGGGCCATCTCGTGGGCGATGACCATGCCGCGGGTCTGGCGTTCGGTGTCGGTGACGGCGGAGCGGTAGATGAATTCGTCGCGGAAGGTGACGAGTCCGGGGTTCTCCATGGCGCCGGCGTTGAATTCGGGGACGAACGCCTGGTCGTACGAGTCGAAGGGGTAGGGCTCGGTGAACTTCTCCTGGAACCGGTCGAAGCAGGCCCGGGTGATGTCGAGGATCTCGTCGGCGTCGGTGTCGAGGTGGGGGGCGAGGGAGCGGCGGCAGTGGATGCCGAAGGGCAGTCCGGCGTGCTCGGTGGTCACGGAGTGCCAGGGGCCGGCGGCGACGGCGACGAGGTAGGTGGAGAGCGGCGGGGTGGGGGCGATGGTCCAGCGGCCGTCGCCGGTGTGCTCGGCGGTGCCGTTGCCGAGGACGGTCCAGCCTTCGGGGGCGGTGACGGTGAGGGCGAAGACGGCCTTCAGGTCGGGCTGGTCGAAGGCGGCGAAGACGCGCTGGACGTCCTCCATGAAGAGCTGGGTGTAGACGTATGTCTCGTTGTCGCTGGGGTCGGTGAAGCGGTGCATGCCTTCGCCGGTGCGGGAGTAGCGCATGGCGGCGTCGACGTGGATGGTGTGCGGGCCTTCGGTGAGCCCGGTGAGGGGGTACCGGTTCTCGGTGAGGTGCGCGGGGTCCAGCGGCTGCCCGTCGAGGCTGATCGAGCGCAGGGTGGCGGGCTTGACCTCGATGAAGGTGTCACCGGCCGTGCGGGCGGTGAACTCGATCACGGTGCGGGAGTCGAAGGTCTCCTCCCCCGCGGTGAGATCGAGTTCGATCGTGTATCGCTGTACGTCGAGGATCTGGGCTCGGGCCTGCGCTTCATCGCGCGTCAGTACGGACATGGGGACATGCTGCCGTATGCGCGGGGCGGCGCGCAGGCGGGTTCCGGTGGGGCGGGGGGCCGCCCGGCGGTCCTTTGAGCGCTAAGATTCTTACCCCATTGTGTACCTGCGCGGAGGTGTGGCCGGGATGGCGGAGCAGGCGGACGCGGTGGCGTCGATCGTGGCGGACTGGCGGCGGGAGCGGCCGGAGCTGGACACGGCTCCGCTGGAGGTCTTCGGCCGGCTGCACCGGGCGTTCCTGCGGTACAGCACGGCGATTTCGCGCCCGGTGGAGCGCAAGGGCCTGTCGATGGCCGGCTTCGACGTGCTGACGGCGTTGCGCAGGGCGGGGGCGCCGTTCCGGCGTACGGCGGGTGAGCTGGCGGATTCCGGGCTGATCAGCTCGGCGGGTGTGACGCTGCGGATAGACCGGCTGGAGAAGGACGGGCTGATCCGGCGGGAGCGTGATCCGCAGGACCGGAGGGTGGTGCACTCGCGGCTGACGGACGAGGGTCTCTCGCTGATCGACGCGCTGTTCTCGGAGCACCTGGAGAACGAGCGGCGGATGCTGGCGGGGCTGTCGGAGGCGGAGTGCGTGGAGCTCGCGCGGTTGCTGGGGAAGCTGGAGCGGTCGGTGCTGTCCGCGGAGGGCGGGGAGTAGGCGCTACGCGGGGGCGCCGGGACCCCGGCGCGGGGATGTCCTCCATCGCCGGACGGGCTTGTTTTCGTCCCGCGCGGGGGTGTCCTCGGTCGCCGGACGGGCTTCGCGGGAGGACACCCCCGCTGGTGTCAGGAGGCCGTGGCCTGGGTCTCCGCCTCCGTGCGGTACATGCGGCGGACGCGGACCACGCCCAGGTCGTGCTGGTAGAGGTTCTCCGCCTGGTCGGCGTCGGCGCGCAGGTCCTCCAGCATGACGCGGTCCTGTTCGAGGACCTCCCAGTGGCGGTCCTCCAGGAGCGTCTTGTACAGGAAGCGCCAGGTGTCGCGCTGCCAGCCGGTGACCTTGCGGTAGCGCCAGAAGAAGACGGCGCAGCGGTCCTCGTCGATGGGGGTGGCCATGCCGACGATGCCGAAGGGGCCGCCGGGGCCGGCGGTCGGCGGGTAGGGGATGGTGAGGTCGACCCAGTCGACGCCGGTGCGGCAGAGCTCGACCCAGTCGAAGTTGACGCCGCTCTGGTCGGTCTTCTCGAAGAAGAAGCCGCGTTCGGTCTCGCGGATGCGGAAGCGGGCGGTGGTCTGGCCCTCGGCCATGCTGTGCGAGTCGCGGTGGAGGAACGAGCCGTGCATGGGGTCGAGCAGGTTCTCGACGGCGTAGCGCCAGTTGACGTTCCACTCGGCGTAGCAGAGGAACGCGGAGGTGCCGGGGTCGGTGAGGGGTTCGGGCAGGGTGAGCGGGACGGGTTCGGCGTGGGCGTGGTCGCCGAAGTAGGCGAGGACCGCGCCGCCGGTCTCGATGAGGTGGGGGGCGGCGACGAGCTGTTTGCCCTCCAGGTTGCAGCCGGGGAGCCCGGGGACGGCGGCGACGGTGCCGGTGCCGTCGACCTGGACGCCGTGGTACCAGCAGGCGATGCGGTCGCCGAGGTGTTTGCCGAGGGAGAGGCGGGCGCCGCGGTGGGGGCAGCGGTCCTCCAGCATGTGGAGGGTGCCGTCGGCGCGGCGGAAGAGGAGCCATTCCTCGCCGAGGAGGGTGAGCCGTTTCATGCCGCCCGCGGGCACGAAGTCCGAGGGGCAGACGGCGTACCACTGGTTGCGGATGCCGGTGGCGAAGAGGCGGTCGGCGGTGCGGTCGCCGGGGCGGGCGACCTCGGAGGGGCGGGTCGGGGTGGTGGCGGTGGTCATGGCTGTCTCACGCTCCCAGTCGTCGCATCTCGGTGCGGAAGGTGTCCTCGGTCCAGGGGCTGCCGTCGGGTGCGGGCAGGTCGCGGGCGTTGAGTCCGGCGACGAGTCCGGGCAGGTCGTGTGCGCCGCCGCCGAAGACCTCCTCGATCACGGCGGCGAGCTTCTTCTCGTACGGGGTGGGCTCGGCGGTGCGGGCCTGGTGCGGTTCGAGGTACTGCGGGCCGGTCATGTCGGCTCCCTTCGGCAGGTTCAGAGGTCGAGTACGAGGCGGGGGGTGCGGGAGCGGGAGACGCAGAGCATCATCGAGGCGCCGGCCGCGCGTTCGCCTTCGCTGAGGAGGAAGTCGCGGTGGTCGGGGGTGCCTTCGAGGACCTTGGTCTCGCAGGTGCCGCAGATGCCGTCGCGGCAGGAGGAGGCGACGGGGATGCCGGCGTTCTCCAGGGCGTCGAGCGCGGAGGTGCCGGGGGCGACCTCGACGGTGCGGCCGGAGCGGGAGCAGACGAGGTCGAAGCCGGTGTCCTCGCCGTCGCGGGGTGCGGCGGCGGGTGCGGCGAAGCGTTCGGTACGGGCGTCGGGGCAGCGTTCCTCGACGGCGGCGAGGAGGGGCTCGGGGCCGCAGCAGTAGACCTGGGTGCCGGGTGCGAGGCCGGCGAGCAGGGTGTCGAGGTCGGGGTGGCCCTGTTCGTCCTGGGGGATGAACTCGACGCTGCCGCCTGGCTGTCCGGCGAGGGCGGTGAGTTCGGCGGTGAAGGCCATGGAGGCGCGGGTGCGGCCGCCGTGGACGAGCCGCCAGGGGGTGCGGGTGCGGGTGGCCTCGCGGGCCATGGCCAGGAGCGGGGTGATCCCGATGCCGCCGGCGACGAAGAGGTAGCCGGGGGCGTCGGGGTCGAGGGCGAAGTGGTTGCGGGGGCCCTGGACGTGGACGGTCCGGCCGGGGCGGAGGTCGCTGTGGATGTGGGCGGAGCCGCCGCGGGAGGCGGGTTCGCGCAGGACGCCGATGCGCCAGCGGGTGGTGTCGGCGGGGTCGGAGCACAGCGAGTACTGGCGTACGTGGCCGCCGGTGTGGACGTCGATGTGGGCGCCGGGCCGCCAGGCGGGGAGGGGCTTGCCGTCGGGGTGGGTGAGTTCGATGCTCAGGACTCCGTCGGCCTCCCACGTCATGCGGTGGACGAGCAGGTCGAGCCGGGGCTCCTCGGCGGGTGTCATGACGGGTTGCCTCCTTCTGCGGGGGTGCCGGCGGCGGTGGCGGGGAGTTTGACGGGCGGGGTGAACGGGGTGTTCATCGGGCCGAGCGCGGTGAGGTCGATCTCGACGAGCGTGGGGCCGGGGGTCGCGACGGCTTCCTTGATGACGGGTCCGGCGTCGGCCTCGGCGGCGATCCGCGCGTACGGGAGGCCGGTGGCGGCGGCGAGCAGGGCGAAGTCGGGGGTGGTGAGGTCGACGCCGGAGCGGCGGGGGAAGTGGTTGTCCTGCATGTTGCGCAGGACGCCGTAGCCGCCGTCGTTGAAGACGAGGAGGGTGAGGTCGGGCTTCTCCTGGGCGAGGGTGAGGAGTTCGCCGAGGTGGACGGCGAGGCCGCCGTCGCCCGCGATGACGACGGTGGGGGTGCCGGGGCGGCCGAGTGCGGCGCCGATGCCCATGGCGAGCCCCTGGCCGATTCCGCCGCCGCGGGGGAAGACGTTGGTGGCCGGGTCGGTGATCTCCAGGAGCCGGTTTCCCCAGGTGGAGGACGGGATGGTGACATCCCGGGCGATGACGGACCCGGGCGGGCAGGCGTCGCGTATCGCGTCGTTGATGGCGGCCTGCGGTCCGATGGCGTGGCGCTGCGCGGCCCGGGCGGCGGTACGGGCCTCGCGTACGCGGCCGGGCCAGTCCGGCTCCGTGCTCCCGCTGGTGACGCGGCCGAGGAGGGCGGCGAGGACGGCGGAGGCGTCGCCGGTGAGGGCGACGGTCGCCGGGTAGACACGGCCGGGGGCGGCCGGGTCCAGGTCGATCTGGATGTGCGTGGCGGGGAGTTCGAGGCCGTAGTCGGCGGTCTCGTTGGAGCGGAAGTGGGTGCCGATGGTGAGCAGGACGTCGGCTTCGGCGAGCAGGGCGCGGCCGGCCGGGGCGGTGGCGTAGTTGCCGAGGACGCGCTCGTCGGACTCGGGGACGGTGCCGCGCCCGGAGTTGGAGGTGACGAGCCCGGCGTCCAGGGCGTCGAGGAGTGCGGCGACCTCGGGGCGGGCGGTGTGGGCGCCGCCGCCGGCCCAGAGGAGGGGGCGGTGGGCGGCGGACAGCAGGGCGGCCGCCCGGTCCAGGAGCGCCGCGTCGGGCAGGGCCGGGGTGGCGGGTGCGGGAACGGGGGTGCCGGTGAGCCGCTGGGGGGCGAACTGGAGGTCGATGGGCCACTCGACGCTGACCGGGCCGTGCGGGGCGGTCAGGGCGCGGGCGGCGGCCTCGCGCAGGAGGTCGCCGGCGCTCTCGGCGTCGGTGACGGCGACGGCGTGCGCGGAGACCGCGCGGAGCATGCCGAGCTGGTCCTTGGTCTCGTGGATGAAGCCGCGCCCGGAGCCGAGGTACGCGCTGTCGATCTGCCCGGTGACGTGGAGGACGGGGGTGCCGGAGCTGAGGGACTCGATGAGGGAGCCGGCCGCGTTGCCCGCTCCCGTACCGGTGCTGGTGAGGGCGCAGCCGAGCTTCCCGGTGGCGCGGGCGTAGCCGTCGGCGGCGTTGACCGCGGCTGCCTCGTGGCGGACGGGGACGAAGCGCAGGTCCCGGTCGACGGCTTCGACGAGCGGCAGGTTGTGCACGCTGACGATGCCGAACACCGTGTCGACGCCCAGTCCTCGTAGCGTCTCGACGAGCAGGTCGCCGCCGTTGGGTCGGGTCATGTCGGGTGCTCCTGTTGGGGGGTGAGGGATGGGTTACGCGACGGCGCGGTTGACGCCGCCGCAGACGTCGACGGTGGTGCCGGTGATGTAGGACGCCCGGGGCGAGAGGAGGGCGGTGACGGCGTACGCGACTTCGTCGGCGTTGCCGAGGCGGCCGAGGGCGATGCCGCGGTCGGCGGCCAGTTCGGCCTGCCAGGCGGGGTAGTCCAGGGGGCTGCCGGAGGCGGCGTACCGGCGTTCCCACTGCCCGGTGTCGATGAGGCCGAGGCAGACGGAGTTGACGCGGATGCCGTCGGGGGCCAGTTCCTTGGACAGCGAGGTGGAGAGGTTGAGGATGCCGGCGCGGGCGGCGCTGGTGGTCATCAGCCGGGTCTCGGGCTGTTTGGCGAGGACGGCGTTGATGTTGACGACGGAGGCGGCGCCGGAGGCGCGGAGGTGGGGCAGGGCGGCGTTCAGCGGGTTGAGGACGCCGAAGAACTTGAGTTCCAGCTCCTCGCGCCAGTCGGCGGCGGTGGTTTCGGCGAAGGGTTTCATCCGGGAGGCGCCGGCGTTGTTGACGAGGCCGTCGAGGCCGCCGAGGTGGTCGGCGGCGGCGTCGGTGAAGGCGCGTACGGCGGCCTCGTCGGTGACGTCGCAGGGGGCGTGGTAGAGCGTGCCGGGTCCGGCGAGGCCGTCGAGGGCGGCGGCGAGGGCGTCGGGGCGGCGGCCGCAGGTGGCGACGCGGGCGCCCTCCGCGAGGAGCGCGCGGACCGTGGCGAGGCCGACGCCGGAGCTGCCGCCGGTGACGAGGATTCTGGTGCCTTCGAGGCGGAGGTCCATGGGGGCGGGCTCCTTTCGGGTGGGGTGCGGGGGCTCCGCGGGGGCACGGGGCCCCGGTGCGGGTGGTGTCCTCGGTCGCCGGACGGGCTCTTCGTGCTCACTGCATCGTGAAGCCGCCGTTCACGGCGAACGTCTGGCCCGTGATGTAGCCGGATTCCTCGCCGATGAGGAAGGCGATGAGGCCGACCAGGTCGGACGGTTGCTGAGGGCGGGAGATCGCCCGGTTCAGCCGGTACAGCTCGTGGCGTTCGGCGGGGATGTCCACGGCGGACTCCCCTTCCGTGAGGCCGGGCGCCACCGCGTTGACGGTGATGCCGAGGTCGCCGGTCTCCCGGGCCATCGCCCGGGTCAGGGAGATCACCGCGCCCTTGGAGGCGATGTAGTGGGCGAGCCGGGGCGAGCCGTAGAGCGCGGCGTCCGAGGCGAGGTTGACGATGCGTCCGGCGCCGTTGGCCCGCATGAGCGGGAGGAGGGCGCGGGCGACGAGCCAGGGTCCGCGCGCGTTGACCGTCATGATGCGGTCCCACGCCTCGACGCCGATCTCGTGGAACGGCTTGCCGCCGACGGCGTTGGCCAGTCCGGCGTTGTTGACCAGCCCGTGGAGCCGGCTGCCGTCGCCGGCGAGGGTGTCGGCGAGGGCGGCGACGGAGTGCGGGTCGGCGACGTCGAGCGGGTGGTAGTCCGCGGTGATGCCGTCGGCGCGCAGTTCTCCGGCCGCCTGCCGGCCGGTGGCCTCGTCCAGTTCGGCGATGACGACGCGGTGTCCGTCGTCGCCGAGCCGGCGGGCCGCGGCCAGTCCGAGGCCGCGGCCGGCGCCGGTGACGACGACCGTGCGGGGGGTGTCGTCGGCGGCCATCAGTCGCGGGTGACGCCGTGCATCGGCGAGTGCTCGGGGTAGGTCGGCACCTGCGGCTTCTGCGTGCCGATGATGACGCAGAAGAGGGCGTCGGTGTCGCCCTCGTTCTTGAGGGAGCGGGCGACTCCGGCGGGGACGACGATCATGTCGCGGTAGCCGAGGGTGCGGTATTCGGTCTCGTCGGCGCCGCGGTGGATGCCGACCCTGACCTGTCCCTCCAGGACGAAGAACGCCTCCTCCACGTCGTGGTGGGTGTGCTCGGGGCCCTCGGCGCCCGGCGGGAGCAGCATGTTGGAGAGGGTGAAGCCGCCCGAGGGCAGGATGCGGTTGTCGTTCTCGTGGTTGCCGGTGGCGCCGGAGCCGACGTACCGGATCTGGGCGCGGCGGTACTGGGCGCCGGCCTTCTCCTGGAAGGAGAGGGTGTCCCAGTCGGGTTCGCGGGAGTCCTTGGTGGCGATGAGGGAGTCGGTGAACTTGGCGAGGTCGCCGTTGTTCTCGTACGGGGTCTTGTCGATGGGCACGGTTTGCTCCTCGTGGGTCGGGGTGGGTGGGGGTTCGTCGTTACGCGGGGACGCGTGCGACGACGTGGAGGTGGGCGCGGACCCAGGCGTTGAACGCCTCGGGGCGTTCCTGGTTGGCGAGGTGTCCGGCGCCGGAGAGGGTGACGTAGACGGATTTCGCCAGGCCCCCGGCGATGGCCTGGGACTCGTCGGTGCCGGTGACCGTGTCCTGTTCGCCGCAGAGCACGAGGGCCGGGGCGGTGATGGCGGGCAGGTCGTCGGTGAGGTCGGCGCCGGCCATGGCGTCGGCGGCGTAGCCGTAGCCGGGGCTGCGGACGGAGGCGGCCATGGTGGCGACGACGCGGGCGACGAGTTCGGGGGGTGCGCCGTCCGAGACGAGGCGGGGTCCGCGGGCGGCGGCGAACGCCTCGGGTCCTTCGGCTGCGAGCTGGGCGGCCCGGGCGCGCATGGCCTTCGCCTTGTCCGGGTGGGTGCCGGAGCCCCGGCTGGAGTCGGCGACGATCAGGGAGGCGACGAGGTCCGGGTGGCGGGCGGCGAGGCGGAGGGCGATGACGCCGCCCCAGGAGACGCCGAGGACGTGGGCGGGGCCGCCGCGTTCACGGATGAGGGCGGCGGCGGTGTCCGCGTAGCCGTCGAGGCCGGGGGCGTGGGCCGGGTCGGCGGAGTCCGCGTAGCCGGGGGCGTCCCAGGCGACGACGCGTACCTGGTCGGCGAGGCCGTCGAGCTGGGGGGTGAAGGCGGCGGAGGAGGAGCCGATGCCGTGGAGGCAGAGCAGGAGCGGGGCGTCCGGGGTGCCGGCTTCGCGGGTGTGGATGGCGGCGGTCACAGGATCTGTCCCGCCCGTCCGACGACGGCGCCGAGGCTGCGGAGCACGGCGTGCGGGACGACCTGGCTGGTGGCGGGGTTGGCGGCGTCGGGTCGGTGGGCGACCTCGAAGCGGTAGCTGCCGTGCGGGCCCGCCGCCTCGATGACGTGCCGGGTGAGGGTGGCGTCCGGGTCGGCGACGACGACGACTTCCACGAGGTCCGGGTCGCCGGTGGCGAGGGCGACCGAGGCGGCGACGTTGGTGGACTTGGGGAACTTCACCGGGACGTCCCGGGCGGTGCCGCGCATGACCTCGACGGGTTCGGTGGTGGTGCGCAGCCGGGTGGTGAGCTCGTCGTCCATCCAGGGCTGGTGGAGGGTGGCGGGGAGCTTGGTGGTGGTGAGGGTGACGGAGGTGAGGGGGCCGAGTCCGCGGACGGCCTGGAGGAGGTCGAGGCCGCCGACGGCGCCGCCGGTGAAGTAGACGCGGCCGGGTCCTGCGGCGCGCAGGCGTGCGGTGAGCCCGGGGTCGACGAGGGCGCCGGTGGAGGCGATGAGCAGGTCGGCGCCGCTGGTGAGGACGCGCTCGGCCCATTCCCGTACGACGGCCTGGCCGGCCGCTTCCACGACGAGGTCGCAGACGGCGAGGGCGTCCTCGAAGGACAGCTGGGGTGCGGGGGCGTCGACGAGGGGCCGGTTGTCGATGACGCAGGTGAGTTCGGCGCCGGGGACGCGGCCCTCGGCGAGGGCGGTGCCGACGACGCGTCCGATGGCGCCCCAGCCGACGAGGGCGACGCGGCGCACGGTGGGGCCGGGGCGGGCGGGGGTGTCGGGGCGGGGGGTGAGGACGGTGGTCACGCGGTCACCTCTTCCGGTGCGGGGGCGAGGGGGCCGGGGTCGGGGGTGCCGGCCATGTGGCGGCGGATCGCGGGGGACGGGGGTCCGGCGGTGCCCCAGAGGTCGGAGAGGTCGGGGGTGCGGCGCCAGACCTTGGCGATCCAGGCGTCCTCCACGATCTGGGCGACCTCGGAGGTGTATTCGCAGACGAGTCCGGCCGGGTCGGTGAAGTAGGAGAAGGTGTTGTTGCCGGGGCCGTGCCGGCCGGGCCCCCACTGGGGGGTGATGCCGTGGTGGCGGAGCCTGCCGAGGCCGCGCATGAAGTGGTCGACGGACGGCATCTCGTAGGCGACGTGGTTGAGGGAGGTCCACTCGGCCTGGTTGAAGGCGATGCAGTGGTGGTCGGCGTTGCAGCGCAGGAAGGCCATCTGGTGCTCGGACCAGTCGGAGACCCGCAGTCCGAGCACGGAGGTGTAGAAGGCGACGGCGGCGTCGATGTCCGTGGTGTTGAGGACGGTGTGGGTGACGCCGACGGGGACGGCGCCGTCCCGGCCGCGCGGGGTGACGGCGTGGGTCTGGGCGCTGAGTTCGATCAGCCGGCCCTCGGGGTCGGTGAAGCGGAGTCCGTAGCCGCCGCCGACCTGGTCGAGGGGGCCGGGTCCGGCGGTGGGGACGATGCCGCGGGCGAGGAGGCGGCGGGCGGCCTCGTCGATCTCGGCGGGGGTGGCGACGGCGAAGCTGATGCGGCCGAGGCCGTTGCGCCCGGCGCGGGTGAGGTGCAGGACGTGGTGTTCCTCGCCGGTGCCGCGCAGCCAGGTGGCGTCGGTGTCGCGTTCGACGGTTTCCAGGCCCCAGACCTCGGCGTAGAAGTCGGCGGACTCGGTGAGGGCGGGCGTGTGGAGTTCGACGGAGCGCAGGGCGCGGAGCCGGGCTATCGGCCGGTCGTGGGGGTGGTCGTGGGGCATGGTGTCCTCCCGCTCGGGTGGGTGGGGCGCGTGCGGTGTCAGTGGGCGGCGGCCCAGGGCAGCGGGGTGGTGTCGGTGGCCCAGTAGAGGGACTTCTGCCGTTGGTAGCCGCGGATGAGGTCGCGGCCCTTCTCGGTGCCGATGCCGCTGTCCTTCAGCCCGCCGAACGGGGTGGAGATGCTGAACTGCTTGTAGGTGTTGATCCAGACGGTGCCGGCGTCGACGCGGCGGGCGAGCCGCCAGGCGCGGGCGTGGTCGCGGGTCCAGATGCCGCAGGCGAGCCCGTAGACGCTGTCGTTGGCCTGGGCGACGAGGTCGTCCTCGTCCTCGAAGGGCAGGGCGACCAGGACCGGTCCGAAGATCTCCTCCTGGCAGGTCCGGGAGGTGTTCGGCAGGCCGTCCAGGACGGTGGGCAGGTAGTAGGCACCGTCCCGGTAGCGCTCGCCCTCGGGGGCCGCTCCCCCGCACCGGACGGTGGCGCCCTCCGCGCGGGCCAGGTCGACGTAGGCGGCGACGCTGTCGCGGTGGCGGTGGTGGACCAGCGGGGCGACCTGGGTGTCCGGGTCGGTGCCGGGGCCGACGCGCAGCTTCTCGGTGCGGGCGACGAGTTCGCCGAGGAACTCCTCGTAGCGGGAGCGGTGCACGAAGAGGCGGGAGCCGGCGATGCAGCTCTGCCCGCTGGAGGAGAAGATCCCGTACATGACGCCGGCGAGGGCCTGTTCGAGGTCGGCGTCCTCCAGCACGATCGTCGGTGACTTGCCGCCCAGTTCGAGGGAGACGGGGATCAGCTTGTCGGCGGCGGCGTGGGCGAGGGTGCGGCCGGTCTCCGTACCGCCGGTGAAGGTGACCTTGCCGACGGCGGGGTGGCGGACGATCGCGTCGCCGATGACGCTGCCGCGGCCCGGCAGGACGGAGAGCAGGGCGGTCGGCAGGCCGGCCTCGGTGAGGGCCTGGTGGACGAGGCGGCCGAGCGCGAGGGCGACGAGGGGGGTCCACTCGGCGGGCTTGAGGAGGACGGCGTTGCCGGCGGCGAGGGCGGGGGCGAGCTTCTGGGCGTCGCTGGCGATCGGCGAGTTCCAGGGGGTGATCGCGCCGACGACGCCGATGGGTTCGTGGACGCTCATCGTGAGGTACGGGCCGCGGGCCGGGGTGAGGGCGTCCTCGGCGGTCTCCAGGGCGGCGGCGGTGTAGCGGAAGGTGCCGGCGGCGCTGAGGACGAGGGCGCGGGTCTCGGTGCGGCACTTGCCGGTGTCGGCGGTCTGGAGGGCGGAGAGCCGGTCGGCACCCTGCTCGACGAGGTCGGCGACGCGGTGCAGCAGCCGGGCGCGGAGGTGGGCGGGCTGTTCGCGCCAGGCGGGGTCCTGGGCGGCCCGGGTGGCCGCGGCGGCGGCCTCCTCGACGTCTTCGAGGGACGCCGCGTGCACGGTGGCGATGACCTGGCCGGTGGCCGGGTCGATGGTTTCGATGGGGGCGCCCCGGCCCTGGCGCCACTGTCCTGCGACCAACACCTCGTCGGCAAGCATCGGTTGGCCTCCTGCGGTCGTGATCGGTTTCCGGTCCGGCCGGAGCCAGTACCTCAGGGCTTAAAAGCTAAGCACTTAAGTAATTGCCCGCAAGCCCCCCTGGACGGAAAGCCCGGGCAAAAAGTCTTTTGCTCCCCGGCCCTTGACGGCCGCCACCCCTGGACCGATAGAACTTAAGCCCTAAGAAGCTAGGTGCTTACAGAGGTTCGTGGGCGAGGTCACCGCTCCACGGGCACCGCGTACCGCTCCCCCACCCGTACGCTCGGCCCCCTACTGCCTCTGCGAACACGTACACCTGGCTCCCCCAACCGCTCCGGGCCCCCGCGGAGCAGGAGGAACCCTGGATGAGCACCGACATCTCACCGGACGCCGCGCCGGGCCCCTCGCCCGCCGGTACCACCCGCACCGCCATCGCGGCCCGGTTCGAACGGCTGCCGCCCTCCCGCTGGCACGTCACCGTCCGCCTGATCGTCGGCGTGGTCACCTTCTTCGAGGCGTTCGACCAGCTGCTGATCGCCTACGCGCTGCCCGAACTGCGGGACGAGTGGCACCTGTCCACCGGTGACGCCACGGCCGTCCTGACCGTCGGCTCGGTCGGCATGCTCGTCGGCGCCCTGCTCTCGGGGCGGCTGGCCGACCGCTACGGCCGGGTGAAGGTCATCGCGTACTGCATCGCCCTGTCGGGCCTGGTGAGCCTGGCCCTCACCGCCTGCACCTCGCTCACCCCGTTCCTGGCGCTCCGCTTCGTGCAGGGGCTCGCGATCGGCGGCGAGGTGCCGGTGGCGGCGGCCTTCATCAGCGAGATCACGCGCAGCTTCAAGCGGGGCCGCTTCGTCCTGCTGTACGAGCTGGTCTTCCCGGCGGGCCTCACCGTCGGCGCGCTGGTCGCGGCCTGGGTCGTCCCGGCCGCGGGCTGGCGCACGATGTTCGCGGTCGCCGCGATCCCCGGCCTGCTGGCCTTCCTCGTGCAGCGCCGCGTCCCGGAATCCCCGCGCTGGCTCGCGGACCGGGGGCGGCTCGCGGAGGCGGAAGCGGTGATGGCCGGAATCGAGGCGAAGGTGGCGGCCGCGACGGGCCGGCCGCTCCCGGCCCCGGACGCCCCGGGCGCCCCTCACGCTCCGGAGAAGCCGTCCGCCGCGGCCACCGACGCGGAGCGGGCGGCGACCGGCATGCGCGGCCTGTTCACCGGCCGCTACCGGCGCCGCACCCTGGTCGTCGGCGCGATCTGGTTCACCGGCTACTTCGTGAACTACGGCGTGACGTCCTGGCTGCCGAGCATCTACAAGGACGAGTACGGCCTCGGCCTCTCCGACGCCCTCCTCTACTCCACGGTGACCTCGGTCGCCGGCCTGCTCGGCTGCCTGATCGTGGCGCTCACGGTGGACGTCCTGGGCCGCCGCAGGATCTTCGCGATCTGCCTCGGCGCCTCGGCCGCCCTCCTGCTCACCCTGGCCGCGCTCGGCGCCGGCTCCCCCGTCCAGGTCCTGATCTGGACCTCGCTGTCGGCGGTCGGCTTCTTCGGCTCCAACATCTGCCTGTACCTGTACACCCCCGAGCTGTACCCGACCCGGATGCGGGCGCTCGGGTGCAGCGTCGGCGGCGCGGTCAACCGCCTGGGCGTGATCCTCGGCCCGATCCTGGTCGGGGTCGTCTACGCGGCGAACGACAGCGTCGTCGCGGTCTTCGTGATGCTCGCCGCGGTGGCGGTGCTCGGCGCGGTGGTCGCCGGCACCCTGGCCGAGGAGACGGCGAACCGTCCCCTGGAGGAGATCTCGCCCTGACGGGCGGGCGGACGCGGACGCGGAGGCGGCCGGGGGCGGGGCGACAGGCCCTCAGCGCCCCCCGGTCGCCTCCGTGCCGTTCGCGGACTCCTCGGCGATGCGCTCGTGGTGGCGGATGACCTCCGCGACGATGAAGTTGAGCAGCTTCTCGGCGAACGCCGGGTCGAGATGGGCGCTCTCCGCGAGCTCGCGGAGGCGGGCGATCTGGCGGGCCTCGCGGGCCGGGTCGGCCGGCGGCAGCTGGTGGGCGGCCTTGAGGTGGCCGACCTGCTGGGTGCATTTGAAGCGTTCGGCCAGCATGTGGACGACGGCGGCGTCGATGTTGTCGATGCTCTGGCGCAGCCGGTCGAGTTCGACGCGTACGGAGGCGTCGATGTCGTTCGTGGTCATGGGCAGCGAGCTTACGGGGCTACGAGGTGATCGTCGGCGGGTGTTCGGGGTCCGGGACGCGGTCGCTCCAGCCGCCCGGGACCGTACGGCCCTGCTGTTCGCGGAAGCGCACCGGGGCGATGCCTACGCGGCGGGCGAAGAGGCGGGAGAAGTAAGCCGGGTCGTCGTAGCCGACGCGGCGCGCGACGGCCGCCACCGGCAGGTCGCTCGTGGCGAGGAGCTCCTTCGCGCGCCCCAGCCTGATGGTGAGGAGGTAGTCCTTCGGGCTGCTTCCCGCGCCCCGGCGCACCGCGGTCCGCAGTTCGGCGGGGGTCATCCCGTGCCGGGCGGCGTGCTCGGCGACCGACAGCGGCTGGAAGGCGTCCCGGGCGAGCGCCTGGAGGACCGGGTCGCCGTCCGGGCCGACGTCGGCGCGGGCCCGGCGCAGGGCGACCAGGAGTTCGTGCACGGCGGCCCCGGTCTCGACCTCCAGGAGCGGGTTGCCGCGCCGGGCCGCCCGGACCATCCGGCCGATCGCGGCGCGCGGGGCGGCGGTGTCGGAGAGGGGGACCAGGGGGCGGTCGGGTTCGATGTAGCCGAGCTCGGTGTACGTGGCGGTGGCGGGCCCGGTGAAGTCCACGAAGCTCTCGTCCCAGCCGGTCGCGGGGTCGGCTCCGTAGTGGTGCGGGGTGCCCGGGGTCAGCCAGATGAGGCTGGGCGCGGTGACCGGCACCCGCCGCCCGTCCGGCCCGGCGAACCAGCCGCTGCCCGAGTGGACGACGACGGCCACGTGGTGGTCCAGGGTGCGCGGCCCGACGGTCGGCAGGGTGCCGTGCTGGAGGCCGACGCCGAGGCAGACGAGGCCGAGGCGGTGGTGGAGCGGGCTGGGCGTGAAGAAGCGCATCCAGGTGTGGTACATGGGCTCCCTCCCTCCCGGCCCGGCGACTCGCGTCCAAACAGCCAAGATCTTTGTCCATGGACCGGCCGCACGCCAGGGGTGAGGCTGGACCGAGACATTCCGCGCATCAGGAGAACGGGCACCATGGCTGACTTCACCGTCGGGGACGACGACTTCCGGATCGACGGGAAGCCCGTACGGCTGCTGTCCGGGGCCCTGCACTACTTCCGGGTGTACGAGGGCCAGTGGGACCACCGGCTCGCGATGCTGCGGGCGATGGGCCTGAACTGTGTGGAGACGTACGTCCCGTGGAACCTCCACGAGCCCCTGCCCGGCCGCTTCCGGGACACCGGGGCGCTGGGCCGCTTCCTGGACGCGGCGCACCGGGCCGGCCTGTGGGCGATCGTGCGCCCGGGCCCGTACATCTGCGCGGAGTGGGAGAACGGCGGGCTGCCCGCGTGGGTGACCGGCCGGTTCGGGCGGCGGGTGCGGACCCGTGACGAGGGGTACCTCGACGCGGTCCGGGCCTGGTTCGCCGAGCTGCTGCCGCAGGTCGCGGAGCGGCAGATCGACCGCGGCGGCCCCGTGATCATGGTGCAGGCCGAGAACGAGTACGGGAGTTACGGCACCGACGCGGTCCATCTGCGCCGGGTGACGGAGCTGCTGCGCGCGTACGGGGTGGAGGTGCCGCTGTTCACCTCGGACGGGCCGGAGGACCACATGCTCACCGGCGGCTCGGTGCCCGGCCTGCTCGCCACCGCCAACTTCGGTTCGGGCGCCCGCGAGGCGTTCCGGGTGCTGCGCCGCCACCAGGCGTCGGGTCCGCTGATGTGCATGGAGTTCTGGTGCGGCTGGTTCGAGCACTGGGGCGCGCCGCCGGTGGTGCGGGAACCGGCGCAGGCGGCCGCCGCGCTGGCGGAGATCCTGGAGTGCGGGGCGTCGGTGAACGTCTACATGGCGCACGGCGGTACGAACTTCGCCGGCTGGGCGGGTGCGAACCGTTCCGGCCCGCTCCAGGACGAGGAGCTGCTGCCGACGGTGACGTCGTACGACTACGACGCGCCGGTGGACGAGTACGGCCGGGCCACGGAGAAGTTCCGGCTGTTCCGGGAGGTCCTCGCCGGGTACGCGGACGGGCCGCTGCCCCCGCCGCCGCCCGAGCCCGTCGGGCTCGCCGCCCCGGTCCGGGCGGAGCTGACCGAGTGGGCGCCGCTGGACGCGGTGCTGGAGGCGCTGGGGGACGAGGAGGCGGCGGAGTCCGGGGTGCCGCCGACGTTCGAGGAGCTGGGGGTGGACCGCGGTCTGGTGCGCTACCGGGTCGCCGTGCCGGGTCCGCGCCGCCCGTACACGCTGGCCGTCGCGGGGCTGCGGGACCGTGCGGTGGTGTACGTGGACGGGGTGCGCCGGGGCGTCCTGAGCGAGGGGGCCGCCGCGCTGGCGGAGCCGGTGGCCGGGCCCGCCGAGGTGGAGCTGTGGGTGGAGTCGCTGGGCCGGGTCAATTACGGGCCGCGCCTGGGCGAGCCGAAGGGCGTCACCGGGGGTGTCCTCCACGAGCGCCAGTATCTGCACGGGGTGCGGGCGCGGGCGCTGCGGCTGGACGCGTTCGAGGAGCCGGGCGCGGTGGCGGGTGTGCCGTTCGCGCCGGTCGACGGGGAGGGCGGGACGGGCCTGTACCGGGGCACGTTCGAGCTGGCGGCGGGCGCGGACCACGCGGGGCTCGGACTCCCGGGCTGGACGCGGGGGTTCGTCTGGGTGAACGGCTTCTGCCTGGGCCGGTACTGGTCGGCGGGCCCGCAGCACACGCTGTACGTGCCGGGTCCGGTGCTGCGGGACGGGGTCAACGAGGTGTGGGTGCTGGAGACGGAGGGCGCGGGCGCGCGGTACGTCGAGCTGGGCCCGGGGCTGCCGGTCCGGGCCGGCGGCTGACAACCTCGGGGCTCCTTCCCCGGTTTACGTGAGTGAGGAGTCGGGCCGGAGCGACGAGCGGGGGTACGGACATGCCGGACAGCCCTCGCCGCAGCCCCGTCGAGCACGGGTTCCCGCATCTGGCGACGGTCCGCTCGGCGATCACCGCGCTGTACCGGAGGCTGTCGCCCGACGGCGTCCAGCGGTTCGCGCCGAGCCTCGCCCCGGCCGACGCCGCGTTCGCCGCCGCGGACGATCTGCACCTGGGCGCGCAGCGGGTGGCGCGGGCGATGGTGCACCACTACCGGCTGCCGGACGCCCGGGTGATCGTGGCGTTCCGGTCGATGGAGCACGCGGGGAGCGTCGAACTCGCGTCGGGGCCGGAGTACTTCGTGGAGCTGAACGACCGCTTCCGCACCCATCGCCGGGACATCGGCGCGGCCCTGTCGCACGAGGTCGCCCATGTGCTGCTGCACCGGCTGGGCCTGGAGTTCCCCGGCACGCGCGACAACGAGATCCTCACGGATACGGCGGCGGCGTACCTCGGGGCGGGGTGGCTGCTGCTGGACGCGTTCCGCGAGGACGCGACGTCCAGCCAGAAGCTGGGGTACCTGACGCCGGAGGAGTTCGGGTACGTGCTGGCCAAGCGGGCGCTGGTGTTCGGCGAGGACCCCTCGCCGTGGTTCACCAGTCCGCAGGCGTACGCCGCGTACACGGAGGGCCGGGCGCGGGCGCTGCGGGATGCGGCGCAGCCGCCGCTGACGGCTGCGGGGTGGGCGGGGCGGCGGCGTTACGCGCGTGACCGGCGGTCGGTGGCCGGGGTGCCCGGGGGGCCGTACGCCTTCGAGGCGGCGGC
>NZ_JAAGNI010000196.1 GCF_010550605.1 Streptomyces sp. SID9727
TCCGGCCACGGGGTCACGCACACCACGGTGTGCAGCCCGTCCGCGTCGGGGCCCAGGGCTGCGGCCAGCGCGGCCACCGCCATGTCCCGCTGCCAGCCGCGCCCGGCGGCCAGCACCGCGCCGAACTCCCGGGACAGGTCGGTGCCCGCCCGCTCCTCGTCGGCCAGCAGCGCGCCGATCCGGGCGGCGACGTCCATCGCCGCGTCGAGCTGGCGGTCGGTCGGCCCGGGGTCGGCGTCGAGCAGCCACACGTAACCGAGCACGACACCCCGATGGCGTACCGGCAGGCAGATGCGGTCGCGGAAGACGCCCGCCTCGGGGGCGGCCGGGATGCGCAGGGGGCCGGTGGCGCGGGTGATGCCGAAGTTCTCGAACCAGGCGCGGACCGCCGGGGTGGAGCGGCGGGTGAGGATCGACCGGGTGCGGACCGGATCCATCGTTGTGGTGTCTTCGCTGTCGTGGGCCCCGAAGGCGACCAGGCCGAAATCGCGGTTCTCCAGCGTCGCGGGTACGCCGAGCAGCGCGGAGATCTCGTCCACCAGCTCCTGGTAATCGCCCTTCACCCGGCCATTCTCGCACCCCTTCAGACATATGTCTGAGATCCAGTCCACGGATGTGTGGCAGCTGTCGATGGCACGGAAACGGCGCGATCCTTAGATTTCACGGTGGTTCTCCGTGCTGTACCGCTTATGTTCGTTACACGGCATATACGGCGGTGTGGCTTCGTTCGTACTTCCCGTGGAGGTGCCCCGTGCTGGGTCCCGTGATTCTCGCCGCGTCGCGAAGCGACAAGATGCGCCGGTTCATCTCGGCCGCGCCCGGCACCAAGCAGGTCGTGGACCGCTTCATCGCCGGTGAGACGGTCGACCAGGTCGTCCCCGTCATCGAGGACGCCGCCGACAAGGGCCTGGAAGTCACCCTCGACGTCGTCGGCGAGGACATCACCACCCCCGAGCAGGCCGCCGCCGCGCGCGACGCCTACCTGGAGCTCGTCGAGCGCCTCAAGGACCTCGGCCTGGGCACCAGGGCGGAGATGTCCGTCAAGCTCTCGATGTTCGGCCAGTCCCTGGACGGCGGCCACGAACTGGCCCTCGCCAATGTGCGCCCGGTCGTGGAGGCCGCCGCCGCGATCGGCACCACGGTCACCCTGGACGCCGAGGACCACACCACCCTCGACTCGATGTTCGCCATCCACGAGGAGCTGCGGAAGGACTTCCCGCAGACCGGCTGCGTCATCCAGGCGTACCTCTTCCGCACCGAGGAGGACGCCCGCCGCCTCGCCGACGCCGGCAGCCGCGTGCGCATCGTGAAGGGCGCCTACAAGGAGCCCGCCTCCGTCGCGTACCAGGACAAGGCCGAGATCGACAAGGCGTACGTCCGCATCCTGAAGACCCTGATGCAGGGCGAGGGCTACCCGATGATCGGGTCCCACGACCCCCGCCTCATCGCCATCGCCCAGGAACTGGGCCGCAAGGCCGGCCGCAAACTGGACGAGTACGAGTTCCAGATGCTGTACGGCATCCGCAGCGACGAGCACATCCGGCTCGCCGCCGAGGGCCACCGCATGCGTGTCTACACCGCGTACGGCACCGACTGGTACGGGTACTTCATGCGCCGCCTCGCCGAGAAGCCGGCCAACCTGCTGTTCTTCGGCCGCTCCATCCTCACCAAGGGCTGAGCAACCCCCTCCACCCTCCCCACGACTGACTGAAGGAGCATCGGAACCCATGGACGCTGTGACCCAGGTCCCCGCGCCGGTCAACGAGCCGGTCCACTCCTACGCCCCGGGCTCCCCGGAGCGCGCCCGCCTGGAGGCCAAGCTCAAGGAGCTCAGCCAGAACCCCATCGACCTGCCGATGACCATCGGCGGCGAGAAGCGGATGGGTGGCGGCGAGCGCGTCGACGTCGTGCAGCCCCACAACCACAAGGCCGTCATCGGCACCTTCGCCGGCGCCACCGAGCAGGACGCCCAGGACGCGATCGACGCCGCCCTGGCCGCCGCCCCGGCCTGGCGCGCGATGTCCTTCGACGACCGCGCCGCGATCATCCTGCGCGCCGCCGAGCTGCTGTCCGGCCCGTGGCGCGAGACGCTGGCCGCCTCCACCATGCTCGGCCAGGGCAAGACCGCCCAGCAGGCCGAGATCGACTGCCCCTGCGAGCTGGTCGACTTCTGGCGCTTCAACGTGCACTACGCGCGCCAGATCCTCGCCGAGCAGCCCCCGGCCAACTCTCCGGGCGTGTGGAACCGCATGGACCACCGCCCGCTGGAGGGCTTCGTCTACGCGATCACGCCGTTCAACTTCTCGGCCATCGCCGCCAACCTGCCGACCGCGCCCGCCCTCATGGGCAACGTCGTCGTGTGGAAGCCGTCCCCGACGCAGACCCACGCCGCCGTGCTGCTCATGCAGCTGCTGGAGGAGGCCGGTCTGCCCAAGGGCGTCATCAACCTGGTGACCGGTGACGGCATCGCCGTCTCCGAGGTGGCCCTGAACCACCGCGACCTGGCCGGCATCCACTTCACCGGCTCCACCCCGACCTTCCAGCACCTGTGGAAGACCGTCGGCAACAACATCGCCAACTACCGCACCTATCCGCGGCTCGTCGGCGAGACCGGTGGCAAGGACTTCGTCGTCGCCCACCCGTCGGCCGACCCGGCCGTCCTGAAGACCGCGCTGACCCGTGGCGCCTTCGAGTACCAGGGCCAGAAGTGCTCGGCCACCTCGCGCGCCTACATCCCGGCCTCCATCTGGAACTCGGGCTTCAAGGAGGCGTTCGCGGCCGAGGTCGACTCCATCACCATGGGCGACGTCACCGACCTCTCGCACTTCATGGGCGCCGTCATCGACGACCGCTCCTTCGCGAAGAACAAGGCAGCGATCGACCGTGCCGCCGCCGACCCGGCGTGCACGATCGTCGCGGGCGGCAGCTACGACGACTCGGTGGGCTACTTCGTCCGCCCGACCGTCATCGAGTGCACCGACCCCGAGAACGAGGTCTTCACGACCGAGTACTTCGGCCCGATCCTCGCCGTGCACGTCTACGAGGACGACCAGTACGACGCGATGCTGGAGCAGATGGAGTCGGTCTCCGACTACGCCCTGACCGGTTCCGTCATCGCGAACGACCGCGCGGCGGCCGCGTACACGATGGAGAAGCTGCGCTACGCCGCGGGCAACTTCTACATCAACGACAAGTCGACCGGTGCCGTCGTCGGCCAGCAGCCCTTCGGCGGCGGCCGCGCCTCGGGTACGAACGACAAGGCCGGTGCCCCCCAGAACCTCCAGCGCTGGACCCTCACCCGGGCCATCAAGGAGACCCTGGTCCCGCCGACCGAGTACACCTACCCCCACCAGGGCTGACGCCCTCCGGGGCGCCCCCGGTGCCCCGCCCCGGCTCCCGCCCCCCGTCCGGTTCCCCTGCCGGACGGGGGGCGGTTTCCACACCGGGGTCAGCTCCACCCGCGCACGATCAGCGCCAGCCCCACCGCGAAGCCGCCGCCGAGCAGCACCAGGTAGGGCCCGTACAGGCGGCGGTGGCGGCGCAGCAGCAGCCCGAGGGCGCCGAAGGCGAGCCCCACCGTCAGCGTCCGCGAGCCCCGCGCCGCCGCCGAAGCGGCCACCCAGTCCGCCGCGGGCACCGTAGCCCGGCCCGCCTCCGCCCCGTACACCTTGAACGGGATGCCGTTCCACGGCTGGTGGCGGACGGCCGACGCGCCCTCCACCGCCAGCTCCGCGCGGACCTCCGCCCGCATCCGGTCCGTGGTCAGCGGGGCCGGCAGATCCGCGCCCCCCGCCGCCAGGTGCAGCGCGAGCAGCCCGCCCACCAGGCTCCCGGCCAGCGCGCCCAGCGACATCCTCAGGGCCGCGCGCGGCACCGCCACGCAGACCGCGGCGAGCAGCAGCTCCGGCATCAGCGGCCAGCTCAGCGCCTCCGCGAACGCCCAGCAGAAGGCCAGCGGCAGCCCCGCGCGGGACGTCACGACCGAGGCCACCCGCCTGCGCACCGCCGAGTCCCGCAGGGGTTCGGCCGCCGTGCGGGCGTGCAGTCCGCGCACCGCGTCCCGGGCCGCCTCGGGGGTGGCCCCGGAGGACAGCGGCTCCCCGATCGTCACCCGGACCAGGGACGAGCGCAGCCGGCCGTGCTTGGGCAGCAGCCGGTCCGTGCCCGCGATGCCCACCGGCACCACCGGCACGCCCGCCGCCTCGGCCAGGACCAGCGCGCCCCTGTGGAAGGAGCCGAGGGTGCCGTCCTCGGCGCGGGTGCCCTCCGGGAAGAGCACGACCGCCCGGCCCTCGCGCAGCTCGCCGGTCATCGAGAGCAGGTCTGCCATCCCGCCGCCCGCCCGGCGCACCGGGAAGCCGGCCGCCAGCCTGCGGCAGATCCGGCGCCGCCAGGGTGACGCGAACCAGTAGTCCGCCGCCGCGCCGATCGCCGGGCTGTGCCGGGCGTCCAGCGCGGCCAGGAGCGCCGCCGTGTCCGCGTGCGAGGTGTGGTTGGCGACGACCACGCAGCCGCCGCGCGGCAGCCGGCCGCGCCGCTCGATGCCGCCGGTGAGGCTGAGGACGCCCCACCACAGGCCTCGTCGCAGGGCCGAGGAGACCCGGGAGCGGACCGGGAGGACGCCGGAGGTGCGCACAAGCGTGCTTCCCCGAGGCTTCACGACATCACCATCGCCAGGAGAAGGGCCACCAGCAGGGAGTCGATCCGGTCGAGCAGGCCGCCGAAGCCCGGCAGCCAGCTGCCCGCGTCCTTCACCCCGGACTCGCGCTTGACCATGGACTCGACCAGATCGCCGAGCACACAGCCGCCGACGACCGCCGCCCACAGCAGCGGGCTGAACGCGCCGAGCACCGCCAGCAGCGCCCCGGTCGCGACGGCCGCGCCCAGCACCCCCGCCCACGTCTTGTTCGGGGAGAGCGGCGACAGCGGCCGGGCCAGCGGACCGCGCCGCCCCAGCGCCGTACCGCCGCACCAGGCGCCGACGTCGCCGAGCGCCACCGCCAG
>NZ_JAAGNI010000207.1 GCF_010550605.1 Streptomyces sp. SID9727
CGCGAACGCCGCGCTGCCCTGGCCGGACGAACCGCACCTCGCGGTCTGGCACGCGGCGACCGTGCTGCGCGAACACCGGGGCGACGGCCACCTCGCGGCGCTGGCACACGCGGAGCTGGACCCGGTCGAGGCGCTGGTCTCCTTCGCGGCGATCGGGGCGGCCCGGCCGGAGGTCTTCGGCAGCCGGGGGTGGAGCGACGAGGAGTGGCGGGCGGCGCGCGAACGGCTGGAGAAGCGGGGGCTGGTGGCCGGCGACGGCACGGCGACCGATGCGGGCCGGGCGCTGCGGGCGGAGGTCGAGCGGCGTACGGACGAGGCGGCGGCGGGACCGTGGCGGGCGCTCGCGGCGGAGGAGCGGGAGCGCCTCGCGGAACTGCTGGGGCCGCTGTGGGTGGCGGCGATCGGCTCGGGGCTGCTGCCGTCGGAGAACACGCTGGGCATCGAGAAGGTGTGAGGGGGCGGCGCGAGAGGTGATCGGCCCCGCAGGCGGGAAGGGGCCGGAGCCATGAAATCCTCCTCACGGGGAAGACATTCATGGAATTCCCTGGTTGGTTCGGCTTTCTCACCGTCAGGACGGCTACGAGTGATATCTCCCCGCGTGTGTCGAGTGATGGTGCCCGCCCTGGCCGCCACGGCCGTGCTGGCGCTGAGCGGCTGCGACCCCGACCAACTGCCCGAGGACATCGACACCACCACCGGCGGCGGCGCGGACGGCGGCGGCCAGTCCGCCGCCGGTTTCGGTGCCAGCCCGCTGAGGAACGACGACGGCACGAAGCCCGGCCTCGCCCCCCTCACCTCGGAGAAGGACCGGGCGGCGGCGCGGAAGGTCATCGAGAAGGTCGCCACCAAGGGGCGCGGCCCCAAGACCGGCTACGAACGGGACAAGTTCGGGTACGCGTGGAAGGACTCGGTGGACGGCGTCCCCCTGTCCCACAACGGCTGCGACACCCGCAACGACCTGCTCGCCCGGGACGGCAAGGACGTCGAGCTGCGCTCCGGTTCGAAGTGCGTGGTCGTCTCCATGACGCTCAAGGACCCGTACACCGGCAAGACCATCGAGTGGCGCAAGCAGCAGGCGACCAAGGTCCAGATCGACCACGTCATGCCGCTGTCGTACGACTGGCAGATGGGTGCCGCCCGCTGGAACGAGTCCAAGCGGCAGCAGATCGCCAACGACCCGCTCAACCTCATCCCCGTGGACGGCCCGGCCAACAACGCCAAGCGCGACGCGGGCCCCGCGACCTGGCTCCCCCCGTACAAGCCGATCCGCTGCGCCTATGTGCTCCGCTTCGCGCAGGTCTCCCTGAAGTACGACCTGCCGGTGACGAGCGCGGACAAGGACATGATGCTGAAGCAGTGCGGCGGCTGACGCACCGGTAGGGCGGGCCCCGCGAAGGGGCCCGCCCCTCCTCAGAGCCCCGATCCCCCCGTCGCGTCGATCACCGTGCCCGTCACCCAGCGGGAGTCGTCCGAGGCGAGGAACGCCACGATGTCCGCGACGTCGCGCGGCTGTCCGACCCGGCCCAGCGCGGCCAGTGACGCGGCGCCCTTCTCCGCCTCGGCGTCGCCCCGCAGCCAGTCCGCGTTGATGTCGGTGTCGATGATGCCGGGGGCCACCGAGTTGACCGTGATGCCGCGGGGGCCCAGCTCCTTGGCGAGGGTCAGGGTGAAGTTGTCCAGGGCGCCCTTCGTCGCGCTGTAGGCGATGATGTTCGGCATCGCGATCCGGGCCGCGCCGCTGGAGATGTTGATGATCCGGCCGCCGTCGCGCAGCCGGCCGAGCCCGTGGCGGACGATGAAGAACGGTGCCCGCACGTTGACGGCGAAGACCGCGTCGAACGCCTCCTCGGTGAGCGAGGACAGCTCGGAGTAGAGCCCGGCGCCCGCGTTGTTCACGATGATGTCCACCCCGCCGTCGGGCGCGTACGCGGTGATCCCCGCGTCGAATGCCTCCCACAGCGCGGCCGCGTCCCCATGCGTGCCCAGCTCGGCGCGGAGGGCGAATGCCGTGCCGCCGTTCTTCCGGATGACCGCCACGACCTCCTCGGCCGCCGCCGCGTCCCGGGCGTAGGCGACGGCGACGACGGCGCCCTCGCGCCCCAGCCGTTCCGCGATGCCCCGGCCGATACCCCGGCTGCCACCGGTGACCAGTGCGACCTTGCCCTCAAGTGCGTGCACGGACATGGCTGTTCCCCCTCAGCTATTTGTTGAGTGATCGTTCCAGAAAGAACGTAGCACAACTTCTTGAGCGGGCGCTCTAGAATGCGGGGCATGGGTGAGACAGGTGCGGCGCGCGGACGGCCGCGCTCCTTCGACCGGGACGCCGCGCTCGCGGCGGCCGTCCGGCTGTTCTGGGAGCGGGGCTACGGGGCGACCTCGATCGGTGAGCTGACGGAGGCGATGGGCATCCGGCCCGCGAGCCTCTACGCCGCGTTCGGCGACAAGCGCTCCCTCTTCGAGGAGGCGGTCGCCGCGTACGGGAGGACGCCCGTCGGGACCTTCATGCGCGACGCCCTGGAGCAGGAGCCCACGGCCTACCGCGCGTTCGCGCGCCTCCTGCGCGAGGCTGCCCGGATCTACGCGGACCCCGCGCATCCGGCGGGCTGCATGGTGATCAAGGGCGCCGTGAACGTCACCCCGCAGGACGCCGGGGTGGCCGACCGCCTGAGGGGCGCGCGCAACTCCAACGTCACGGCCTGGGAGGCGCGGCTGCGGGACGCGCAGCGCGCGGGCGAACTGCCGGAGCGGGTGGACCCCCGCGTCCTCGCCGGGTACTTCGCCACGATCGTCCAGGGCATGTCGCAGCGCTCCTGCGACGGGGCGGGCCCGGAGGAGCTGGCCGAGATCGCCGAACTGGCGCTGGCCGCCTGGCCCGGGGAGCGCTCCTGAGCGTGCCCCCACGCGGAGAACCCGCCCTGGGGGCGGGTTCCACGGGGGCCGGGGGCGCTGCGTGGGTCAGAGCTTCAGGTCCCACAGCGTCGAGTCGTACGAGAAGTCGGGGTTGACCTCGACGGTCAGGAGCTTCGCGTCGGCCGGCGTGTCGAACGCGTAGAGCACCGTGACCTTCTTGCCGGGCAGGATCGTGCCGCTGAAGCCCTCGCCGACCTTGTCGTCGAAGATCTGCTCCGCGTCCACCCCGTCCGCGCCGGCGCGCGCCTCGACGGTGACCAGTGCGGAGTCGAACTTCTCCTTGCCTGCGTTCTCGATGACGACGGGGACGCGGTACGCCTTGTTGCCCTTGGTGTGACCGGCCGCGAACTCGCCCGGCGTGTACTCCGTCGCGTCGCCGACCGTGACCGTGAGGTCGTCGTCGTACACGGCCGAGTCGCCTGCCTCCAGCGCCTTCCCGGTGGCCTTCCCCTCCTTGCCCGCCTTGTCGCCGCCCTTCGCCGCGCCGTCCTTGTCCGCCTTGTCGCCGCCCGCCTTCGGCTTCGCGGACGCCGCCGTGTCCGACACCGCCTTGTTCAGGTCGTCCACCGCGTCGTCGACCGCCTTGAAGGTGATCACCGCGCCGACCACCGACATGATCAGCGCGATCAGCGCGAGGAGCGTGCCGAACGTGGCCATGTTCTTGTTCGTCGCCTCGCCCCTCTTGGCGCGGCCCCGGCCGACGAGCCCCAGGATCAGCGCGATTGTCCCGAGGATGCCCGCCAGCCAGAAGAGCAACGGGATCAGGCCGGAGACCGCGCCGATGAGCCCGAGGATCAGGGCGGCGATGCCCAGGCCGTTGCGTGCGGGGCGCAGGCCGGGCGCGTGGGCGGGGCCGTACGGCTGCTGGGGCTGGGGGTACGGAGGCTGCGGGGACTGCGGCGGCTGCGTGAACTGGGACATGGCTGTGCCCTTCGGCAAGTACGGGAGAAGTGGTGAGCGGATCCACCAGGCGCCGCTCGTTCAGCGACGGGTCAATCACAGCATTATCTGTGAACCGAGTCAACATGGTTCACGCGAGACAGGTTCATGCACGGTGTGAATCGATGGCCGGTGCGCTGGTGTGTACGGGTCGGTATGCTCGCTCCGACCCGTCAGCGGTACAGCACAGGGAGACAGCACGTGCCGGAGAACGCGACAGAGGTGACCGCCGCCGGGATCGCCCGCCTGGCGGGCGTGGGACGGGCCGCCGTCAGCAACTGGCGCCGCCGGCACCCCGACTTCCCCCAGCCCGTGGGCGGCACCGAGACCAGCCCGTCCTTCGCCCTGCCCGAGGTCGAGCGGTGGCTGCGCGACCAGGGAAAGCTGGTCGAGGTCCCCCTCCGCGAACGCGTCTGGCAGCAGCTGGCCGGCCACTCGGCGGGCCCCGTCACCGCCCTCGTCCACACCGGCTGCGCCCTGCTCCTGGTGGACCGCAGCCCCGCCGCCTGGCGGGAGATCACCGGCGTGTCCGACGAACGGATGGCCGGGGTGCTCTCCCTCGCGCTGGACGACGCCCTCGCCGGCCGGTTCGGCCCCGCCGGGAACGGGCGCGCCGTCCGCACCCCGGACCGCGCCGAGCTGCTGCCGTCCGTTCCGCTGCTGCGCGGCGCCGCCGAACTGGCCGCCGGGACCGGCGTCCGGGAGGCGTACGAGTTCCTGCTCGGCCGTCAGCTCGACGCGAATCCGCGCCAGTACACGCTCACCCCGCCCGGTCTCGCCGCGCTGATGGCGGAACTGGCCGGCGCCGGAGAGCCCGGCGTGCGCACCGTCCTCGACCCGGCGGCGGGCACCGGCGCCCTGCTCACCGCGGCCCTCGGCGCGGCGGAAGCCCCGGGGAGCCCCGCCGCCACGAACCGCCCCACCGCTCTCCGCGCCCAGGAGAGCGACCCCGGCCTCGCCGCCGTCACCGCGCTCCGCCTCGCCCTGCGCACCGGGGACACCCCGCGCACCGACCCCGCCGACCGCACGGTCGACGTGCGCACCGGGGACACCCTGCGCGCCGACGCCTTCCCCCGGCTGGCCGCCGACGCCGTGCTCTGCCACCCCCCGTTCAACGAGCGCAACTGGGGCCACGACGAACTCGCCTACGACCCCCGCTGGGAGTACGGCTTCCCCGCCCGCACCGAGTCCGAACTCGCCTGGGTGCAGCACGCGCTGGCCCGGCTGCGCGACGGCGGCACCGCCGTCCTCCTGATGCCGCCCGCCGCCGCTTCCCGCCGCTCCGGCCGCCGCATCCGCGCCGACCTCCTGCGCCGGGGAGCGCTGCGCGCCGTCATCGCGCTGCCGGCCGGCGCCGCGCCCCCGTACGGCATCCCGCTGCACCTGTGGGTGCTGCGCAGGCCGGGCGCACCGTCGCAGCCCAACCCCGAACTGCTGCTGATCGACACCGCCGAGCCCGCCGAGCAGGCCACCGGCGGGGGCCGGGACCGCCTCGACTGGCCGGCCCTGCGCCATGCCGTGCTCGACGCCTGGCACACGTACGACGGATCGGGCGGAACCCGCACGGGCGGACAGCCGGAAACCCCACCCGGCGCCGCCGCCCGCACCGTCCCCGTCATCGAACTCCTCGACGACGACGTCGACCTCGCCCCCGCCCGCCACCTCCCGTCCCCCGCCGCCACCGGCGGTCCGGCCGAGCTGGCCGGCGTACGGGAGCGGCTGACCAGAACCCTGGGGCTCGCCACGAACCTCACCCCGCCGCCACCCGCCCCCGCCGCACCCGCGCACCGCCCGCTCACCACCATCGGCGAACTCGCCCGGGCCGGCGCCCTCCAGCTCCGCCACGGCGGCGCCGGCACAGCGACCGGCCCCGTCCTCACCGAACACGACGTGCTCGGCTCCACCCCGCCCTCCGGCACCGGCACCCCGGCCGCCGGCGGCACCCCCGAGGAAGCCGTCCTCGTCGCGGCGGGCGACGTCGTCGTGCCCGTGCTCGGCGGTGTCACCGTCGTCCGCGTCGTGGACGAGGCCACCGCGGGCGCCGCGCTCGGCCGCAACCTCCAGCTGCTGCGCCCCGACCCGGCCGTGCTCGACCCCTGGTTCCTCGCCGGCTTCCTGCGCGGCACCACCAACAACCGGCAGGCCAGCAGCCACGCCTCCACCGCGACCCGGCTCGACGCCCGCCGCCTCCAACTGCCGCGCCTGCCCCTGGCCGAGCAGCGGCGCTACGGCGAACGGTTCCGCGCGCTCGCCGCGTTCGAGGACGCGCTGCGGCACGCCGGACGGCTCGGCGGACAGCTCGTCCAAGGCCTCTACGACGGTCTGACGGACGGTACGGTCACGCCGGAGTGACCGGAACCACAACGGTTCCGCACAACCCCGGGCCCTCTGTCGGTGTCGCCCCTTACGCTCGGATCCGCACGCACGCCCGTGTGCGCGCGGACGTTCCACGACCAGGCAATCCAGGAGCAGCCATGTACGCCCCGGGTCTTCCGCCCACGGTGCCGCGCCGGGTCCCCGGCAGGGCCTGGATCGTCTCCATGCGCGTGCTGTTCACGCTGCTCGCGGTCTGCTCCCTCGGCCTGCTCCTGTGGGCGCCCCTGCTCCGGCTGGCGTTCGTCCGCCGCCGGGCCCTCGACTGGTGGGTCGCCGGCGCCGGCTTCGCGTTCGTCTGCGCGATGGTGCCCGTCCTCGGCAGGGACGAACCCGACGTGGAGCCGCACGGCATCGACAACGTACTCATCCCGCTGCTGCTCCTGGTGCTGGCGGGGGCCTGTGCGCACTACCTCGTCGCCGACGTACGTTTCCACGCGCGGCTGACGGGGAAGGCCGCCGGCTTCCCCCAGGCGGGCCCCGGCTACGCGTACGCGGTCACCGTGCCCACACCGCCGTACGGACAGCCGCAGCCCTACCCGCCGCACCCGGGCCGGCAGCACCCCTACCCGCTTCCCCCCACGCGCTGCCCCCAGCCCGAGGACGCCCGCCCCGCCCCGCGGCACCCCGCCCCGCCCCAGCGCATCGACCAGGTCCGCGCCGAGCTGGACGAGCTGAGCGACTACCTCCGCAAGGAGGAGGGCCGGTGAGCGGTCGCCTCGTCGGCGGGCGGTACGAGCTGGCCACGATCCTCGGCCAGGGCGGCATGGGCCAGGTCTGGACAGCCTACGACCAGCGCCTCGACCGCCGCGTCGCGGTCAAGCTGCTGCGCCCCGACCGGGTCACCGGACCCGCCGGCAGCGAGGCCGCCGACGAGCTGCGCCGCCGCTTCGTCCGCGAGTGCCGGGTCACCGCACAGGTGGACCACCCCGGCCTGGTCACCGTGCACGACGCCGGCAGCGACGGCGACGACCTGTTCCTCGTCATGCAGTACGTGGAGGGCGCCGACCTCGGCGACCACCTCGCCGAGCACGACCCCTACCCCTGGCCCTGGGCCGTCGCGGTGGCCGCGCAGCTGTGCGCCGTCCTCAGCGCCGTGCACGCCGTGCCGATCGTCCACCGCGACCTCAAGCCCCGCAATGTGATGGTCCGTCCGGACGGCACCGTGCTCGTCCTCGACCTCGGGGTCGCGTCCGTCCTCGACAGCGACACCACCCGCCTCACCCACACCGGCTCGCCCATCGGCTCCCCGGCCTACATGGCTCCCGAACAGGCCATGGGCGGCGCGGTCGGCCCGTACACCGACCTCTACGCCCTCGGGGTCCTCCTGCACGAACTGCTCGGCGGTGATGTGCCGTTCGCCGGGTCCACCGCCCTCGGTGTGCTGCACCGGCACCTGTACGAGCCGCCGCTGCCGGTCCGGCAGATCCGGCCCGACATCCCGGAGGCGCTGGAAGCGCTCGTGCTGCGGCTGCTCGCCAAGGACCCGCAGCACCGTCCGGCCGACGCGCAGGAGGTGTACGAACACCTCGCCCCGCTGCTGCCCGCGCGCGGCTCACGGCCGCCCGCCGGGCCGCTCGACCCCACCCGCCCGTTCCTGCGCCCGCACGCCCCCTGGCCCGACCGGGCCGCGGTCCCGCCGCCGGCCGTGCCCGCCGCCCCGCCCGCCCGGACGGACGTGGCCGCCGCCGTGGACGAGGTCAAGCGGCTCCTCGGCGAGGGGCGCATCACCCAGGCCGTGGACATGCTCGGCGGGCTCCTCCCGGTCGCCGCCGAACAGCACGGGGCCGGCTCCCCGGTGGTCCGTATCCTGCGCAAGCAGTACGCGGCGACCCTCATGGACGACGGCCAGTACCGCCGTGCCCTGCCCGAACTGCGCCGGCTCGCCGACGACCGGGCCGCGGAGGCGGGCCCCGCGGACCCGCAGACCCTCGGCTACCGCTGCGACGTCGCCCAGTGCCTGGAACAGCTCGGCGAACCCGCCGCCGCGCTCGCGGAGTACCGCGCCGTGCTGCCGTACTACGAGAACCAGTACGCCACGGGCAACGATCCGGCACGCTCGTACGAGATCCGGCACCGCATCGGACAGCTGCTGCTCGCTCTCGGCGACCACGTGAACGCGCGCGCCCAGCTCCAGTCCCTGCTCCACGACACCGAGCGCGCCTACGGCCCGCACCATCCGCTGCCCGTCGAGCTGCGCCGCCGGCTGGACCGTCAGAGGGAGGTCCGGGGCGTCTGAGGCCCGGGACGGGCCGTTCACCCGATGGCCGCCCACCGGCCACACCCGGCTCCGGAAGGCGACACATTGACCGGTTGATGTACATGGGTGCTGATCTCGCTGGTGGTGCCTTGTTTCAACGAGGAAGAGATCCTCGAACGCTTCCATGAACGCGTCACGGACGAAATGTCCCGTCTCGGGCACGCGTTCGAGGTCGTCTACGTCGACGACGGAAGCGCCGACCGGACCCTGCCCCTCATCCAGGAGCTGGCCACCGCCGACGCGCGCGTCCGCTACGTCTCCTTCAGCCGCAACTTCGGCAAGGAGGCCGCCATGCTGGCCGGTCTCCAGCACGCCGAGGGAGACGCCGTCGTCCTGATGGACGCCGACCTCCAGCACCCGCCGGAGCTGGTCGGCCGCATGCTCCAGGAGCACGCCCGGGGGTACGACCAGGTCATCGCCCGCCGCACCCGCGCCGGCGACCGCGTCACCCGCACCCTCACCGCACGCGCCTACTACTGGCTGATCAACCGCCTCGTGGACGTCGAACTCGTGGACGGGGTCGGAGACTTCCGGCTCCTGTCGCGCCGCGCGGCCGACGCCGTGCTCTCCCTCACCGAGTACAACCGGTTCTCCAAGGGCCTCTTCGCCTGGGTCGGCTTCCCCACGACGACGTTCAGTTACGAGAACGCCGTACGGGAAGAGGGCCGCTCCGCCTGGACCTTCGGCAAGCTCCTCAACTACGGCCTGGACGGGCTGCTCTCCTTCAACAACAAGCCCCTGCGCGCGGCCCTCTACCTCGGCCTGCTCCTGACCTCCGTCGCCCTCGCCTACGCCGCCTGGATCGTCGGCGTCGCCCTCGTGCGGGGCGTCGACACCCCCGGTTACGTCACCCTGCTCGTCGTCGTCACCGCGCTCGCCGGCGTCCAGATGGTGCTCGCCGGAGTCGTCGGCGAATACGTCGGCCGCATCTACTACGAGGTCAAACGCCGCCCGCACTTCCTGGTCAAGGCCACCAACACCCGGGCCCGCGAGACCGACGCGGAGCCGGGACCCCGGGAGTTCGTACGCCGATGACGGTCACCGCACAGATGGCACGTTTCGCCCTCGTGGGCGCGGTGAACACCGGCACGTACTACGGCCTCTACCTGCTCCTGCTGCACCGGCTGCCGTACATCGCGGCCCACGTGCTCGCCTTCGCGCTCAGCATGACCGGGTCGTTCTTCCTGAACTCGTACTTCACGTACCGCACCCGGCCCACCTGGCGGAAGTTCCTGCTGTTCCCGCTCACCAACGCGGCGAACTTCGTCATCACCACCGGCGGCGTCTACCTCCTGGTCGGCCTGGCCGGATTCAGCGACCGCTACGCCCCGCTGGCGGCCGCCGCGGCCGCCATCCCCATCACGTTCGTGGTCTCGCGCACGATCATGCTGCGGCCGGACGCCCCGCCGGGGGCGGCCGGACACGGCGGCTGAGTCGGCCGTCGGCGGACCACATCCCCAACTCCTCCCGAATCGTTGGTCGAATCAGTGGCCCGGACCGGTTCCACTCCCTAACATCGATCACCGCAAGGCTTTGTGCTCCGCCGCACAATCTCCTCGGGAGGCTCCTTTGCACCGCCGCCGTCGCACCGCGCTCACCGTCTCCGCCGCGCTGCTCGCCGCAGCGCCGCTCCTCACCGCCTGCGGCAGCCAGGCCCACCCCGGCGCCGCGGCCGTCGTGGGCGGTGACCGGATCACGGTGTCCACCGTGCAGGCGCAGGTGGCCGACGTGCGCGAGGCGCAGGGCTCGTCCCCGCAGTCCGCCCAGCTCACCGACCAGTCCGGCCAGCTCGCCCGCGCCAAGCTGCACGGGCTGATCCTGGACCGCGTCCTCGACCGGGCCGCGGCGGACGCGGGCGTCACGGTGAGCCGCGCGGAGATCCAGCAGATGCGCACGTCGGCCGTCGCGCAGTACCACGGCGAGAAGGGGCTCCAGCAGGCCGTCCTCCAGGAGCGCTGGCTCGCCCCGGGCCAGATCGACGCCTTCCTGCGCGAGCAGATCCAGATCACGAAGCTCGGCCAGGCCCTCGGCGCCGACCCGTCCACGCCCGAGGGCACCAAGGCCATCGGCGACGCGCTCACCAAGGCGTCCAAGGCGCTGGACGTCGACGTCAACCCGCGCTACGGCACCTGGGACAACCAGCAGATCCAGCTGGCCGACTACAAGGCCCCGTGGATCTCCCAGGTCACCAAGCCCGCCCAGGCGGCCGCCGAGGCCGGGGCCTGAACCTCCTCGGACGGCCGGGGTAGATTCGGCGGTGTGAACGCTGAAGACCCCGGCCGCATCGTCCTGCTCACCGTCAGCCACCGGGTCGCGCCCGGACTGCTCTCCTGGCCCGCCTGGCAGGTGCTGCACGGCGCCGACGAGGTGCGCTGCGGCGAGCCGGAGCAGCCGCAGCTGCCGTATCTGAGCGAGGCCGGCGTCACCGTCACCCCGGGCGTGCCCGACGCCCCGGAACTCGTGGACGCCTGCGCGGGCGGCCGGACCGTGGTCGTCCTCACCGGCGGCGCGGGCAACCAGCCGCTCACCGACGGACTGGCCCGGCTGGCCGGCTCCGGCCGGGTGCGGATGCCCGGTCTGGAGCTGCTGCCCGGCGCGTACGACCTGCCGGGTGCCCGGCTCCTCGACCTCGTCCAGGTCATGGACCGCATCCGCGTCGAGTGCCCCTGGACCTCGCAGAAGACCCACGAGGGCCTCGCCAAGTACGCCATCGAGGAGGCGTACGAGCTGGTCGAGGCGATCGAGGACGGCGACCGCGAGGAACTGCGCGAGGAGCTGGGGGACGTACTGCTCCAGGTCGTCTTCCACGCGCGCATCGCCGAGGAGGACGAGGAGGAGCCGTTCTCCGTGGACGACGTGGCCGGCACGCTCATCGAGAAGCTGATCCACCGCCACCCCCACGTCTTCGGCGACGAGACCGCCGAGACCCCGGAGGACGTCCACGCGCACTGGCTGCGCACCAAGGCGATCGAGAAGCAGCGTGCATCGGTGACCGACGGGGTACCGATCGGCCAGCCCGGCCTCGCGCTCGCCGCGAAGCTCGCGAGCCGGGTCCGTACCGCCGGACTCGACGTCCCGCTCCCCGAGGGCGACGACATCGGCTACCGCCTCCTGGCCCTCGCCGTGCGGGCCCAGGAGGAGGGAGTCGACCCGGAGGCCGCGCTGCGCGCCGCGGGACGCGCGTACCGGGACGCGATCCGGACGGCGGAGGGCACCGGATAACGTCGGGCTCGCCGTCTCCGCCCCCTACGCGCTGCTCACCGCCGTGAACTCCACAGGGAGCGTGCGGAGGCCACGCATGATGAGGCCGCCCCGCCACCGAAGTTCACCGGGTTCTACGGCCAGCCGCACGTCGGGCAGGCGACGGAACAAGGTTTCCAACGCGATGCGGCCTTCAAGCCGTGCCAGAGGTGCCCCCAGGCAGTAGTGGATGCCGTGCCCGTATCCGAGATGCTGGTTGTCCCGACGGGACAGATCGAGAGAGTCCGGCTCGGGGAACCGGGCCGGATCGCGGTCGGCCGCCGCCAGAACCACGAGCACGGGATCACCCTCGCCAATCCGCGTTCCTCCGATTTCGAGCGGCTCCGTGGCGTAGCGCCAGGTGGCCAGCTCCACCGGGCCGTCGAAGCGCAGCAGCTCCTCGATGGCGGTGTCCAGGAGTCGATCGTCTCCTCGCTGGACCGCGCTCTGGAACACGGCACGCTGCGACGGGTTCCGGAAGAAGGCGTGCGCGCTGTTGCCGATCAAGTTGATGGTCGTCTCGAAACCCGCGAAGAGGATCACGAAGCACATAGCCGCAGCCTCGTTCTCGGTGAGGTGCTCGCCGTGGTCGCTTGCCCGGATGAGTCCTGAGATCAAATCGTCCCCGGGGTTCTCCCGCTTGCGGTGGATCAGTTCCGCGAGGTAGGCGCGGATCCTCTTCACGGACCGGGCGACCCCACCGCGCGGGCCGCCGCCGTGCCGGATCATCATGCCTGCCCAATCCCGGAAGTCGTCCTGGTCCTCCTCGGGTACACCGAGCAGATCGCAAATGGCGTAGATGGGAAGCGGAAAGGCGAAGTCATGGATCAGATCCGCCTCTCCTCCTTCCGCGAAGTCATCGATGAGCCGGTCCGCCAACTCCTGCACGCGGGGCCCGAAAGCAGCGATCGTCCGGGGTGTGAACGCCTTGGACACCAGCCGACGCAGTCTTGTGTGATCGGGCGGGTCGATGTTCAGCAGATGCGTCATGAGGTTCGCACTGCGCTCCCCCGGGATGCCGGTCTTGCTCTTGCCTTGGGCATCCTCCGCGTGGTGCGCCGGATTCTTCGAGAGACGGCTGTCCGCGAGCGCCTGCCGCGCGTCTGCGTAACGGGTGACGAGCCATGCCTCCACACCGCTCGGCAAGGTCGTCCGGTGTACGGGGCTGTGCTCCCTCAACCAGGCATAGGCGGGATACGGGTCGGTGGCGAACTCCCAGGTGAAGAGTTCGGGCGGCGGGGTGCGGTTCACACGACGACGGTATCGGGACCTGCGGCTCGGGTCTTGACGCGGGCGGCCGTAGGACGGGACGACGATCACCCCCACACGAACGAGTGATGGGCTGCCCATTTCCGCAGAATGGGCTCGTATGCGCAGCATATTCTCTTCGGAAAATGGCACCGGCCGCACAGCGCTTGGTACGAGTCTCCACCGCCGAGCAACTCGACGGCTTCGGCCTCGAAGACCAGGACCAGGTCTCCCGTGGTTGGCTCACCCGTCACCCGGAGGCCACGGTTTACGACGAGTACGTGGACGAGGCCGTGTCCGGTGCACTGGAGAGCCGGCCCGAGATGGACCGCCTCGTCCATGACGCGCGTCGAGGATGCTTCAACCGCATCCTCGTCCCCGCAGTGGACCGAATCGGCCGCACAGCGCGCGCCGCGTACCAGTGGGCCTGGGACATGGCAGACCTCGGTGTCCATTTTCTCTCGGCCAGTGAGGGCATCGACACCAGCACGGAGACCGGATGGTCCCAGTTCATGCGATGCGTCACCCTTGCCGAGATGGAGTGGCTGCGTATCAAGCAGAGATTGGCATCACGAAACGGGGACTCTGGTGCCCCCCGATCCGACGGACGAGGAGTGGGAGGCGGTCCTGGCGATGCTGCGCGGATTTCTCTCCGGGAATTCGAAGAAGCACTTCATCTCGAAGTACGACATCCGCTTGCAGTTCTCCGGGATGCTCCACAGGCTGCGGAACGGCTTGTCGTGGGCTGAGATGCCGCTTACCTGGGGCCCCATCAACCCCATGAGAGAGCGCCAGCTCTTCTGGTGGAAGCGGGGAGCCTGGCCGGAGATCATGGCCGTTCTGGCAGCGGACCGTCGGGGTGGTGTGGCGGCGTGCCGGCATGCAATGCTGCCCCAGCTCGCCGTGACTATTCAGCCGGGCGCTGGGCTTCCGGTGCAGATGCACAGTGAGGCTTTCGGCGTCACGAAAACGCCGTGATGGCGCAGGTTCGGCGTGCCTGCGCGGCTTCGTAGTGAGACGTCAGCACACCGATGGAAGTGACACTCTGTCAAGTCTGTGACTTTCACGTGATCTGCGCTGCATCGACTTGTGACTCACGTTCGAGTTTCGCTAGGTTCACCGTTCGACTCACCAGTCGCTTGTCAGTCACACGGAAGGCATCTCCCATGGGCTCCGCGAACGGCAGACACCGCCGCCCTCGTCAGGCACCCGCCATCGTGGTCGCCGCAGGCGTCACGGGCTCGGCCATCGCCATCCCGCTGCTCGGCGCGGCGAGCGCGCACGCCGCGGACACCGGGACCTGGGACCGGGTGGCCGACTGCGAGAGCGGCGGGATGTGGAGCGCCGACCTCGGCAACGGCTCCTACGGAGGTCTCCAGTTCACGCCGGAGCTGTGGAAGGCGTACGGCGGTGAGGCCTACGCCGAGCGCGCCGACCTCGCCAGCCGCTCGCAGCAGATCGCGGTCGCCGAGCGGGTCCTGGCCGCCAAGGGCCCCACGGCGTGGCCCAGCTGCGCGGTGATCTCCGGGCTCACCAAGGCCGCGGGCAAGGCGGACGTGGACCCGGGCGACGACAACGCGGACGAGCCCGCCCGGAGCGCCGACGCGGGCCTGGACGCGGGTCTCGGCACCGACCCGGTGGACGACGCGTCCTCGGGCTCGTCGGCCACCCCCTCGGACGAGGCGTCCGGCGCGGCCGCCACGGGCAAGGCGGCCGGCAAGGGCTCCGGCAAGCACGCGGGCCGGAGCGCCGAGGAGAGCGGCAAGGGCGAGGCGTCCGCCTCCCCGTCGGCCGACCCCTCCGCCACCCCGTCCGCCGCCCCGTCCGTCCCGGGCGACCCGACGGCCA
>NZ_JAAGNI010000228.1 GCF_010550605.1 Streptomyces sp. SID9727
CCGGCGGACCCCTCCCCGGCGCGGGGCTGCGACCCGCTGGCACCCGCCGCGTGCCTGCTGCCGTTCCCCAACGACTGGTACACCCGGCCGGACCCGCGCACCGACACGGGCCGCCGGGTGGCCTTCGACGCGGCCGCCCTCCCCCGGCCCGCGAGCGGGCAGGCCGTCGACCCGGCCGCCTGGAACCGGTCCGACGGCTTCTCCCCCGGCTCCACGCTGATCGCCCAGGTGCCGGGCCTCGACCTGGCCCGGACCGGCGCGGCCCCGCTGACCGACATCGGCCGGTCCCTGGACCGGGACGCGCCCATCGTCCTGCTGGACACCACGACCGGTGAGCGGTGGCCGTACTGGGCGGAGCCCGACAGCAACGCCACCGACCCCGCGCGCCGGGCCCTGCTGATCCACCCGGCCCGCAACTTCCAGGACGGCCACCACTACGCCGTGGCGCTGCGCCACCTCAGGGACGGGGCGGGCCGTACGATTCCGGCCGCCGCCCCCTTCACCGCCGTGGCCGGGAAACGGCTGCCCGCGCACCATCCGCTGCGCGCCCGCCAGGACCGGCTGCGGCCCGCCCTGTCCGCACTGCGCCGGGCGGGCGTCCCCGCCCAGGGGCTCAACCTCGCCTGGGACTTCACCGTCGCCTCCACACGCAACCTCACCGGCGACCTGTTCACCCTCCGCGACGACGCGTTCCGCCGGCTCGGCGACCGCGCACCCGCCTTCGAGGTCACCGGGGTCACCGACCTCACCCGGGAGCAGGACGCCCGGATCGCCCGCGAGGTCACCGGCGAGGTCACCGTGCCCGGCTACCTGGACGCGCCCGGCGGCCCGCCCGGCGCCGTGCTGAACCGCGACCGCGACGGCACCCCGCGGGCGCTCCCGGGCAGCACCGTGACCGCCGCGTTCCGCTGCGAGATCCCGCGCGCCGCCTTCCGCCGACCGTCGCACCCCTCGCTGTACGGTCACGGGCTGCTCGGCTCACGCAACGAGGTCGGCGCGGGCAACGTCAAGGACATGGCCGCAGAGCACGACTTCACGTTCTGCGCGACGGACTGGACCGGCATGGCCAAGGCGGACATCCCCGTGGTCATGGCCGCGCTCGCCGACCCGGGCCTCTTCCCGGCCGTCCCCGAGCGCAGCGAACAGGGCATGCTGAACACCCTGTTCCTCGGCCGCGCCCTGATCCATGCCGAGGGCCTCACCACCGACCCGGCGTTCCGCACCGCCGGCGGGCGCCCGCTCCTCGACACCCGGCACGGCCTCGCGTACGACGGGAACAGCCAGGGCGGCATCCTCGGCGGCGCCCTGATCGCCGCCTCGCCCGACATCCGGCGCGGGGTGCTCGGCGTCACCGGCATGAACTACGGGCTGCTCCTGAACCGCAGCGCCGACTTCGCCCCGTTCCAGCAGGTCCTGAACGCCGCCTACCCGGACAAGCTGCACCAGCAACTGGTCCTCCAGCTCTTCCAGATAGTCTGGGACCGGGGCGAGACCAACGCGTACGCCAACCACCTCACCGACCACCACCAGGTCCTGATGCACATCGCGTACGGCGACCACCAGGTCGCGAACGCGGCGGCCGACGTGGAGGCGCGCACCATCGGCGCCCGGCTGCTCACCCCGGCGCTCGCCCCCGGCCGCAGCCCGGACGCCGTCCCGTACTGGGGCATCCGGACCGCCGGCCCGCACCGGCTGCCGTACCGGGGCTCCGCGATGACCGTCTGGGACAGCGGTACGCCCACGCCCCCGGTCACCAACACCCCGCCCACCGGCCCCGCGTACGGGCACGACCCGCACGAAGACCCCCGCAACTCGCCCGCCGCACGTCAGCAGAAGGCCACCTTCCTGACCACCGGCCGGGTCATCAATGTCTGCGGCACCACCCCGTGCACCGCCACACCGACCTCCTGACGCCTCCCCTGCCCCGCAGGGCCACGACAAGGAGCACCATGCGTACGCATCGCATCGCCGGCGCCGTCCTCGCCACCGCCCTCCTGACCGGTACGGTCATGGCCCCGGCCGCCCTCGCCGCACCGCCCGCGACCGCGCCGGCCTCCGTCGCGCAGTCCGCCGTACCGTTCACGGCCGCCACCGCCACCCGCACCGCCGACGGCGGCCACACCCTCTCCTGGGCCTCGCCCGCCGGTTCGGTGACCGTCACCGCCGTGACCTCGCCCGACGCCACCACCGGCACCGCGCTCGGCACGGCCCCCGGCACCGGCTCGCTGACCGTCGCGCCGGGCACGCTCCCGGAGGCCGGGCGCTGGTACTTCCGGCTCGTCCCGGACAGCGGCAGCCCGCTCGTCGTCGCCGACCGCTCCCTCGGCCTGGCCTCCGCCCGCAACTTCCGGGACATCGGCGGCTACCGCACCACGGACGGGCGCTGGGTGCGCCCCGGCCTGGTCTACCGCTCCAACAAGCTGAGCAAGCTCACCGACGCCGAGCAGCAGCGGCTGGTCTCCCAGAAGCTCACGCTCGACGTGGACCTGCGCAACGTCCAGGAGCGCCACGACGACCCGGACCGGCTGCCCGCCGGAGTGCGCTACCAGGTCGCGGACGTCGTCTCGCTCGCCCACGGCATCCGCTTCCACGACTCGGCCCTGATGACCCTGGCCGAGGCGATCGCCGCCGGGCTCTTCTCCGGCTCCTCGGACCTCGGCCAGTCCATCGGCTACCCGTTCATGGTCAACTTCGTGGGCGCGGACTACGCCTTCCGCGACCTCGTCACGGCCGTCGCCACGAACGCCTCCGGCGCCACGGTCTTCCACTGCAGCGCCGGCAAGGACCGCACCGGCTGGGGCACGGCCGTCCTGCTCACCCTCCTCGGCGTCCCCCGGGCCACCGTCGAGGCGGACTTCCTGGCCAGCAACCAGTACACCGGCGACCCGCAGGCCGTGGAGCTGAGCTGGCTGCGCGCCGCGTACGCCGAGGTGGACCAGATCTACGGCGACTTCGACACGTACGTACGGGAGGGGCTGAAGCTCGACGCGGCGACCGTGGCGGCGCTGCGGGCGAAGCTGCTGACCGACTGACCGCGCGGCCCGTGCCGGGGGTCAGCAGCCCGGGTAGCGGCCCTGCGGCCACTCGACGGCGTGCTCGAACTCCAGGCACAGGTCGTCGGCCACCTCGGCGATCACCCCGCGTCCCTCCGTCCGCGCCAGCCAGTGCGGAGGGAGGCGGGTGTCGCCGTGGCGGGCGCCGAGGAGGTTGCCGCAGACCGCGCCGGTGGAGTCGCTGTCGCCGGAGTGGTTGACGGAGAGCAGCAGGGCCTCGGCCACCTGGTCCGCTCCGGGCCGGACGAGCGCGCAGTACACCGCGATGGCCAGCGCTTCCTCGGCCACCCAGCCCTGCCCCAGGGACTCCACCCGTTCGGCGCTCGGCCCGCCCCGCGCGGCCAGGTCGACGGCCGCGCGCAGGGCGTCCGTCGTCTCCTCGTGGCCGGGGTGCCGGGCGAGCAGTTCCATGGCCCGCAGCACCGCACCGGGCAGCGAGTCGCCTTCGAGGAGGTGTCCGACGATCGCCGCGAGCGCCCCCGCCGCGAAGGCGCCCGTGGGGTGGCCGTGGGTGATCCGCGCGCACCGGGCGGCGCGCTCGAAGCCGGACACCGGGTCCTCGCCGGTCAGGCCGAAGGGCGCGGACCGCATCACCGTGCCGCAGCCCTTGGACCCGGTGTTGACCGGCCCGGGCTCACCGACCGGGCCCCTCGGGTCCGGGATGTGCCCGGCGGCGAGTCCGGTCAGGCAGGCGTTCCCGGGAGCCCGCCGGGCGTACAGCCAGGGCTGCTGCCGGAGCCATCCGTTGCGGACCGGGTGCCCGGCCGTGGCGGCAGGCGGCGTCGGGTGGTTCTGGGTGTCCAGCCAGCGCAGGTACGCGTTCCTGACGATGCCCGTCTCGGCGCCGCCGATGCCCTTGGACATGGCGCGCGCATGCGCCCGGATCAGCCCCTCGGCCGTGAACAGCGTCATCTGGGTGTCGTCCGTGATCCGGCCGACGACCCCCTCGTCGTCCGGTGTCATGCCGCGTACGCCCTGCTCGCCGTGCGCGCGCCGGATGCCCGCGAGCGACAGGAACTCGACCGGGTTGCCCAGGGCGTCCCCGACCGCCCCGCCCAGCAGACACCCGCGCACCCTGGCCCGGCGGGCCGTGAGGTCCGCCCCCGTCGTCGTACCGCTCACCGTCGGCCCCCGCCCTCTCACGCTGTCGCGCCGCGTCTGCCCGGCCGTGGGTCCATGCTGGTAGGGAGGCGATGCCATGCGTACCGGCAATGAACCGACGACCGCCCGCAGTCCGCTGCGGATGCGGCTCTGGCTGAGTCTATGGGGCCTGGCCTGGACCGTCTTCGGGGTGACGGCCTTCGCCGTGAACGGCCGCACCGGCTGGGCGGCGGTCTGCGGGGTGCTGCTCGCGCTGGTCCTGGTCGACCTGTGCGTGGTCGTGCACCGGCTGCGCCAGGGCGCGCACTACCAGCCGGGCCGCTCCGTACCCCCGTACGAACCCGACCACGGCCCACGCGGCGGCAAGGGCCCGCCGCCGGGCACACCCTAGTTCTCGCCGCCGGGCACGCCCTAGTTCTCGAAGCGGGCCGCGCGCAGGTACTCCGGCTTCGGGTCGAGCGCGGCGGCCAGCCGGAAGTGGCGGGTCGCGCGCTCGGGGTGGCCGGAGCGCTCGAAGGTGCGGGCGAGGGCGAAGTGGGCGAAGGCGTTGTCCGGCTCGCGCTCCAGCACCAGCTCGAATTCCAGCTCGGCGGGGCGCAACTGCGCCGCGGCGAAGAAGGCGCGGGCGCGCAGCAGCCGGGCAGCGGTGTTCTCGGGGTGGGCGGCGATCACCGAGTCGAGCAGTCGCACGGCGCCCCGGGGATCACGCGCGGCGAGCAGTTGCTCGGCCGCGCGGAAGTCGATGACGTCGGTTTCCGGGTTCCTCTCGGGCACGGTGGCATCCTTCCCTGGTCCGTCCCGGGGTGAACGCGGGCGCGGCCGCGGGTATTCCGGGACTGGCGCGGGCCACGGCGACGGGCTCAGCCCCGCTCCGCCGCACGCCGGGTCAGCTCCGCCCAGACCTCGCGGACCCGGGCCGCCAGCTCCTCGACCGGTCCGTCGTTGTCGACGACCAGGTCGGCGACGGCGCGCCGCTGCTCGCGGGTGGCCTGGGCGGCCATCCGGGCGCGGGCGTCCTCCTCGGTCATGCCGCGCAGCCGGACGAGCCGGTCGAGCTGGGTCTCCGGGGCGGCGTCGACCACGACGACCAGGTCGTAGAGGGGGGCGAGGCCGTTCTCGGTGAGGAGGGGGACGTCGTGGACGACCACGGAGTCCGGTCCCGCCTCCTTCTCCAGTTCGGCGGAGCGGTCGCGGACCAGGGGGTGGACGATCGCGTTGAGCGCGGCGAGGCGGTCCGGGTCGGCGAACACGACCGCGCCGAGCGCGGGCCGGTCCAGGGTGCCGTCCGGCCTGAGAACGCCGGGGCCGAACTCCTCGACCACGGCGGCGAGTCCGGGGGTGCCGGGCTCGACCACCTCGCGGGCGATGCGGTCCGAGTCGATGAGGACGGCACCGTGGCCGACGAGCAGCCGGGACACTTCGCTCTTGCCGGCTCCGATGCCACCGGTCAGGCCCACTTTCAGCATCCCGGCAGCCTAGTGCCCGCCGCCGTCACTCGGTGCGCGGGGCGGCGGGCACAGGACCGAACGGTTCAGACGTCGCCCTCGCGCTCGGCGAGGAACTTCTCGAATTCGAGGCCGATCTCGTCCGCCGAGGGCAGGTCCGCCGGTTCGGCGACCAGATTGCCCCGGGTCTCGGCGCCCGCGACCGCGTCGTACTGGTGCTCGAGGCCCTCGACCAGCGAGACCAGTTCCTCGTCGCCCTGGCCGATCTGGCGGTCGATCTCCGTCTGGGTGCGGTGCGCCTCGGTGCGCAGGGCGTGCGCGACGGACGGCAGGACCAGGCCGGTCGCGGCCGTGATCGCCTCCAGCGCGGTGAGCGCCGCGTCCGGGTAGGCGGAACGGGCGACGTAGTGCGGCACGTGGGCGGCCACGCCGAGCACGTCGTGGCCCGCCTCCATCAGCCGGTACTCGACCAGGGCCTCGGCGGAGCCGGGGACCTGCGCCTCCTCGAAGGGGCTGCGGTGGCCGGGGGTGAGGTCGGTGCGGTTGCCGTGCGGGGTGATGCCGACGGGGCGGGTGTGCGGGACGCCCATCGGGATGCCGTGGAAGTTGACCGCGAGGCGGACGCCCAGGCGCTCGACGACCTCCTCGACGGCGGCGGCGAACCTCTCCCACTCCACGTCGGGCTCCGGTCCGGACAGCAGCAGGAACGGCGCGCCCGTGGCGTCCTGGACGACGCGGACCTCCAGCGCGGGGGTCTCGTACGCCGCCCAGCGGTCGCGCTTGAACGTCAGCAGCGGGCGCCGGGCGCGGTAGTCGATCAGGCGGTCGTGGTCGAAGCGGGCCACGACCTGGTGCGGCAACGATTCGAGCAGGCCGTCCACGATCTGCTCGCCGGTCTCACCCGCGTCGATGTAGCCCTCGAAGTGGTAGAGCATGACCAGGCCGGCCGACTCCTGGGCGAGCGCCATGTCGACCACAGCCAGGCCCTTCGGCTCCCATTCGTACAAACTCTGCGGATCAGGCACGGTTACCGCTCCTCCTTGTGTTCCTGGAGAAGAACGCCACGGGTGCCCCGGTCATTCCCCGTACACGCTCTTTCACTCCGGAAACACGTGAGGCCCGCCCCCCGAAGGGAGCGGGCCTCACGGTCACTTACCTACCGCAGCCGATGACCGGCCGGAGGGACAGAGCGTCAGCTCTGGCCGCCCGCCAGCTTCTCGCGGAGCGCGGCCAGGGCCTCGTCCGACGCCAGGGCGCCGGAGTTGTCCGAGGACTCCGAGGAGTAGGAGCCACCGCTGCCACCCGAGGCGGCCTGCGTGTTGCCGACGGGGGCGGCAGCGCCCTCGGCGGCAGCGGCCTCGTCGGCCTCGCGGGACTTGATGACCTGGGCCTGGTGCTGCTCGAAGCGCTGCTGCGCCTCGGCGTACTGGGTCTCCCAGACCTCGCGCTGAGCCTCGAAGCCCTCGAGCCAGTCGTTGGTCTCGGGGTCGAAGCCCTCGGGGTAGATGTAGTTGCCCTGGTCGTCGTAGGACGCGGCCATGCCGTACAGGGTCGGGTCGAACTCGACCGAGGCCGGGTCGCCGCCGAACGCCTCGTTGGCCTGCTTCAGCGAGAGGCTGATGCGACGGCGCTCGAGGTCGATGTCGATGACCTTGACGAAGATCTCGTCGTTGACCTGGACAACCTGCTCCGGGATCTCCACGTGGCGCTCGGCCAGCTCGGAGATGTGGACCAGGCCCTCGATGCCCTCGTCCACGCGGACGAACGCACCGAACGGAACGAGCTTGGTGACCTTACCGGGGACGACCTGCCCGATCTGGTGCGTACGGGCGAACTGCTGCCACGGGTCTTCCTGCGTCGCCTTGAGCGACAGCGAGACGCGCTCGCGGTCCATGTCGACGTCGAGGACCTCGACGGTGACCTCCTGGCCGACCTCGACGACCTCGGAGGGGTGGTCGATGTGCTTCCAGGACAGCTCGGAGACGTGCACCAGACCGTCGACGCCACCCAGGTCCACGAAGGCACCGAAGTTGACGATCGAGGAGACGACGCCGGAGCGGACCTGGCCCTTCTGGAGGGTCGTGAGGAACGTCTGGCGGACCTCGGACTGGGTCTGCTCGAGCCAGGCACGGCGGGACAGGACCACGTTGTTGCGGTTCTTGTCCAGCTCGATGATCTTGGCCTCGAGCTCCTTGCCCACGTACGGCTGGAGGTCGCGGACACGACGCATCTCGACGAGCGACGCCGGGAGGAAGCCACGGAGGCCGATGTCGAGGATGAGACCACCCTTGACGACCTCGATGACGGTACCGGTGACGATGCCGTCCTCTTCCTTGATCTTCTCGATGGTGCCCCAGGCACGCTCGTACTGAGCGCGCTTCTTCGAGAGGATCAGGCGGCCTTCCTTGTCCTCCTTCTGGAGAACCAGGGCCTCGATCTCGTCACCGACCTTGACGACCTCGTTCGGGTCGACGTCGTGCTTGATCGAGAGCTCGCGGCTCGGGATGACACCTTCGGTCTTGTAACCGATGTCGAGGAGAACCTCGTCCCGGTCAACCTTGACGATGACACCGTCAACGATGTCGCCGTCGTTGAAGTACTTGATCGTCTCGTCGATCGCCGCGAGGAACGCGTCCGCGTCGCCGATGTCGTTGACCGCAACCTGCGGAGTGGTGGCGGTGGTCTCGGTGCTGCTCGTCATGTGGGAAAGGGCTCCGGTACGGACAGTGAGTCGTAGGTACTGCTACGCCGAAAGCCCGTATCGCCTCTGCCTAAGCCGGACAGCCCGGGAAGCGCCAGTTCCGTGACCGGAAGGCGCCTCGTGAACCGAGGGGACTAGCAACAGATGCGAGCGCGGCCTGCTAGGTCTGAGGAGCGCAGGCTCGCAGCGCAACTTGTAGCATACGGGGGCAGCAGGGCACGGTCAATGCGCGAAGGCGGACACCACGGGCACAAAGCCCGATATCCGGCACAACTCGGGTTCACCGAGGCCAGATCGTGTCCGGCAGTATCCGGACACACCGGTTCAGCGCTGCGCAGGCCCCCTTGGTACGTACCGCGTACGGCGGGGTGAAGGCAAACTACAACGACGGACACGATGAGCCAAGAGATGTACGCCGCCGAACCCGAGGCGACCCGCCGCACCGCCGGCACCGCCGAAAGCAGCCGGGCCAGCCGGGGCTGGTGGGACCGCAACGCCGACGAGTACCAGAGCGACCACGGCGCCTTCCTCGGCGACGACCGCTTCGTCTGGGGCCCCGAGGGCCTGGACGAGGCGACGGCCGGCCTCCTCGGCCCCGCCGACGCGCTGAAGGGACTCGACGTCCTGGAGATCGGCGCCGGCGCGGCGCAGTGCTCCCGCTGGCTCGCCGCGCAGGGCGCCCGCCCCGTCGCCCTGGACCTCTCCCACCGCCAGCTCCAGCACGCCCTGCGCATCGGCGACGACGTCCCGCTGGTCGAGGCGGACGCCGGGCGGCTGCCCTTCCGCGACGCCTCCTTCGACCTGGCCTGCTCCGCCTACGGCGCGGTGCCGTTCGTCGCCGACCCGGTCCAGGTCTTCCGCGAGGTGCGCCGGGTGCTGCGCCCCGGCGGACGCTGGGTCTTCTCCGTGACGCACCCCGTCCGCTGGGCCTTCCCCGACGAGCCCGGCCCCGAGGGCCTGTCGGTGGCCGCCTCCTACTTCGACCGCACCCCCTACGTCGAGCAGGACGAGCACGGCGACGCGGTCTACGTCGAGCACCACCGCACCCTGGGCGACCGGATCCGGGACGTGGTCGCGGGCGGCTTCCGGGTGGTGGACCTGGTCGAGCCCGAGTGGCCCGCCTGGAACGACCAGGAGTGGGGCGGCTGGTCCCCGCTGCGCGGCAACCTGATCCCGGGGACCGCGATCTTCGTCTGCGTACGGGACTGAGCCGGCGGCCGGTGCGGGGCCCGGGCGCCCGCCGTACGAGACTGGGGGCGTGATCCGCACCGACGCCCTCGACCGGCTGCCCGTCCGCACCGCCGTCCCCGCCCTCCGGCGGGCGCTGGACGACCGCGGGACCGCGGTGCTGTGCGCACCGCCCGGCACCGGCAAGACCACGCTCGTCCCGCTCGCCCTGGCCGGGCTGGCCGGCGGGGGCC
>NZ_JAAGNI010000236.1 GCF_010550605.1 Streptomyces sp. SID9727
CGGCTGCTCCGGCGACCCCGCCCCGCGGCCCTCCAAGGCCCCCGCGTCGGCGGCGGCCGCCGAGGCACCCGCCCCCAGCGCCACCGCCACCGCCCGGCCGCCCGCCCACGTCTCCATCCCGTCCCTGGGCGTGGACAGCGACGTGATGCGGCTCGGCCTCAATCCGGACCGCACGGTCGAGGTCCCGCCGGCCGACCAGGGCATGACGACCGGCTGGTACACGGGGAGCGCCGTGCCCGGCGAGCCCGGCGCGGCGGTGCTGATCGGGCACAACGACACCCGGTTCGGCCGGGCCGTCTTCCACGACCTGAAGAAGATCGCCAAGGGGGCGGAGATCGTGGTCCGGGACGCCCGGGGCACGGACGTCCGCTTCGAGGTCACCGCCCGCGAGACGGTGCGCAAGAACGCCTTCCCGACGGCCCGTGTCTACGGCCGCACCACGGAGCGGGCCCTGCGCCTGATCACCTGCGACGGCGCGTTCGACGCCGCCGGGCACCCGGTGGACAACCTAATCGTGTACGCGAAGCGGAAGTGACCGGGGCGTCGGACGCCTTCAGCCCCGGCGCTTCGCCAGCCGCTGCCGCCGCGCCTCGTACAGGACGATGGACGCCGCGTTCGAGGCGTTGAGGGAGCTGGCCGAGCCCGTCATCGGGATGCTGACGACGTGGTCGCAGCGCTCGCGCCAGGCGTTGCTGAGGCCCGCCGTCTCGTTGCCGATGAGGAGCAGGACGGGCTGGGTCAGGTCGAACTCGGAGGCGTCGCACTCACCGTCCTCGTCGGTGCCGACGACGAGGACCGGGCGGCCCCGGTCGCGCTCGGCGTCCAGCCAGTCGCCGACCTCGCGGTGGGAGGGGGTGCGGACGACGGGGAGGGCGAAGAAGGAGCCGGTCGTCGCGCGGACCGCCTTCGGGTCGTACGGGTCGGCCGCGTGCCCCGTCACGATGAGCCCGCGGGCGCCGAAGGCGTCGGCGGAGCGGACGATGCTGCCGATGTTGCCGGGCTGCGTCGGGCGGTCGAAGACGAGGCCGAGGAAGTCCTCGTCGACCCGGATGCGGGTCAGGTCGTCCGGCTCCATCCCGACCACGGCCAGGACCTCGGGGGCGCCCTCGGCCTTCTCGCTCAGCTCCGCGAGCAGGTCGGGGGCCATGGCGATGCGTTCCGTGGCGATCCCGCGCACCAGCTCCTCCGCCCAGCGGGAGAGCGGGCGGCTCGCGTCGTACAGGAGGGCGCGGATGGTCCAGCCGTGCTCGACGGCCATGGTGATCGGCCGGACGCCCTGGACGATGAACTCGCCGGCGCGTCCGCGCTTGGTCCGGTTGGTGAGCAGCGTCTGGAACTGCTGAAAGCGGGCGTTGCGGGTCGTGATCCGCTGCACAGCCACCGGGGGTCCTCCAAGGGGTGATCGGCCGCTCCGGAGGCGGTGCGGGCCGCCCCGGAAACCAGAAATTCCCACGGTTCGCGATGAACCGTGGGAACTGGATGAGTGTCCGAGGGGGGACTTGAACCCCCACGCCCGATAAAGGGCACTAGCACCTCAAGCTAGCGCGTCTGCCATTCCGCCACCCGGACCAGGTGATCCGCCCCGGTTTCCCGCGGCGACAAAGAAAACAATACCAGGGGTTTGGGGTGCCTTTCACCTGGATAGCGGGTGGCCCCCGGGGATCATTGCGCTGGTCAGTGCGGTGCGGGCGGCTCCGGGGAGCGTTTCGGCCGAGGGGCCGCTCCCCGCCCGTACGGACCGTCGCCGCCCACGTACGGACCGTGCCGCCGGAGGGTCGGCGTCTGGTTCCACGGGTGGCCGCGCGGGGCGGGTTACTTTCGCCTGCATGAGTGATCGAGGGTCCCGTCCTCCCCGCACACTGTCGCCGCTGCGCGAGCACCTGCGCGAGACGTTCTGGTTCGCCCCGGCCCTGACGCTGGTCTGCGCGTGCGCGCTCTGGTTCGCCGCCTCGGCACTGGACGAGCGGATCATCGCGTACCTGCGCGAGGAGCAGGCGTACGACGAGATCGCGGATCTGGTGAAGGTCGCCGAGGACACCAAGCAGATCGTCGTCACGGTCAGCTCGGCGATGATGACCTTCATCGGTGTGGTGTTCAGCATCTCGCTGGTCGCCGTGCAGATGGCGAGCGGCCAGCTCACACCCCGGGTGGTGCGGATCTTCGTACGGAGCCGGATCAGCAAGCTGACGCTGTCGGTGTTCCTCGCGACGTTCGTGTTCTCGCTGCTGGTCCTCAGCTCGTACGAGAGCGAGACCGACCCGCGCCGGGTCGCCTCGCTGCCGTTCGTGCAGAGCGTGCTGACCGCCCTGCTCGTCGGGCTGAGCCTGCTCCTCTTCATCGCGTACGTGAGCTCCACGCTGCGCCTGATGCAGAACGGGCCCGTCCTCGACCGCATCGCCCGGGACACCTTCCGGGTTCTGGGCCGGATGCCCACCGGACGCCCGAGCGGGGAGCCGCTGCCCGAGGAGACCGGGCAGATCCTGTACGAGGGGCGGGCCGGGGTGCTCCGCGACGTCAACGTGGCCCGGCTGGTCCGGGCCGCCCGGCGCCAGGGCGTGGTGCTCCGGCTGATCCCCCGGCTCGGGGACTTCGTGGTGCCGGGGACGCCGGTGCTCGCCGTGCACGGCGGGACGGCGCCGGCCCGGCGCACCCTGCGGTACACGGTGTCGGTGGGGGTCGAGCGCACCCTGCACCAGGACCTGGCGTTCGGGCTGCGCCAGCTGTCGGACATCGCGCTGCGGGCGCTGTCCCCAGCGGTGAACGACCCGACGACGGCCGTGCAGTGCCTGGACCGGATCGTGCAGTTCCTGGCGGCGGCGGTGCGGCTGCCGCTGGGCACGGTGCACCACCGCGACCGCCAGGGGGCGGTGCGACTGGTACAGGACGTGCCGGGGTGGGAGGACCTGGTGGACCTGGGCTTCGAGGAGGTGCGCCGGTGTGCGGCGGGCGCCCCGCAGGTGACGCGGCGGATGCTCGCCGGGATCGACGACCTGGTGCCGCTGGCCGGGCCGGACCGGCGGGGGCCGCTCGTCCGGCACCGCACGCTCCTCGTTCAGGCGGTGGAGCACGCGGTGCCGGACGCCGGCGAGCGGGAGTTCTCGCTGCTGCCCGACCGGCAGGGCATCGGCTGACGCGGCCGCGCCGGGCCTCTCCCTACTTGCGCAGCGCCGCGATGCCCTCGTAGCCGATCCGCGCGTGGTCCAGGGACTGCGCGGGGTCGGTCGGGCTCGGTGCGTTGTCCTGCTCGACCATCGGGTTGCGGTACTGGGCCTGTCCTACGCGGGAGAAGAACGTCCGGTAGTCGATGACTCCGGTGCCGAACGGGACCATGTCGTAGCCGTCGCCACTGCTGGTGTTGGCGACGCCGTCCTTGGCGTGGAACAGCGGGTAGCGCTTGTTGTTGCGGCGGACCAGGGCCGCCGGGTCGAAGACGTTCTCCCGCTGCGATCCGTCGGGGGCGGTGTAGGTGTGGAACTTGTACTGGGCGACGTGCGCCCAGAAGACGTCCATCTCCAACCAGACGGCCTTCGGGTCGGTGACCTTCAGGAAGTACTCCAGCTTGCGGACGCCGGAGCTGCGGGTGGGCCGTCCCTGCGCGTCCAGCGGCCCGCCGTCGAGCAGGAAGCCGTAGGCCGCGTCGTGGTTGTGCGTGTACAGCTTGATGCCCGCACGGCGTGCGATCTGCCCCAGGGCGTTCCATTTGTCGGCGGCCACGTCCCAGTCGGCCCGGTAGGCGCTGCCGGTGGGGTCGCCACCGGTGCCCATGTGCTCCATGCCGAGGATGTTCGCTATCTCCAGGTTCCGCTTGAACTCGTCCAGGTCGCTCTGGTTCAGGGGCCAGGACGACGGGATGAAGCCGTGGTTGCCCTGCGCGCGCAGGCCGTACTCGTCCAGCCAGGCGCGCAGCAGCTTCGCACCCGCCACCGTTTGGAGGTTGCCGCCGCCGGGTGCGTTGGCGTGCTGGCCGTATCCGGCGAACTCGACCTGCCGGTAGCCGAAGCGGGCCAGCTGCTTGAAGACCTCGCGGAAGCCCGAGGGGAGGCCGGTGCTGAGCGGGTCCCGGCCCGTGGCGTCGCGCACGGTGTACAGGATGATGCCCCGCTTGTCCGCCGGGACGAGAGCCTGGCCGTGGCCGTGGCCGCGGTCGTGGCCGTGGCCGTGTCCGGGGCGGGCGAAGGCGGGCGAGGCGCCGAAGACGGGCGCGGCGATCGCCGTCGCCGCGGCGGCGGTGCAGGTGCTGAGGAAGCGCCGGCGGCTGACGCCGAGGCTGCGGCGCAGGCCGTCGTCCGTCGCGGGTGCGTCGTTGTACACGGTCATGATGGGTCTACCTTCGTTCGGGGCTCGGCCGGTCCCCGGGGAAACCGGCCAGCGTGAGGAGCAGGGACTTCACTTCGGTGGCCCGGACGGGTCCGGTGAACGCGTGGGGGGTGGAGCAGAGGATGAGCGGCCCTTCTTCGTCGCTCGGGGGGAGGCGGCCGTGGCTGCCCCGGACGGGTGAGGGATCGAGCGGCACGACCGCCAGGCGATAGCGCATGCCGAGCTTCTTGCGGGCGATGGCCGTGGCCGCCTTGACCCGGACGTACGGGTCCTGGGGGTCCATGAAGAGCTCGACGGGGTCGTAGCCGGGTTTGCGGTGGATCTCGACGAGCTGCGCGAAGTCGGGCGCGCGGTCGTCGTCGAGCCAGTAGTAGTACGTGAACCAGGCGTCCGGGTCGGCGACGGCGACCAGCTCACCGGAGCGGGGGTGGTCCAGGCCGTGTGCCTTCTTGCCCTCGTCGTCGAGGAGGAGGCCGACGCCCGGGAGTCCGGCCAGGGCCTCGCGGGCGGCTCCGAGGTCTTCGGGCCGGCGCACGTAGACGTGCGCGATCTGGTGGTCGGCGACGGCGAAGGCCCTCGACGCCATCGGGTCCAGGTACTCCATGCCGTCCTGAGTGTGGACCTCCAGGAGTCCGGCGCGGCGCAGCGCCCGGTTGATGTCGACGGGCCGGTCGACCCGGGTGATGCCGTATTCGGAGAGGGCGACGACGGTACGTCCCTCGCGGCGGGCGTCGTCCAGGAGCGGAGCCACCGCGCGGTCCAGATCGGCCGCGGCCCGGAAGGCGCGCGGATCGTCGGGGCCGTAGCGCTGGAGGTCGTAGTCGAGGTGCGGGAGGTAGCACAGGGCGAGGTCAGGGTGGCGGGTGTCCAGGATGTGGCGGGTGGCGTCGATGATCCACTGGGAGGAGACCAGGTCGGCGCCGGGCCCCCAGAAGTGGAAGAGGGGGAACGTGCCGAGCTTTTCGGTGAGTTCGTCGTGCAGGGCCGGCGGGCGGGTGTAGCAGTCGGGTTCCTTGCGGCCGTCGGCGTAGTAGACGGGGCGGGGCGTGACGGTGTAGTCGGTGTCGGCGCCCATGGCGTACCACCAGCAGATGTTGGCCACCGTGTAACCGGGGTGGGCGCGGCGGGCGGCGTCCCAGAGCTTGTCGCCGGAGACGAGTCCGTTGTGCTGGCGCCACAGCAGGACGTCGCCGAGTTCGCGGAAGTACCAGCCGTTGGCGACGATGCCGTGCTCGGCGGGGGTGGTTCCGGTGAGGAAGGTGGACTGGGCGGCGCAGGTGACGGCGGGCAGGACCGTGCCGAGCGGGGCCCGGGTGCCGGACCGTCCGAGAGCCTTGAGGTGGGGCATGTGGTCGAGGAGGCGGGGGGTGAGCCCGACGACGTCGAGGACGAGGAGGGGGGTGGGCGGGGCGGCCGCCCCGGCGGTGGTCATGGCAGCTCCTTGAGGCCGAGGTCGGTCAGGAGGTCGCGGGCGAGGGCGAGTTCGGCGGCGATGCCCTCGGCGAGCTGGGCGCGGGTGCGGGGGCGCAGTCCGGCGGGAAGCGCCTGCCAGGTGTACGTCTCGACCTCCAGGTGCCGGGTGAGCGGTCTGGCACCGCCGACGAGCCGGCCGAGCGTGGCGCGGAGGACGGGCAGCGTGGAGGTGAGCGGGGGTGCGGGCGGTGCGTGCAGCGGTACGTGGAAGTGGGCGCGCCACGGGGTGCTGTCGCTGAGGATCTCCCCGGTGACGGCTTCGTCGAGGTCGTCGGTGCCGCGCAGTCCGGCGGCGGTGGCGGTCCGGGTCTGGTGGAGGAAGCGCGGTTCGGCGAAGGCCGCGAGGGCGGTGCGCACCTCGGGGAGATGGGGGTGTTCGGCGTGCAGGGCGGCGGACAGCTGCGCCTTGACGGTGGGGATGCCGGCCTCGTCGAGGGCGTCGATGGCGGTGTCCGGGTCTTCGAAGGACGTGGCGAGATGGCAGGTGTCGACGCAGACGCCGATGCGCGGGTGGCCGACGGCGGTGAGGGGGGCGATGGCGTCGGCGGTGGTCTCGACGGTGCATCCGGGTTCGGGTTCGAGGCCGATCCGGACGGACTTGCCCGTGATGTCGGCGAGTGCGTCGAGGTGTGAGCCGAGGGTGGCGAGCGCGTCGAGCGCGGTGCGGGCCGCTTCGGGATCGCCCGAGTACGGGGTGCGCCAGGCGAGGGGCAGGGTGGAGATGGTGCCCTCGGTGACGTCGTCGGGCAGGAGCGCCGCGAGCAGTCGGGCCAGGTCGGTGGTGTGGGTGAGCCGCTCGGGGTCCGTCCAGTCCGGCTTGTAGACCCGGTACTTGACCTCTTCGGCGCCGAATCCCTCGTACGGGAAGCCGTTGAGGGTGACGACTTCGAGGCCGCGGCGGTCGAGCTCGGTGCGCAGGGAACGCAGTCGCGAGGGATCGTCGACGAGGGTGCGGGCGGCGTCCCGGGCGAGCCAGAGGCCGATGCCGATGCGGTCGCGCCCGAGCCTCCTGCGTACGGGTTCGCAGTGGTCGCGGAGTTGGGCGAGGACGCCGTCCATGGTTTCGGCGGGGTGGACGTTGGTGCAGTACGCGAGGTGGACGACGGTTCCGTCGGGGTGGCGGAAGCGCATGGCGTCACTCCCCTCCGCGCAGGATGGAGTTGCCCTCGTGGAGTGCTCGGGGTGAGGGGGTGTCGAGGTGGAGGCGGCCGCTCCGGCCGTAGAAGGTGACGGGGTTGCGCCAGAGGACCTGGTCGACGTCGTCGTCGGTGAATCCGGCGGCGAGCATGGCGTCGGCCACCCGGCGGGTCTTCAGCGGGTCGCTCCTGCCCCAGTCGGCGGCGGAGTTGACGAGTACCTTCTCGGTGCCGTAACGCTTGAGGATCGCGATCATGCGGTCCTCGTCCATCTTGGTGTCGGGGTAGATGGAGAAGCCCGCCCAGCAGCCGCTGTCGAGGGCCTCCTTCACGGTGGTCTCGTTGAGGTGGTCGAGCAGTACCGCCTCGGGGCCGAGGTGGGATTCGCGGACGACGTCGATGGTGCGGCGCAGACCGGTGAGCTTGTCGCGGTGCGGGGTGTGGACGAGGGCGGGCAGGCCGTGGCCGGCGGCGAGCTGGAGCTGGGCGGCCAGCGCGTGGTCCTCGGCCGGGGTCATCGAGTCGTAGCCGATCTCCCCGACGGCGACGACGGAGTCCTTGACGAGGTAGCGGGGCAGGACGTCGAGGACGGGGGTGCAGCGGGGATCGTTCGCCTCTTTGGGGTTGAGGGCGAGCGTGCAGTGGTGGGCGATGCCGTACTGGGCGGCGCGGAAGGGCTCCCACCCGAGGAGGCCGTCGAAGTAGTCGAGGAAGCTGGCCGGCGAGGTGCGGGGCTGGCCGAGCCAGAAGGAGGGTTCGACCAGTGCGCGGACCCCGGCGTCGTACATCGCCCGGTAGTCGTCCGTGGTGCGCGAGGTCATGTGGATGTGGGGGTCGAAGATGCGCATCAGGTCTCCTCCGTGGGGGCGGTGGAAGCGGATGGGCCGGGTGCCGTGAGGGCGAGGACGTGGTGCAGGCCGGCGGGGACGGGGCGGCCGGCCGCGATGCGTTCGGAGGCGAAGCCGCCCAGCATCCGGGCGAGTTCGGCGTCGCCGCGTGATCTCCGGGCCAGGTCGTCGACGGCTTCGACGGGGACGCCGGTGAACAGGCACTTCAGGACGGCGTGGCGCCAGCCGTGCGGGCCGAGGTGAGTTCCGGCGTACGGTCCGACGGCTGCGGTGACGAGGGTGGTGTCGTTGGTGCGCAGGGCGTCCTCGACGAGGGGCAGGGCGGCCGGGCCGGGAACCAGTGCGGGCAGGGCCAGCAGTACGGCCCGGCGTTCGGCGGCGCTGCCCTGTTCGTAGAGGCGGGTCAGGGCCGGCAGGCCGGCACGGGCCCCGACGAGCAGCAGGACGCGTACGGAGTCGGCGTGTTCGCGTCCGCAGTGCCGGCCGGCGGCGGCGTACCTCAGCTCCCACGGCGGTGCGGCGTGACTGTCCGCGGGCGCGGTGTCCCTGTGGGCCGCTGCGTGGGCCGCCTCGGCGAGGGCCTCGTCGAGCCAGGCGCGCGCGGCTCCGTCGAGCAGGGTGTCGAGTTCCTCGCGGGTCAGGAGCGGGGTCCTGGAGGTGGGCGTCACGGCGTGCTCCCTTCGGCGGTCTCAGCGATGGGACGGACGGTGCTTGTTCAGGAAGTCGAGGGAGAAACGGGCCAGTTCGGGGCCCGCGTGGGAGTGGCGGGGCAGTTCGACGACGGTGAGCCCGTCGTACCCACTGCTTTCGAGGGCGGCGAGTACGGGCGGGAAGTCGATCTCGCCGTCGCCGAAGGGAAGGTGTTCGTGGACGCCCCGCCGCATGTCCTCGATCTGGACATGGCGCAGCCAGGGGGCGGCGTCGCGCACGCAGTCGACGGGCGGTGCGGGCTCCAGGCACTGGCAGTGGCCGATGTCGAGGGTGAGGCCGAGGGGCTCGGGGTCGCCGCTGAGCGCGCGGAGGTGGTGGAAGCCGGCGAGGTCGGCGAGGAGGTGCCCGGGCTCGGGCTCGATCGCCAGGGGGACCCCGTGGCGCTCGGCGGCGCGGAGGACCGGGGCGAGGGCGCCGGTGAGCCGCTGCCAGGCGGTGTCGGGTGCCGTGCCCGGGGGCGTGATGCCGCTGAAGCAGTGCACGGCGTGGGCGCCGAGGTCGGCGGCCGCCTCGACGGCCCGGACGAGCAGCGCGGTCCTGGCCGCGCGGGCGTCGGGATCCGGGTCCAGGAGTGAGGGGCCGTGCTTGCGGCGCGGGTCCAGGACGTAGCGGGCGCCGGTCTCGACGGTGACGCCGAGCCCCAGCTCCTGCAGCCGGGCGGCGACGCGGCGGGTGCGGGCGGCGAGGTCCGGGGCCATCGGGTCGAGGTGCATGTGGTCGAGGGTCAGGCCGACACCGTCGTAGCCGAGGTCGGCGAGGAGGGCGAGGGCGTCGTCCAGCCGCAGGTCGGTGAGCCCGTTGGTGCCGTAGCCGAGGCGGAGGGTCATGTGGGGCTCACCTTCCGGGCGAGGGCGCGGGCGAGCGGGACGAGGCCCATGACGGCGAGCGCGGACCCGGCTGCTCCGGCGCGTGCGGCGAGGGCTGCCTGGAGCGGGATCATCGCACGGATGCCGCTGCCGACGGCGCGCTGGGTGAGGGGCGGCGACGGGTTGAGCGCGGCGTGCGTGAGGGGGCGTGCGGCGGTGCGGAGGTAGGCCCCGGTGAGCGCGGTGAGGAGGAGCCTGCCGGGGGCGCCGCGCGAGGGCCGCCGTTCGTGCGTCAGGGCGGCGCCGATCCCGGCGGCGGCCGTGAGCGCGGTGACGGGTGCGGTG
>NZ_JAAGNI010000248.1 GCF_010550605.1 Streptomyces sp. SID9727
GCCCTCCCCGTACACCGCAGGCGCACCCGCGCCCGTCGCCGATCTGCTGCCCCGCGCGCCGCGCGGGTTCCACGGGCGGGGGGCCGAGCTGACCGCGCTGTCGCGGGCGGCGGCCGGGGAGGCGCCCGTCTGTCTGGTCACCGGACCGGCCGGGGTCGGCAAGACCGCGCTGGCACTGCACTGGGCGCGCCGGTCCCCCGCCGCCTTCCCGGACGGGAGGCTCTTCGCGGATCTGCGCGGATTCGGCGAGGCCGCCGAGCCGACCCCGCTCGAAGTGCTGAGGGAGTTCCTGCTCGCGCTCGGCGTCGCGCCCCGCCGGGTGCCGGAGTCCGTGGCCGGAGCGGCAGCGCTGTTCCGCTCGCTCACCGACCGGCTCAGCCTCCTCGTCGTACTGGACGACGCCCGCGATTCCGCGCAGGTCAGGCCGCTGCTGCCGGGCGGCGCGGACTGCGTCACGCTGGTCACCAGCCGGCACCGGCTCGACGGGCTGATCGCCTCGGACGCCGCCGTGCCGGTCCCGGTGGACATACTCGAACCGCCGGACGGCACCGCGCTGCTGGCCGGGGTGCTCGGCGAGGAACGGGTCCTCGCGGAACCGGTGGCGGCCCGGCGGCTCGCCGATCTGTGCGGCGGACTGCCCCTCGCGCTGCGGGTGACGGCCGCCCGGCTGGCGGGCCGCCCGCAGTGGACGCTGGCCGCCATGGCCGACGAACTCGCGGACGAGCGCAGCCGGCTGTCCTATCTGGACGTGGAGGACACCGGCGTCTCGGCCTCCCTGCGGCTCACCGTGCGGCAGCTGCCGCCGGACGCCGTCCACCACCTCGGCCGGCTCGGCCACCACCCGGGCAGCCACTTCGACCCGTACACCGCGGCGGCGCTCGCCGGCAGCGACCCGGTCTCCGCCGGGGCTGCGCTGGAACGGCTCGCCGCCGCCCACCTGGTCACGGAGGCGGGCCCCGGGCGCTGGATACTGCACGACCTGGTGCGGCTGTACGCACGGGGACTCGACCCGGCCGCGGCGCCGGACGCGCTCATCGGCGTGCTGGACCACTACATCGCCACCGCGCTCGCCGCCGCCGACACGGCCGAACCGGGCGGCGAGCCCTGCTTTGTGCTGCCCGACGACTTCCGCGCGCCGGCCGCGACCCGGGACTTCACGGACCGGGCGGAGGCGATGAGCTGGCTGGCCGCCGAGCGCGAGGACCTGACCCTGGCGGCCGCCGCGGCCCGGACCGCCGGGCTCGACGACCGCGCCTGGCGGATCATCCTGCTCCAGTGGCCGCACGTGGTGTGGCGGGTGCGGGACGGCTGGACCCCGGTGCTGGAACTGGCCCTGGCGGCGGCCGCCGCCCGCGAGGACCCGTACGCCGAGTCCCGGGTCCGCAATCTGCTCGGCTGGGTGCTGACGGAGGAGGGCAGGACCGGTGAGGCCGTCGCCATGCTCGAACCCTCGCCCGGTCTCGCCCGGCTGGCCGACGACCGGCTCGGCGAGGCGACCGCGCTCATCAACCTGGCCATCGTGCAGGCCGAGCAGGGCGGGCTGGATCTGGCGATGGAGGGCTGCGAACGGGCCCTCCGGCTGGCCCGGGAGGAGCCCGACGCGCACACGGAGATGCTCGCGCTCCAGCACCTGGCCCGGATGCAGCTGTCGGCGGGCCGCCCGCAGGACGCCCTGGACTCCGCCCGGACCGCCTTCGACCTGGGCCCCGAGCACGAGGAGGCGGCCCGCCGGGTGCTGCTGCTGTCCGTCAGCGGCGAGGCCCGCCTCGCCCTGGGCGCGGAGGAGGAAGGCATCCGGCTCCTGGACGAGGCGGCCACGGAGGCGGAGCGCGCCGGCTACGACGAGGGCGCGCTCCGGGCCCTGGAGGCGCTGCTCCGGGTGACGGCGAGCCCGGACCACGTACGCCGCCGCACCGAGGCGGCCCGCCGCCTGACGGCGGACGGCTGAGGCGGGCCGCTCCCGCCGACGCACAGGCGTCCGCCGTGTCCCCCTATGCGTCCATGCCCGCGAGCACCAGCGGCAGCCGGGCCGCTCCGCCCTCCGTGACGCGGACGGGGACGCCCCAGTCCTGCTGGTGGACGTGGCAGGCCGGGTACTCGTTGGCGGGGTCGTCGTCGCAGGACGCGGCCATCGCGGAGACGTGCAGGACACCCTCGGTGACGCCCTCCGCGAGGACGAGGTCGCGGAAGAGGTCGGTGCCCGCGCCCTCGCCCTCGGCCAGCAGCCCGGGCGGGGTCGAGGAGACCAGCAGCCGCGTCGAGGGACCGTACCGGGTGTCCAGCTTCTGCCCGGCCGGTGCCTGGAAGACGACGTCGAGCCGGAGCGCACCGGGGGCGACCTCGGTGGCGGCCCGCTGGGTGCGGTGCGCCTGCTCGGCGACGCGTACCGCCTCCTCGGGCAGCCGCAGCCGGGTCAGCCGGTGCCGGGCGGACTCCACGACGACGAGGTCGCCGTCCACCAGTACGGCGTCGCTGGGCTCCCGCAGGTCCGTGGCCAGGGTGGTGACCTCACCGCTCGCCGGGTCGTACCGGCGCAGGGCGTGGTTGTACGTGTCGCAGACGGCGACGGACCCGTCGGGCAGGGCGGTGACGCCGAGGGGGTGCTGGAGCAGGGCCTGGCCGGCTGCGCCGTCCCGGTGGCCGAAGTCGAAGAGACCGGTGCCGACGGCGGTGTGCACGGCGCCCTCGCGGTCGACCCAGCGCAGTGCGGACGTCTCCGAGTCGGCGACCCACAGCCGCTCCTCGGTCGCCGCGAGCCCGGACGGCTGGGCGAACCACGCCTCCGGGCCGGGTCCGTCGACCAGGCCCTCGTTGGTGGTCCCGGCCGCGACGCGCACGGTGCCGTCCTCGGGGTCGTACGTCCACAGCTGGTGCACGCCGGCCATGGCGATCCAGAGCCGGCCGCCGAACCAGGCGACGTCCCACGGCGAGGAGAGGTCCACCTCGCGGGCCGGGCCGCTGGTGGGCGCCCCCTGCCACCACTGGCGGCCGGTGCCGGCGAGAGTGGTCGTGGTCCCGGTCGTGAGGTCGAGGGCGCGGAGGGCGTGGTTGACCGTGTCGGCGACCGCGATCCGTCCGTCGGGCAGCGGGGCGAGCCCCTGCGGCTCGCTGAACCGGACCTCGTCCGGCCCGCCGTCCGCGAAGCCGCGGTCACCCGTCCCGAAGTGCCGGCGCACGGTCTCCCCGTCCGGGTCCAGCTCGACCAGCCGGTGCCGGGTGGTGTCGGAGACCAGGAAGCCGCCGTCCGCGAGCAGCAGCGCCTTGCCCGGGAACCGCAGATGCGTGGCCACCGGCTCCGGCGCCACGTACGGACCGTCGCCGCGCCGCAGGGTGCCCTTCGCCGCGTGCTCCGCCTCCAGCTCCTCGACCAGCTTCTCGATGGCGTGGGCGTGGCCCTCGCCGGCGTGCTGGGCGACGACGTAGCCCTCGGGGTCGATGACGACGAGCGTGGGCCAGGCGCGTACGGCGTACTGCTTCCAGGTGGCCAGCTCGGGGTCGTCGAGGACCGGGTGGTGGACCTCGTACCGCTCGACCGCGTCCACGACGGCCTGGTGCTCCGCCTCGTGCACGAACTTCGGCGAGTGCACACCGATGATCACGACGGTGTCGCGGTGCTTCTCCTCCAGCTCGCGCAGCTCGTCGAGAACATGCAGGCAGTTCACACAGCAGAAGGTCCAGAAGTCGAGGATGACGATGCGTCCTCGCAGGTCAGCGAGGGTGTACTGCCGGTCGCCTGTATTGAGCCAGCCGCCCTTGCCGATGAGTTCGGGGGCCCTGACGCGTGCACGTGTTGCCATGAGAACAGTCAACAGCACCGTGGCGTTCCCGCATTCCAGAGGTGGCTCCGGGAACCTGTGAGCCATGAGACTTCTCGTGCGCGAGCGCATTTTCGGCATCGGTGACGACTACTGGATCGAGGACGCGGACGGCCGCAAGGTCTTCCTGGTCGACGGCAAGGCCATGCGGGTGCGCGACACCTTCGAGCTGAAGGACGCGCAGGGCCGGATCCTCGTGGAGATCCGCCAGAAGCTCCTGAGCCTGCGCGACACGATGCTGATCGAGCGGGACGGCGAACAGCTCGCGAAGGTCAAGAAGAAGCACCTTTCGCTGCTGCGGAACCACTACCGCGTGACCCTGGCGGACGGCACCGAGCTGGACGTCAGCGGCAAGATCCTGGACCGCGAGTTCGCGATCGACTACGACGGCGAGCTGCTGGCCCAGATCTCCCGGCGCTGGCTGTCCGTCCGGGACACCTACGGCATCGACATCGTGCGGGACGACGCCGACGCGTCGCTGCTGATCGCGGTGGCGGTGTGCGTGATCGTGCTCGCGGAGAAGGACCACGACGACTGACCGCGCGCCCCGCGCGGGAAGGGCCCTGTTTCACGTGAAACCGTGAACAGGGCCCTTCGCGCGTCAGACCGTGGGCGCGGCCAGCCCGAGTCGCCGGTCCTTCAGCGCCGGGAACTGCTCCCGGGTCGCCGCGACCTTGGCGGTGTCCAGCTCCACGGTCAGCACCTCCTCGCCCGCGCCCGCTTCCGCGAGCACCTCGCCCCACGGGTCCACGGCGAGGGAGTGGCCGGCCTGCTGGATGCCCCCGTGGGTGCCGGCGGAGCCGACGGCCAGGACGTACGACTGGTTCTCGACGGCGCGGGCCTGCGCGAGCAGGGTCCAGTGGGCGCGGCGGCGCTCCGGCCAGCCGGCCGCGACGACCAGGGTTTCGGCGCCGGCGTCGACCAGGCCCCGGAAGAGCTCCGGGAAGCGGAGGTCGTAGCAGGTGGCCAGGCCGAGCGTGGTCTCCGGGAGGGGAACGGTGACCAGGTCCTCGCCGGCGCCCATCATGACGGCCTCGCCCTGGTCGAAGCCGAAGCGGTGGATCTTGCGGTAGGCGGCGGCCCGCTCGCCTTCGGGGGAGAAGACGAGCGTGGTGTTGTAGAGGGTGCCGTCCTCGGCCCGTTCGACGAAGGAGCCGGCGTGCAGCCAGACCCCGGCCTCGGCGGCGGCCTTGGCCATCACCTGGTGCGTCGGCCCCGTCAGCGGCTCGGCCTCGTCCTCGAAGGCCGTGTAGGCGAAGGCTCCGACCGGCCACAACTCGGGGAGGACCACCAGGTCCGCGCCCCGCTGCGACGCCACCAGTGAGGCGGCGCGTTCCCTACGGGAATCGACGGGTTCGTCCGGGTCTACTGCGATCTGGATGAGGGAGGCGCGCACACTACCACCGTCCTGGCATTCGAGCCGTCAACACCGGCCTACGATCGTCACACGAAAGCACTGCCGGGGTGCCTGCTCGCAGCGTAACTTAGCCACCGAACCTCATCGCCGCCCGCAGCCCGCAGCCCGACCGTCCGCGCCCAGTTGCCCATGCACCGCAGAACCGCACGAGGGGTCCCGTGACCGTCCATCCCAGCCTCCAGACCTACGCCGACGCCTGGACCCACTCCATCGAGTCGATAGCCGAGCTGGTGAGCCCGCTCGCCGAGGGGGAGTGGAACGGCCGCACCCCCTGCCCCAACTGGTCCGTGCGCGACATCGTGTCGCACATCATCGGGATGGAGTGCGAGCAGCTCGGCGACCCGCGTCCGATCCACACCCTGCCGCGCGACCTGTTCCACGTGCAGAGCGAGTTCGCCCGCTACATGGAGATGCAGGTCGACGTCCGGCGCCACCACACCGCGCCGGAGATGACCTCCGAGCTGGAGTACACGGTCATCCGCCGCTCCCGGCAGCTGCGGAACGAGACGCGGGACCCGGAGACCATGGTGCGGGCACCGCTGGGCGCCGAGCAGACCCTGGAGACGGCACTGCGGATGCGCGCGTTCGACGTCTGGGTGCACGAGCAGGACCTGCGGACGGCCCTGGGCAGGCCCGGCAACCTGGACTCCCCCGGCGCGCTCGTCACCCGCGACGTCCTGCTGCTGGGGCTGCCGAAGGTGGTGGCCAAGAGGGCGGGCGCACCGGCCGACTCCGCCGTGGTGCTGGACGTGCACGGGCCGCTGGAGTTCATGCGCACCGTGCGGATCGACGCCGAGGGGCACGGTTCGCTGGACGTCGCCCCGTCGCTCGGGCCCGCCGCGACGCTGTCCATGGACTGGGAGACGTACGTACGGCTGGCCTGCGGCCGGGTGCGGCCCGCCGCCGTCGCGGACCGGGTCAAGACCGAGGGCGACCAGGAACTGGCCGACGCCATCCTCCAGCACTTCGCCGTCACCCCGTAACACCACGAGAACCCCGGCACGCAGCGGCGCCCGCCCCCGCGACGGGGGACGGGCGCGCCGCCGTCCGGGGCCGGATCACGCCGGCACGTGGACCGCCTCCACCCGGCTGATCACGTGGTGGTCGCGCTCGCGGCGTGCCGCCCTCGCGCGCAGCCGCAGGATCTGCGCGACGCCCAGCGCCTCCAGGACGAAGACCGACGAGAACGCCACCCGGTAGTTGTCACCGGTCGCGTCCAGCAGCACGCCGACCGCCAGCAACGTGGTCATCGAGGCGACGAAGCCGCCCATGTTGACGATGCCGGACGCGGTGCCCTGGCGCTCGGGCGGGTTGGCCGGGCGGGAGAAGTCGAAGCCGATCATCGAGGCCGGGCCGCACGCCCCGAGCACCACGCACAGGACGACCAGCAGCCACATCGGCGCGTGGTCGCCGGGGTGGAAGATCGTCACCGCCCACAGCGTGGCCGTCGCGCCGACCGTGCCGAGGGCGAGCGGGACGCGGGCCCCGTGGTGACGGGCGATCACCTGCCCGTAGACGAGCCCCAGCGTCATGTTCGAGAGCACCACCAGGGTCAGCAGCTCACCGGCGGTCCCCCGGCCGAGTCCCTGGTCCTCGACCAGGAAGGGCATGCCCCACAGCAGCAGGAACACCATCGCCGGGAACTGCGTGGTGAAGTGCACCCACATCCCGAGCCGGGTCCCGGGCTCCCGCCAGGAGGCGGCGATCTGCTTGCGCACGTACGCCCCGCCGGCGTGCTGGGCGGGCGGCGGCTCGTAGCCCTCGGGGTGGTCCTTGAGGAAGAGGAGGAGCAGCACGAGCACCACGACCCCGGCCAGCGAGCTGCCGACGAAGGTGGTCGTCCAGCCGAAGCCGTGCAGGGCACGGGCGATCACCAGCGTGGAGATCAGGTTGCCCGCCATCCCGAAGAGGGCGGCGACCTGGCCGATCAACGGCCCGCGCCGGGCCGGGAACCAGCGCGTCCCCAGCCGGAGCACGCTGATGAACGTCATCGCGTCGCCGCACCCCAGCAGCGCCCGGGACGCGAGCGCCGTGCCGTACGTGGGGGAGAGCGCGAAGCCGAGCTGGCCGAGGGTGAACAGGACGGCCCCGAGGGCCAGCACCCGCTTGGTGCCGAGCCGGTCGACCATCAGGCCGACGGGTATCTGCATGCCCGCGTACACGAGCAGCTGGAGGATCGAGAAGGTGGAGAGCGCCGAGGCGTTGACGTCGAACCGGTCGGCGGCGTCGAGTCCGGCGACACCGAGGCTGGTCCGGAAGATGATGGCGACGAAGTAGACGGCGACGCCGATGCCCCAGATCCTGACGGCACGCCGGCCGCCGGGCGGGTCACCGGGCAGGGGCAGGGTGGGCGCGGCGGCGGAACTCACCGGTCCTCACCCCGGACCAGCACCTTGACCCGGCCGACGTGGCGGCGCACGACCTGGGCGGCGAACTCCGCGTCACCGGACCTGATCGCCTCCAGCAGCTCGCCGTGCTCCGCGATGTTGGCGGCGATCCTGTCCGGGTGGGCCTCCATCACGGCGACGCCCATCCGCAGCTGGCGGTCGCGCAGCTGGTCGTAGAGGCGGGACAGGATCTCGTTGCCCGCGTGGCGGACGATCTCGGCGTGGAAGCAGCGGTCCTTGACGGAGACGGTGGCCAGGTCGCCGGCGTCGGAGTAGTGCCGCTGCTCCTCCAGGAGCGCTTCCAGCCGGCTGATCAGCTGCGGGGACGCGGGCACCGCCTTGCGGGCGGCGAACTCCTCGACCAGCAGCCGGGTCTCCACCACGTCCGCGATCTCCTGGGCGGAGACGGCGAGCACCAGGGCGCCCTTCTTCGGGTAGAGCTTGATGAGCCCCTCGACCTCGAGGCGCAGCAGCGCCTCGCGCACCGGCGTGCGCGAGACCCCCACGGCCTCGGCGAGACCGCCCTCGGTCAGCAGGGTGCCGCCCTCGTAGCGGCGGTCCAGGACGGCGTCCTTGACGTGCGTGTAGACGCGCTCGGCGGCCGGGGGCTGCTTCGCGGGCGGGGTGAGGGGAGCGGGACCGGGGGACGTGGAGGGTGCGGGGGCTGGCATGCGTACAGCATAGATACAACATGCACGCAAGCGTCCCGCCGTCCACGATGTGGGCGAGGGGCCGGGCCGCTACCGCTCGCGCGCCAGCAGCAGCGTCGTGCTCCCGTCCTCCTCGGCGATGTCCCCGACGTGCCGGAACCCCACCTTCCGCAGGGCCGCCAGCGAGGCCGCGTTGGGCTCGGCCACGGTCGCGTACACCTGGTCCAGGTCCAGCACCTCGAAGCCGTACGCGACGACCGTCCGCGCCAGTTCGGTGCCGAGCCCCTGGCCCCACGCCTCGGGCGCGAGGCCGTAGACCAGCTCGTACCCCTCGACGGCCTTCGCCGGTTTGATCTCCGCGTGGCCGACCGTCCGGCCGTCCCGGCGCACGGCCCAGACGTCGAAGCCCCCGCTGCCGTAGGCGTGCGTGAAGATGCGGGAGAACGTGGTCCGGTACCGCTCCTCGGGCCAGGGCCCGTCGCCCATCCACCGGGAGACGCGGGGGTCCAGGAAGAGGGCGACGAACGCCTCCTCGTCGGCGGGCACATACGGTTCGAGGACCAGGCGTTCGCTGCGCAGGGAGGGCGTCATGCCGGGGGACGCTATCCCAGCCGCTACGCGGACGACCCGTCGTTTTCCACCAGCCGCAGCGCCGGGCGCTGGGGCGCGAACTCGCCGAGGCCGAGCGCCGCCTCACGCCAGTGCGCGGCCAGTTCGAGCAGGCGCTCCTCATCCTGCCGGTAGCCCGGCTCAGGCACGTCCGGCACGGTCCGCCACAGGATCGTCGCGGCGAAGCGGACCGCGTGCAGCGCGGCCGTCGTATGCGCCTCGACCCCGTTCTCGCCCAGCTGCCGCAACGCCTCCAGGCGCTCGGCGAGGGCGAGGAGCTCGCCGTATGCCCTGACGGACTCCTGCGCACGCACGACATCGTCCACGGTTGCCTCCGGCCTCTGGGGCGCTCGGATGTGACGCCGATCGTAGTCCCTGGCCACCGCGCGCCATCGCCGCGCGAACGCCCCGCCGCCCCTGGATGTCGTAAAAAATCACCCACGCGTGGGCCCAACCAAGCGGCGCGGTCGTTCGTCTTATCAGAGCGGCGGCACCCTCATGTGGCCGCCTTCCAGGGGCATTTGGAGCGTTCAACTTGAAACTCGGCATTAAGGGCATAAGGCGCGGTTCGGCAACCGCCACGGTGGCCCTCACGACGGGCGCCCTGATCGCGGGCGGTGCGTTCGCCTCCACGGCGCAGGCCGCCGCGCCCAAGGCGCCCTACTTCGCCAAGGCGCGGGCCGCCGCGCCCAAGGCGCCCTCGATCGTCGCCAAGGGCGGCTTCGTGATGAACAACGGCACCGGAAAGACGCTGTTCACCAAGGCCGCGGACACCCGCCGCTCCACCGGCTCGACGACGAAGATCATGACCGCGCGCGTGGTGCTGGCCCAGAAGGGCCTGAACCTGGACTCCAAGGTCACGATCCAGAAGGCGTACAGCGACTACATCGTCTCCAAGGGCGCGTCCTCGGCGCGGCTGATCGTGGGCGACAAGGTCACCGTGCGCCAGCTGCTCTACGGCCTCATGCTGCCGTCGGGCTGCGACGCCGCGTACGCGCTGGCGGACAAGTTCGGCTCCGGCAAGACGCGCTCGGCACGGGTGAAGTCGTTCATCGGCAAGATGAACAGCACCGCCAAGACCCTCGGTCTGAAGAACACGCACTTCGACTCGTTCGACGGCATAGGGAACGGGTCCAACTACTCGACCCCGCGCGACCTGACGAAGCTCGCGAGCAGCGCGATGAAGTACTCCACCTTCCGCACGGTCGTGAAGACGAAGTCGACCAAGCAGAAGGTCACGACGAAGAGCGGCGGCTACCGCTACATGTCGTGGACCAACACGAACAAGCTGCTGGGCACGTACAGCGGTGCGATCGGCGTGAAGACGGGCTCCGGCCCGGCGTCCAAGTACTGCCTGGTCTTCGCCGCGACCCGCAAGGGCAAGACGGTGATCGGCACGGTCCTGACCTCGTCGTCGGAGACCAACCGCACGTCGGACGCGAAGAAGCTGATGGACTACGGCTTCAAGAAGTAGCCCGTCCGGTACGCGCAGGGCCCCGCACGCCGTCGCGTGCGGGGCCCCTTGCCTTCCCGGCGTCAGGGCGCCTCGCACAGCTCCTGGTCCATGAGCGCGAGCATGGCCTCCTCCGTACCCGGGCCGCCGTCGCTGTTGATGTAGACCGCCGCGCTGCGCCCGCCGCCCCGTGCGGCACCGGCCCAGGTGGTGTAGCCGAGCAGCTCGCCCCGGTGCGCGAAGAAGGTCCCGCCGCAGCTCAGCGGGATCTCGGCGAGGCCCAGTCCGTAGCCCGCGCGGAGCTCGGGCGCGTACTCCGCGTCGGTCATCTCGGCCAGTTGCGCCGGCGCGAGCAGCCTGCCGCCGAGCAGCGCGGCGTAGAAGCGGTTCAGGTCGTGGGCCGTGCTGACGACCGCACCGGAGCCGACTGCCATGCTCGGGTCGAGTGCCGTGACGTCGGTGACCTCTTCGGTGCCGAACGCCGCGTAGCCGTGCGCGTGCGGGCCGGGGATCAGAGGAGAGGCACCGGGCACGGAGGTGCCGCTCAGGGCCAGCGGCCGGATGATGCGCGCCTCCACCTCATGGGCCCAGCTCCGGCCGGTGGCCTTCTCCACGATCATCGCGGCGAGAACGTAGTTGGTGTTCGAGTACGACCACCCCTCGCCGGGCGGGAACTTGGGTGCGTCGCTGACGGCGAGCCGGACCAGTTCGTCCGGGGTGTACGTACGGAACCGCTCGGCGCGGTAACCTGCCGCGCTGTTCAGCGCCGCCACCTCGGGTGCCACCTCCCTGAGACCGCTGGTGTGGTGCAGCAGCTGTCGGACGGTGATGAGACGCCCGTCGTTGCCGTGGCCCTGGACGACGCCCGGCAGCCACCGCTCGACGGTGTCGTCCAGGGACACGCGGCCTTCCCCGACGAGTTGCAGGACGACCGCGGCGGTGAAGGTCTTGGTAGCGCTACCGATCCGGAATCTGCCGTTCCAGGGCATGGGCTTCCTGGTGCCCGCCACGGCCACCCCGGCGCGTGCGGACGACCGGCCGTCCGGCCCGGCCACCTCGGCCAGCACGCCCAGAGCCCCCGTCTCATGGATCGCGTCGACCTGCCGTCGGAGCGCGTCCGCAGGGTGCGGTGGTGCGGCCGTCGCGGGCAGCCCGGCCGCTGTGGTGACGAGGACGGCGGTCAGACCGGCCAGGACGGCGATGCCCCGGCGTCGCCGTAGTAATGCACGCATGATGATCCGTTTCTCTGGGCCGGCACGGTGGTACGCCGTAGCCGGTGGCGGACCCCCATCGCACCAGCCACAGGGGGGCCGGGCCATCCCATGGCCCCCCGGGGTGCCGTAACGGCCACCCCCCGGACCATGCGGGGGCTCTCCCCCGCATCGGCCGCCCCGCAGGCCCTCCTCAGCCCGCGGCCGGAATGAACCGCGTCCCCTCCACCCCGCCGTACCGGTCGATCTCGATCGGCGCCGCGTTCGGCTCGGTCTCGCGGTCCTTGCCCGTGGTGCCGTCCAGAACGACCGGCCGCTCGCCCACCTCCCCGTACAGGGCGCCGTGCCAGAACCCGGTGACCTTCGGCACCGACCGTCCGGAGTGGTCGGGCAGCACCCACGTGTGCCGGAACGTGGTGGCGTCGAAGACCACGATCCCGCGGTCCGACGCGCGGTACCCGTGCTTGGAGCACGCGACCAGCGACCTCGCGTCGTCCAGGCACCGCCAGTCCCGGCTGTCGAAGCTCACCCGCGTCTGCCCGGTCACCGCGTCCACGACCACCGAGCGGTCGCCGAGGTTCGCGCTCAGCAGCTTCGGCGCGGCGTGGGCGGGCTGCCGGGCGTCGGCCACGGTCCACCGCCGCTTCCCCGTCTCCGCGTCGACGCCCAGCAGCCGGCCCTTGGCGTACCCGGTCTCCTCGCCGCCGGCCACGACGCCCTCGGCGAGGTTCAGCGCGCGGTAGTCGCCCTTCTTCCAGCGCACGGCCCCGGTGGCGGGGTCGAGGGCGTACGTGGTGTCCGCGGAGGTGACGATCGCGGTACCGGCGTCCACCCCGACGACCTGCGGCGCGAGGTTCCCGTCGGCGCCGATGGCGATGGCGGCGAGCCCGGTGGAGCTGGGGTCGGGCGGGATCTCGGCCGACCACGTCCGCTTGCCGGTGGCCGTGTCGACGGCCAGCACCTCGATGACGGACCGGTCCGGCATGGTGCCCTCGCCCGGCACCTGGCGCCACCACGCGGCGTAGACGGTCCGGCCGTCGTCCGACACCAGCGGCGCGACCCGCTCGGTTCCGAAGCCGCCCCGCTCCGGCTCGTACTTCGTCTCCGCGTACCACCGGGAGTCGCCGGTCCGGGTGTCGATCGCGTTGATCCCGCCCTCGTCGTCGACGTACGCGACCCCGTCCACCAGCGTCACCGCGGGCCGCAGGGCCTCTCCGCTCGACGTGCTCGGCTGCCCGGAGCCCGTCAGGTCGACCGCGTTCCCCTCGAAGCGCACGGGCGGGTCGTACGCGCGCCGCGCCGGCTTCTCCGAGCCCCCGCCGGCCCTGGGCTCCTCGGTCGCCTTCGCGCCGGGCGCCACGTCACCGCCGCCCCCGCAGCCGGTCAGCGACACCGCCACCACCACGGCCCCGGCCGTGACGACGCCCCATCGGCGTGCCGTCCCTCTCCCGCCCATCGCTCCCCCTGGCTCACTCTTCGCGCTCTCTGCGATGACAACGACCCTAAGGGCTGGGGTGTTTGGCCGCCGAGGCCGCCCGCCGAAATCCGGTGGCAATCCCCCGGCCCGGCCCACTACCGTCCAGCCGGGCCCCTGCCGTGCGCGGTGCGGCCCCGCATCCGCCGTCCCCCGGAAGGGCGTTCCGTTGTACATCGCGTGAGACCTCCCCACTGCTGAACGGCCGCGCGTCGCACCCTGTGCGCCGTGCCGCTTCCCGCTGCGGATTTCTCACACGGAAACCGGTGTACACCTGTGCTCATCCATTGGGCCGTCATGCCCACACGCCTGCCCCTCGTCCTGCGCCGCTGCCACGCCTGCGCGTCCGGCACCTTCCGGGCGCACGGCAAGTTCCGCGTCAACGCGCACCACAAGCTGCTCGACGCCTGGCTCCTCGCGCTCTGCACGGGGTGCGGGGACACCACCAAGGTCACGATCCTGGAGCGCGCGCACGTCCGCTCGGTACGACCTGAGCTGCTGGACCGGATGCACGCCAACGACCCGTCCCTGGCGGGCGAACTCCTTCAGGACGGCGTCGTGCGGCGCCGCAACCGCATCGCCCTCGACTGGACGGGCGCCTGGCGCCTGGACACCGGGGGCGCGGATCACCTGGACCGCGAGGTGGCCGAGGTGTCCGTCCGCTTCGAAGCCCCCGTCCCCGTCCGCCCGCTGCGCCTGATCGCGGACGGCTTCGGCCTCTCCCGGGCGGGGGCGGAACACCTGCTGGCCGAGGGGAACCTCGTCTCGCCGGTCCGCCTGACCGGGCGGACGACGACGGACTTCGGCTTTCTGCTGAAGCGGTGAGGCGGTGAAGCGGTGAGGCGGCGGGGGCCGGTTTCCGCGAGGGCGCCGGCCCCCGCCCTCAGTGCGCCGCCAGCCGCCCGACGAGCCCGATCGCGCGGGCCAGCAACTCGCGCTCCTTATCGCTCAGTTCCGCGTCGATCGCGCGGGCCAGCCAGTCGGCCCGGCGGTCCCGCTCCTCCTCCAAGAGGGCGCGCCCGGCCTCCGACAGCTCGACCAGGCTCTTGCGGCCGTCGGTGGGATGCGCACGGCGGGTGATCAGCCCCTGGTCCATCAGCAGTCCGACCGCGCGCGCCATGGACTGCGGCCGCACCCGCTGGTTGGCGGCGAGCTCGCTGGTGGTCAGGGCGCCGTTACGGTCCAGCTCGCCGAGCACGGCCACCTGGCCGAGCGGCATCTGGTCCTCAAGCTTCACGCGGCGGGTGAGCTTGCCCATCGCTGTGCGCAGCTCGGCGGCGATGGAGGCGGATTCCGGGAGGGGCATACCGCACTTTAGCGCGGGGGCGGTAGCAGGACCGGTGACTGCACAGCAGAACTGTTCAGCGTAACTACACAGCTTTACTGAACAGCATTGCTGTAGAGTTACTGCCGCCGGGTCCCGCGCCACCGTCGTCGCAGCCGGACCGCGGCACGCGACAAGGGAAGGACTCCCATGACCGCCATCACCTCCGTCACCGGCCGCCGCGTCCTGGACAGCCGGGGCAACCCCACCGTCGAGGTGGACGTGGAGCTGTCGGACGGCTCGCTCGGCCGGGCCGCGGTCCCCTCCGGGGCGTCGACCGGCGCCCGCGAGGCCGTCGAACTGCGCGACGGCGACCCGGCCCGCTGGCACGGCAAGGGCGTGGACCGGGCCGTGCACCACGTCAACACGGAGCTCACCGAGGCCGTCATCGGCCGGGACGCGGAGGACCAGGCGGGGCTGGACGCCGCGCTCGTCGCGGCGGACGGCACCGCCACGAAGTCCCGGCTCGGCGCCAACGCGATCCTGGGCGTCTCGCTGGCCGCCGCCAAGGCCGCGGCGGCGGCGCACCGCCTGCCGCTCTACCGCTACCTGGGCGGGCCGGACGCCCGGCTGCTGCCCGTACCGATGATGAACATCGTCAACGGGGGCGCCCACGCCGACAACCCGCTGGACTTCCAGGAGTTCATGATCGCCCCGATCGGCGCGGAGACCTTCGCCGAGGCGGTCCGCATGGGCTCGGAAATCTTCCACACCCTGCGCCGCGACCTGCTCGCCGCCGGCCACTCCACGGGCGTCGGCGACGAGGGCGGCTTCGCGCCCGCCCTCCGTACGGCGGAGGAGGCGCTGGACTTCGTCGTGGCGGCCGTCGAGCGCACGGGGTACCGGCCCGGCACGGACATCGGGCTGGTCATGGACCCGGCGACGTCGGAGTTCTTCCGCGACGGGGTGTACGACTACGCGGGCGAAGGCGTACGCCGCACCCCCTCGGAGCACGCGGACCACCTGGTGAAGCTGATCGACGCCTACCCCGTCGTGTCGGTCGAGGACGCGATGGCCGAGGACGACCTGGACGGCTGGCGCGAGCTGACCGCCCGCGTGGGTGACCGCTGCCAGCTGACGGGCGACGACGTGTTCTGCACGAACGACGCGCTGCTCCGCGAGGGCATCGCCTCCGGGGTCGCCAACTCGATCCTGGTGAAGGTCAACCAGATCGGCACCCTGACGGAGGCGATGACCACGGTGTCCACCGCGCACCGCGCCGGCTACACGGTCGTCATGTCGCACCGCTCGGGCGAGACGGAGGACACCACGATCGCGGACCTGGCGGTCGCCACGGGCTGCGGCCAGATCAAGACGGGCTCCCTGTCCCGGTCCGACCGCACCGCGAAGTACAACCAGCTGATCCGCATCGAGGAGGAGCTGGGCGCGAGCGCCCGGTACGCGGGCACCGAGGCGCTGGGCCGCCGCCGGACAGGCCACTAGGGCGTGTTTCGAAAGTAGCGCCGTCCGCCCGTAGGGCGGGTCCGGCGTACGGGCGGACGGCGCTACTTTCGAAACACGCCCTAGGCCGATCAGTACGCCGAGGTCGTGTGCGTACCCGACTCGTCGTAGCCGATGACGTCGGAGGCGTAACCGGCGGCCCAGGAGGTGTAGCCCGCGTCGTTCAGCATCGCGCTGAAGCAGTACTCCTGGCCGTTGGCGGCGATGCTCGGGCCGCCGCACCACTGGGTGGTGCCGTCCTGGACGCGGTTGACGTAACCGCCGAAGTTCGGGCCGTCCGAGAAGACCCGGACCCAGGTGGTGCGGCAGGCGGTGCTGTAGCGCAGCTCGACGGTGCCGACCTGGGCACCCTTCGCGTACAGCGCCCTGGAGGCGGCGGTGATGGCGCTCGCCGAGCAGCCGGAGGAGATCGGGTCCTGGCCGTCGTAACTCGCGGCGGAGGCCGAGCCGGTGAAGCCGGTGGCGAGGGCGGCGGACGCGACGGCGATCACGGCCGTCCGCCCGAAGAGCGTCTGGGTGCGCATGGATACTCCCTGGATGAGTGCGGTGGATCAGTAGGAGCCGGTGATGGTCTGGTCCCAGCCGTAGCGGCCGCGCGCGGTGGCGTACCCCTCGGCGCAGGAGAGGTATCCGGCGTCGTTGAGCATGGGGCGGCTACGGGACCGGCGCATCGGGGCGCCGAGGGAACGGCCCTCGGCCGGCGTCCGCCCGAGCAGCCGACGGCCGCTCACGACGACGACGCTGGCACGCCGCAGCGGGCCCGTTCCAGCGGCTCACGTCCCTGGGACGCGGGCCGGTGTCCCAGGGACGCCGTCCCGTCGGGCCCGCCGCGGGACGGGACGGGAAGCGGTGGATCGGCCGCCGCCGGCCGTGCCACGGTGCCCCCACATCCACCCCGTTCCCGGAGGACCCTCCATGCAGCTCGCCCGCACCCTCAAGCACGCGACCGCCGTGGCGGCGGCCGTCACCGGACTCACCCTCGCCCTGACCGGCTCCGCCCACGCGGCGGCGCAGGACGGCGCCGACCCCATGTCGTCCGGCTGCGCCTCGGGGGCGTACACCGCCCGCTCGCAGGCCCTGTACGTCAACGGCGCCCGGGTCGGCACCGTGGAACTGCGCTACAGCCCGTCGTGCCGGACGGTCTGGGCGCGGGTCTGGTCCGACGGCAGCAGCCTCTACGCCAGAGTGGTCCGCGACCAGGACAACGCCGGGGAGTACTGCGGCACCCCGCGCTACGACAGCGCGTCCGGCCAGTACTCCTGCTACACCCCGATGCTCAACGACGCCGACTACACCTCGTACGCGGTGGGCGGCGCCTCCGAGAGCTCCGGACGCATCGGCAGCGCGCTCGGGTACACCAGCAGCTTCTGAGCCGGCCGCCGCACGCTCCGAGGCGGGTCGGCACCCTGGCGACCCCGGCCGCAGGTGCGTAACATCCGGTCGGTCCGGGCCCCTTGAGCCTCGTGAGCCTCAGGGGCCACGGCAGGAACGGTCACACGACCCCAAGGGGGACCAGGGTGTCAGCGCTTCCCACGATCATCGTCGTCGTCTTTCTCGTCCTGCTGGTGATCTGGATCATCTCGGCGTTCACCGGCGGGCGCGGGGGCCGTTGAGCCGTAGGCCTCCGCTTCCGGGGCACACGCCTCCCATGACCTCATCGCGGAGCGAAGCGAAGGGCCGGGCGGTCCTGGCCGGGTGCGCGCTGCTGGTGCTGTCCGCCTGCGGCCACGACGGCCCGGACGCGCGGGGAGCGGAATTCCGGACGGCCGCCCTCGCCCAGGACACCCGGCTCGTCATCACCACTCAGGGCGGCGTACGGGTCGTCGGGACGGACGGGGACCACGTCACGGTGGACGACTCGGTCCTCGCGCACGGGGACGACGGGGACGGGGACGTGTACACCCTGGACCTGCCGTGCGACGAGCGCGACGACCGGGCCCGGGACAACTGCGGCGGCATGCCGCTCGTCCGCGTACCCGCCGGCGTCACACTCACCGTGCGGGCGCGCAACGCCGGGATCGACGTCAGCAACGTACGGGGCGGGCTGAACCTCAGCACCGTCAACGGTGACGTCACCGTGCAGGACGCGGGCACGAAGGACGCCCGCCAGCACCTGGTGACCCGGAACGGATCCGTCCGCGCGACCGGCCTCCGGGGCACCGGCATCGACGCCGAAACGGTCAACGGCGACGTCGACGTACGCTGCGCCACCGCCCCGGACACGCTCAGCGGCATCACCCGCAACGGCTCCGCGCGTGTCACCCTCCCGGCCGACGCCCCCGCGTACGCGACCGACGCGCACACCGTCAATGGCCGCTCGACCACGGACATCCCGGCGGCCGAGGCCACGGACCACACGCGCCGCCTCACTCTCCGCACCGTCAACGGCGACACGGAGGCCCGGCGGGGGTAGGGGCGCCGCAGGCCAGGACAACGCAGCCTTTCGCTCGTATATTCGTGAAATGCGGTTTATGGGCATCACGCCTTTCCTCCCCGTCCGGACGGAGGCCCCGGGGTGAGGGACCCCGGAAGGCTTGAGGCGCTGCGGCTGGCGGGGCTGACCGCGGCGGCCGATCCCGGCATGGACCGGTTCGCGCGGCTGGTGTCCCGCCTGCTGCACGTCCCGGTGTCCCTGGTCTCGCTGCTGGAGCCGGACCGGCAGGTGTTCCCCGGCATGGTCGGGATGTCCGGCCACTGGGCGGCCCGGCGCGAAACCCCCCTCAGCCACTCCTTCTGCCAGCACGTCGTCGCGGACGGCGGCCCGCTCGTCCTCAGCGACACCCGGGCGCACCCCCGCACCTGCGCCAGCCTCGCCATCCCCGATCTCCAGGTGGTCGCGTACGCCGGAATGCCGCTCACCGACGCCGACGGACACGTCCTCGGCTCGCTCTGCGCCATCGACCACCACCCCCGGGAGTGGACGGCCGACGAACTGCGTGACCTCGAAGACCTCACCGCCGCCTGCTCGATGGAGCTGCGGCTGAGGATCGCGTCGGAGCTGATCCAGCGGGACCGCGACCACGCCGGTCTGCTGCTGCGCGCCTCGATCGAGCTCGCCCACGCCCGCGATCTCACGGACCTGACCCGCCGCCTGCGCCACCTGTTCCAGGGGCCCGCCGAGCCCGCGTTCGTGGGGCTGCTGCTGGCCGACGGCCCGGGGCTGTGGCGGGTCATCGACCCGGACGACGCACGGCCGGTGGAGAACGCGATCGACCGGCTGGAGCGGGACGCGGCCTTCCCGAGCGCCCTGGCCATGCGCGAACAGCGCACGGTCTTCGTACCGGACCGCACGGGTCTCCTGCGCGGCTACGGGCCCGAGGCCGTCGCCGGCTACGACTCGCTGGGCCTCGAATCCGTCCTCTGCGTCCCGCTGCCGAACGGGCACGGCGTCCTGACCTGGTGCTGGTCCCGCCCCCACGTCCTGGCGCCGACCGAGGAGGCGGTCCTCACCACGGTGGCGGGGTACGTGAGCCAGGCGGTGGAGCGCACCCGCTTCGTCGCCAACCGGCTGAGCACGGCCGAGCAGCTCCAGGCCGCGATGCTGACCGAGCTGCCGGAGGTGCCCGGTCTGGACATGGCCGCCCTGTACCTGCCCGCCGCCGACCAGGACATGGTGGGCGGGGACTGGTACGACGCCTATCCGCTGCCCACATCCCTCATGATCTCGATCGGCGACGTGATCGGCCATGACGTCCGGGCCGCCGCCGTGATGGGCCAGATCCGCAGCATGCTCCGCCAGGCCAGTCTGGACGATCCGGCCCACTCACCCGCCGCCGCCCTGCACGCCATCGACCAGGCCATCGACGTCCTGCCCCTGGGCGTGGGCGCCACGGCGGTCCACGCCCGCCTCGACCGCGACGCCGACCGCTGGCGCCTGACCTGGTCCAACGCCGGGCACCCCCCGCCGCTCCTGTACACCCCGGGCTCGGGCGTCGCGCCCCTGCCCGGCCACGACCTCCTCCTGCTCGGCCTGCCGGACGCCCCGGCCCGCGAGGACCACACCCACGACCTGCCCCCGGGCAGCGTGCTCCTGCTCTACACGGACGGCCTGGTCGAACGCCGCGACGAGGACATCGACGCGTGCACCGCGCACACGGCGGCCACCCTCGCCCGCCACGCCGACAAGCCCTTGCCCCTCCTCCTCCAGGCCCTCTCCGCCGGCCTCGCGGAGATCCCGCACAGGGACGACGTGGCGGTACTGGTGGTGCGGGTCACCGGGCCCGGTGGGTGACGGGCGACGAAGCGCATGTGGGTACCGGTCAGAACTCCCAGCGCACCGTGCCGGACGAGGTGAACGCGGCGGTGCATCCGTTCTCCGTCAGATGCGGGTCCGCCCCGTCCCGCCCACCTTCCTGAAGCCCTGCCTCCAGTGCCTGGGCAATGTCGGACCACATCTCGGCCAGGCCGCCCCAGGCCGGAGCACCGACATGACCGTCCACTTTCCCCCACTCCAGAACGCACCCCCGCATCCGTCCCGGACGCAGATCGAGAACAAGCAAGTCCCCCGTGGTGTCGTCGCCCACAGGTACGAAGTACCTGCTGAACCCCTGAATCGCCGACCCGGCCTCCCCGTCCACGTCTGCCGCCGAGGCGACCTTCACCCGCCACAGATGGGTCATGCGCTCAAGGGAGACCGGTATGTACAAGGGTGGCAACAACATTCCTGCGCGTGGATCGGGTTCCGCCCCGTCGACGAGCAGCGCGGCATCCACGAAAGCCCTGGGGAACACCAGACCGAGTTCCGCCTGAGCGGCGTCGACCCGCGCCTGCGTCGCCGGCGGCCGAAGACATCGAGCCGAGGCCGGCGCCCGGTCCCGCAGCACACGGCGCACTCTCGACCAGCTGTCAGACAACATGGGGGCCACCATCTCATCCTGCCCCGCACCAGGGTTCCGCTCACGGCGCCGGTGCCGAGTGAGGCCGTCAGAGCCGGCCTCCGCCGGCCGCCTCCAGGGCCTCCGTCACCGCCTGCTCCAGTGACCCGTCGGTGACCCAGCGGTTCTTCCCGCCGGCCAGGGCCGCGACGGCCCGCCCGAGCCATTCCGGGTCGCCGAGGAGATGCGGCCTCCCCTCGTCGGTGAGCCGCCGCAACAGGGCCTCCAGCCGGAGAACGTCCACCGCCCGATAGGGACGCGTGTGCTGGTCGAAGCCCAGGTGCTGGTCCTCGTACGGATCGCGCAGGGGCATGTGGAGCCACCCCCCGTCGCGGTCGGCGACCATGCCCTTGAGCGTGTACTTGCCCCTACCGGCCGTGTTCCGGGCGTGCTTGCCCCAGGTGAGCCTGATCCCGGTCATGACCCTGGCCCAGGGCACCAACTGCCTCTCGGCGTCCGGCGCGTGCTGGTGGAACCCGTCAGGACACAGCTCCAGCCAATGGGTGCCGGGCCTGGCGGAATCCCCGATCCCCCAGCGCCCGTCGGCCAGTTCCAGTGGTCCCAGGGATGCGCGATCCTCCACCATGCGGCCATTGAAGCATGCGTTCGATGAACCGCTAGGGCCGCCGCAACCCGGCCTGAAAGGCGTCCCACGCGGCGGGCTTGAGTACGAGGACGGGCCCGGCGGTCCGCTTGGAGTCGCGGACGGCGACGGTGCCCGGCACGTTCCGCGCCACTTCGACGCACTCCTGACCGTTGTTCCCGCCGCTGTAGCTGGACTTGACGAACTCGTACGCGGGCACGCGGTCTACAGCTCCTTGAGGATTCCGTCGATGAGCACGAGCGAGTTGCGCTGCGCGAGCGCGACTCGCGTCATGCGATCGAAGAGCCGGTCGTGGCGCTCGGCATCAGTATCGCTCTCCAGCCACAGAGTGGTCGAGGTGGTATCCATGTGGACCACGTCGAGCGCTCCGGGTTCGGCGAAGGACACGATGGTGAACGCGCTCGTCATGCCCGGGTGCGCGCCCGCGAGGTACGGCATGACCTGAAGTCTCACGTTCGGGCGGCGGGCCATGTCCAGCAGGTGGCCGAGCTGCTCCCTCATCACCTTTCGCCCGCCGACGAGTTGGCGCAACGCACTCTCCTGTACGAGCGCCCACAGCTCCAGCGGGCGGTCGCCGGTCAGGCGGGCCTGCCGGGCCATGCGCGCCTCGACGAAGGGTTCGATCTCGTCCGGGTCGTCCCACGAGCCGTTGCCCACAGCCAGGGCACGAGCGTAATCGGCGGTTTGCAGGAGGCCCGGCACAACAGCCAGTTGCCAGGTCCGCAGGCCCGTGGCGATGTCCTCCAGCGCCACGTACTCGACCATGGCCTCAAGCCCCGGGTACTGGTTCCACCAGCCGCTGGCTTTGCGGCGTTCGCGGTCGGTCTTGGCGAGCGCCAAGAGCCTGCCGACCGTGGCTTCGTCGGTCTCTCCGTAGAGGTGACAAAGAGCCCTGACATCCGGATCCCTCATGGGAACAAGCCCGCGCTCGATCTTCGCGACCTTGGCGACCGACGCGGTCAGCGCCTCCGCCGCGTGCGACTGTCGCAGCGAGCGCGCCTCCCGCATACGCAGCAGCTCGCCACCCAGACGACGGCCGAGCACGGTTGAGACCGTACGGCCCCGATCCGGGTTGCTACCCGCCACAGCCCACTCCCTCCCACGCGGTCCGCTCAGTCTGAAGCTCCTGCGCCTCGAACACCAATTAGGGCAGAAAATTCTATGCGCGAATGACTTGCTGCCCGTGCGAGAGCTCCACTACTTTCGGTTGCACGCAGATCACACAGTGATACGTGGCGGAAGCGCACCCACCTGCCCGCGTGCAGGCGCGGCAATGCCACCGCCCCACCCCAGAGAGGCCCACCGTGACCGCAACCCGTGCGCTCCCCGAGGACAACCCCCCGCTCCACGAGGACCGACTCGACTACACCCCCACCGCCCCCAGCGTCACCCTCGCCCGCCGCCGCGCCGCGCGGCTCGTCACCGCCTGGGGGTACCCTCACCGCGCCGACGAAGCAGCCCTGCTGGTAGCCGAGTTGGCGACCAACGCCCTCGTCCACGGCAGCCTGCGCGGACGCCTCTTCCAGGTCCACCTCACCGTCACCGGCACCGCCCTCCGTATCGAGGTCAGCGACCCGCGAGGGGAACGGCTGCCCGGGATTCGCGCGGCCGAGCGCGACGAGTGCTACGGGCGCGGGCTCGTCATCGTGGACGCCGTCGCCGACCGGTGGGGCGTCGAGCCGCGCACCGTCGGGAAGACCGTGTTCGCCGAACTCGCGCTACGGACGGCGGAGGCGCCGAGGGGCCCGCATCGGCTCGGCCCGGAAGCCGGGGAGGGCCCCGGTCAGGCGGCGGGCCGGACGACGATGACCCGCCGCCCACGTGTGTGACCGGCCTGGCTGTCCGCGTGCGCCTGCGCCGCCTCCGCGAGGGCGTACGACTTCTCGACGGGGATGTGGAGCCTCCCGCGCGCGATCAGGTCCACCGCCTCCGCGAGCGCGTCCGGGACGCTCCCGGCCACGCCGGAGAAGCGGACGCCGAACTCCGCCGCACCGAGATCGGCGATGGTGATCACCTTGCCCGGGTCCCCCGTCAGCTCGACGAGCTCGGGGATCACGCCCGCGCCGGCCAGGTCGAGGGCCGCGTCGACCCGGCCGAGCCCACGCACCCGTTCCACCCAGCCCTCCCCGTACGTCGTGGCGAGCGCACCCAGGCCGCGCAGGTAGTCCTGGTTCGCGGCGCCACCCGTGCCGATCACCGTGATGCCCCGGTCGCGGGCGATCTGGAGCACCGCCGACCCGACTCCCCCGGAGGCCCCGCTCACCAGCAGCGTTTCTCCCGGGCGCACGCCGACCTGGCCGATGACGCGCAGAGCGGTCTCCACCACGGACGGGTACCCGGCCGCCTCCTCGAACGACAGCCCCTCCGGCATCCGGGCCCAGGCCGACAGCACGGCGAACTCGGCGTAGGTGTCGGCCCCTTCGCCGAACACGCGGTCGCCGATCGCCACGCCCTCGACGCCCTCACCGACCTCGTCCACGATCCCGGCGGCGTCCAGCCCGACGCCGGAGGGAAGCACGGTCGGATGGGCACCCAGGACCTGGCCCTCACGGATCCTCCAGTCCACGGGGTTCACCCCCGCCGCCCGTACGGCGATACGTATCCGGCCGGGGCCCGCGTGGGGCTCCTCGGCATCGATGAGTCGCAGGACATCAGGGCCGCCGAACTCGGCGAAGCTCACTTTCTTCATGGCGGGGACATTAGCACTAACGGTTAGTGTTTTGAAACGGTTATGGATACGTACCTGCTAGCGTGAGCGCATGACCGTGCAGTCCGGGCGCCGCGAGCGCAAGAAGGCCGCGACCCGCCAGAAGATCGCCGACACCGCCCTGCGGCTCTTCCTGGAACGCGGATACGAGGCGGTGGGCATCCGGGACATCGCCGCCGAGGCGGACGTGGCCGTCACCACGCTGTTCTCCCACTTCGCCTCGAAAGAGGCCCTGGTCTTCGAACAGGACGCCGACTTCGAGCACCGGCTCGCGCAGGCGGTCACCGGCCGCGCACCGGGCGAACCGCTCATGCCCGCGCTGCGCCGCGAGATGCACGCCATGGTGCGGCACTGCACGGCGGAGGGTGCCGCCCCCGTCTGGCGGATGATCGACGGGTCGCCCTCGCTGCGGGAGTACGAGGAGTCGATGAAGCTGCGGCACACGGAGTCACTGGCGGCGGCCATCGCCGCCGACCCCCGGCTGCCCCGGACCCCGACGGCCTGCCGGACGATCGCCAGGTTCGTGGTCGACGCGCACGCGCTGGCCCGCGAGGCGGCCGATCCGGAGGCCGCGGTGGACGAGATCTTCGGGATGATCGAGGCGGCCTGGGAGTCCACGGGCCCCTGAAGGCCCCGGCCGGCACACACGAACGAGGGGCCCCGCATCAAGCGGGACCCCCCGGGGCGCGAAGCGAACGGCTCAGCCGCCCTGCCCCGCGCTGCCGATCGGGCCGACCGTCACCGGGGAGCCGGAGCCGTCCGTGACGGGCAGCGAGGGCTTGCCCGGCCAGGCCAGGATGACCGGCTTCGTCTCGTTCGGCGGGGTCACCACCAGCCCGGTGACGCGGACGCCGGAGCCCCCCGTCTCGTTGAGCGGGTAGTTGATGCCGAAGGCGATCGTCTTGCCGTTCTTGAGGACGTACGGGTCTGCGGGCGCACCCTTGCGCTCGGCGGAGATCGTGCCGGCGTCGGTCTTGAGATCGACGCCCGCGAACCCGGCGACCACGCAGTCCTGGCCGCTGGTGTTCTTCATCTCCACCGCGACGGTCCCTTGCGGGTCGCCGTCGATGAAGTTGTCGATCGCCGTGATCTTCAGCCCGCTGGTACGGCAATTGGCGGTCTTGCCGGACTGGTCGGCACCGGCCCCGGCGGCGGTGTCCTTCCCGCTGTCCGAACCGCCCTTGTCCGAGCCGCCCGAAGCCGGACCGCTTGAGCCCGGACCGCTTGAGCCCGAACCGCCGCCGGAGGCGGACGCGGACGCGGCCGACGACGGGTCGGTCTGCGCCGCGTCGTCGCCGTCGTTCTGGCAGGCCGTGAGCGTGAGGCCCGCGACGACGGCCAGGGCGGCGAGGGTGGTCTTGCGAGCGCGCATCATTTCGTCCTCGGTATCCGTTGACAGTCCGGCCGCTCGGCCGGGGTCGCCCGAGCGAACGCTTCTGATCAGCAAGAACGGTGCGGGGCGGGGATACGTTGCGCCCGAGAGGCGGCTCATACGCCCCTGTTACACACCCGCAGGAAGACCGTGGCATCCCGTCCGGCGTGGGCTGCGGCGGACATGGCGAGGGGCCCGCGCGGACATCCGCGCGGGCCCCTCGTCAACGCACGATTACGCCCAGGTGATCAGCCGCTTCGGCTGCTCCAGGATCGCGGCGATGTCCGCCAGGAACTTGGAGCCCAGCTCGCCGTCGATCAGGCGATGGTCGAACGACAGGGCCAGCGTGGTCACCTGACGGGGCTTCACCTTGCCCTTGTGGACCCAGGGCTGGAGCTTGATCGCGCCGACCGCGAGGATCGCGGACTCGCCCGGGTTGATGATCGGCGTACCGGTGTCGACGCCGAAGACGCCCACGTTGGTGATGGTCACCGTGCCGCCCGCCATCGCGGCCGGGGACGTCTTGCCGTCCCGGGCCGTGGCGACCAGCTCGCCCAGGGACGCGGCCAGCTGCGGCAGCGTCTGGTCGTGGGCGTCCTTGATGTTCGGGACGATCAGGCCGCGCGGGGTGGCGGCGGCGATGCCCAGGTTGACGTAGTGCTTCTGGACGATCTCCTGGTTCGCCTCGTCCCAGACCGCGTTGACCCCGGGATTCCGCTTGATCGCGACCAGGAGGGCCTTGGCGATGACGAGGAGCGGGTTGACCCGCACCCCCGCCATGTCCTTGTCCTCCTTCAGCTCCGCCACGAGCTTCATCGTGCGCGTGACGTCGACGGTCACGAACTCGGTGACGTGCGGAGCGGTGAACGCGCTGCCGACCATCGCCTGCGCGATCGCCTTGCGCACGCCCTTGACCGGGATACGCGTCTCGCGGGCGCCGGCCGGGACGGGCTCTGCAGCCGGAACCGCGGGCTCCACCGACGGCGCCGAAGGAGCCACCGGCTCCGCGGGCGTCGCCGCCGCGTGCACGTCCTCGCGCGTGATGACACCGCCGACGCCGGTCGGGGTGACCGTCGCCAGGTCGATGCCCAGGTCCTTCGCGAGCTTGCGGACCGGCGGCTTGGCCAGCGGACGGGCCTCCGGAACCGCCGCCGTGCCCTGGCCGTTCAGCTCGGCCTGCACCGCGGCGGGTGCGGCGGCCGGGGGCGCGGTCTCGGCGCCCTTGCGGGCCCGGCGCTTCGTGGAGGACTCGGCCACGCCGTAGCCCACCAGGACGGGCTGGCGGCCCTTGGGCGCCTCGGCCTCGGGGGCCGGGGCGGCGGCCTCGGGCTCCGAGGGCGCGGAAGCGGCACCGGGGTCCGACCCGGGCGCCACGTCCACCGCGATGATCACCTGGCCCACGTCGACCGTGGTGCCCTCGGGGAAGCGCAGTTCGTGGACGACGCCGTCGAACGGGATCGGCAGCTCGACGGCGGCCTTCGCGGTCTCGACCTCGCAGACGACCTGGCCGTCGGTGACTGTGTCGCCGGGCTGGACGTACCACTTGAGGATCTCGGCCTCGGTCAGTCCCTCGCCCACGTCGGGCATCTTGAACTCACGGAAGCGAGCAGCGTTGGAAGTGTCGGTCATCGCGGTCACGCTCCTCTCCTCAGTACGCCAGCGAGCGGTCGACGGCGTCGAGCACCCGGTCCAGGCCCGGCAGGTACTCCTCCTCCAGGCGCGCCGGCGGGTACGGGGCGTGGTAGCCGCCGACCCGCAGCACGGGCGCCTCCAGGTGGTAGAAGCACCGCTCCGTGATGCGAGCGGCGATCTCGGCCCCGGAGCCGTAGAAGACGGGTGCCTCGTGGACGACGACCAGGCGGCGGGTCTTCTCGACGGACGCCTGGATGGTGTCGAAGTCGATCGGGGACATCGAGCGCAGGTCCACGACCTCCACCGACTTGCCCTCCTCCTGGGCGGCCGCGGCGGCCTCCAGGCAGACCTTCACCATCGGGCCGTACGCGGCGAGCGTGAGGTCCGTGCCGGTACGGGCGACGGCGGCCGCGTGCAGCGCGCCCGGGATGGACTCGGTGTCGACCTCGCCCTTGTCCCAGTAACGCCGCTTCGGCTCGAAGAAGATGACCGGGTCGTCGCTCTGGACGGCCTGCTGCATCATCCAGTACGCGTCCGACGCGTTGGACGGGGAGACCACCTTCAACCCCGCGACGTGCGCGAACAGCGCCTCGGGCGACTCGCTGTGGTGCTCGACGGCGCCGATGCCGCCGCCGTACGGGATGCGCACGACGACGGGCATCTTGACCTTGCCCAGCGCGCGGGCGTGCATCTTCGCGAGCTGCGTGACGATCTGGTCGTACGCGGGGAAGACGAAGCCGTCGAACTGGATCTCGACCACGGGCCGGTAGCCGCGCAGGGCGAGGCCGATCGCCGTGCCGACGATGCCGGACTCGGCGAGCGGGGTGTCGATGACACGGTCCTCGCCGAAGTCCTTCTGGAGGCCGTCGGTGATCCGGAAGACGCCGCCGAGCTTGCCGACGTCCTCACCCATGATGAGGACCTTCGGGTCGGTGTCGAGCGCCTTGCGCAGCGACTCGTTGAGCGCCTTCGCGAGGGACATCTTTTCCACGGCCATGGTTACTTGCCCTCCTCGGCGAACGAAGCCTGGTAGGCGGCGAACTCGGCGCGCTCCTCGTCGACGAGCGGGTTCCCGTCGGCGTAGACGTGGTCGAACATCGCCATCCGGTCCGGGTCGGGCATCGCCCGTACGGCCTCGCGGACGCGCTTGCCGAGGGCCTCGCTCTCCTCGTCCAGGGCGGTGAAGAACGCCTCGTCGGCCGCGCCCTCCTTCTCCAGGTACGCGCGCAGGCGCAGGATCGGGTCCTTCGCCTCCCAGGCGGCGCGCTCCTCGTCGGCCCGGTACTTCGTCGGGTCGTCCGAGGTGGTGTGCGCGCCCATGCGGTACGTGAACGCCTCGACCAGGGTCGGGCCCTCGCCGCGCCGGGCCCGCTCCAGGGCGGACCTGGTGACGGCCAGGCAGGCCAGGACGTCGTTGCCGTCGACCCGGACACCGGGGAAGCCGAAGCCCTGGGCACGCTGGTAGAGCGGCACCCGCATCTGCTTCTCGGTGGGCTCGGAGATCGCCCACTGGTTGTTCTGGCAGAAGAAGACGACCGGGGCGTTGTAGACGGCGGAGAAGGTGAACGCCTCCGCGACGTCGCCCTGGCTGGAGGCGCCGTCGCCGAAGTACGCGACCACGGCCGAGTCCGCGCCGTCCTTGGCCACGCCCATGGCGTAACCCGTGGCGTGCAGGGTCTGCGAGCCGATGACGATCGTGTACAGGTGGAAGTTGTTGCTGTTCGGGTCCCAGCCGCCGTGGTTCACACCGCGGAACATCCCGAGCAGGTTGGTCGGGTCGACGCCCCGGCACCAGGCCACACCGTGCTCACGGTAGGTCGGGAAGACGTAGTCGTCGTCGCGCAGGGCCCGGCCGGAGCCGATCTGGGCGGCCTCCTGGCCCAGCAGGGACGCCCACAGGCCCAGCTCGCCCTGGCGCTGGAGGGCGGTGGCCTCGGCGTCGAAGCGGCGGGTGAGGACCATGTCCCGGTACAGGCCGCGCAGCTCCTCCGCGCTCAGGTCGATCGAGTAGTCCGGGTGCTCGACGCGCTCGCCCTCGGGCGTCAGCAGCTGTACGAGCTCGGGCGTCGAACCCTCCGGCGTCTTCGCGGGCGTTTTCGCGGCGCTGGTCCGCTTGCTGCTGCGTCGCGGTTTGCGCGCGGCAGCAGTGCTCTCCACGGTCACGTGCGTGCTCCTCCGTCGGTCCGGCCCCCGGGGTCTGCCGGGAGACCAGTGCGGCTCGCCTGTGTCCGTACCCGTGCACGGGGTGGGTGCCGCTCGGTCCGGAAAACAGGCGTGACAGGTGCCCCGGCGAGCGCCCTGTCCAAGGCACGTTACCCAGTGGTTCCCGTATCTGCGAAACCCTCCCTGACCTGCGATTTTGCTTGGATATCCAAGTAAATCGAGGAATTCGGGAAGTCCCGCTGGTCACAGCACTGATCACAGCCTCGCAGGCCGCCGGAACAACGGCACGTTATCCCGCCCGGCAGCGGCAGGGAAGGGGCGAGTGTGTGAGACTGCGATTGTGCGCGAAAAAGGAAAAATCACTGTATTCCTACTCGACGATCACGAAGTGGTCCGGCGCGGGGTCCATGAGCTGCTCTCGATGGAGGACGACATCGAGGTGGTCGGCGAGGCGGGCACGGCGGCCGACGCAATGGTGCGGATTCCGGCGGTCCGCCCCGACGTGGCCGTGCTCGACGTACGGCTGCCGGACGGCAGCGGCGTCGAGGTCTGCCGCGAGATCCGCTCGCAGGACGATTCCATCCACTGCCTGATGCTGACCTCGTACGCCGACGACGAGGCGTTGTTCGACGCGATCATGGCGGGCGCCTCCGGCTACGTCCTCAAGGCGATCCGCGGCAACGAGCTGCTGGCGGCGGTACGCGACGTGGCGGAGGGAAAGTCGCTGCTGGACCCGGTCGCGACCGCGCGCGTGCTGGAACGGCTGCGCGACGGGAAGCGCGGGCGGGACGACGAGAAGCTGGCGAACCTCACGGACCAGGAGCGCAAGATCCTGGACCTGATCGGCGAGGGGCTGACCAACCGCGTGATCGGCGAGCGGCTCCACCTCGCCGAGAAGACGATCAAGAACTACGTGTCCAGCCTGCTGTCCAAGCTGGGCATGGAGCGCCGCTCGCAGGCCGCGGCCTATGTGGCACGGCTCCAGGCGGAGAGGCGCTGAGAGGGACTTTGGTCCCGGTGAAACGGGGGCCCCGGCCTCTTATCCGGCCCACACGGACTGGCCGACAGTGGAAGGCATGTCCACCGAGGAACTCCACGCGATCGACCTGCTCGGCCGGGTCCCCTACGGCCGGCTGGCGACCAGCATGCGGGCCCTCCCCATGCTGACGGTGGCCCGGCACATCGTCATCGACGGGCGCGTCGTGCTGCGCATGCACAGCGGGCTCGGCCACCACGGCGCCTGCGACGGCGCGGTCGTGGCCTACGGCGCGGACAACTTCAACACCGCCCCCGTCGGCACCGAGGACCTGTGGTCCGTGCAGTTCACCGGGCCCGCTCGGGTCGTGGAGCCGACCCCCGCCCAGTGCGAGCGCTTCGGGCCGCCGCCCGTCGAGGTCAACGGCGAGCCGTTCGCCCCCTCGTACCTCTGGCTCGAACCTCACTTCGTCACGGTGCACACTCTGGACTTCCACGCAAGCCGGCAGATCCGCAACGCAGCGTGATCTAACATCTGACGGGTGTCGCGCTCATCTGTCGCCTCCCCGCCGGTTCCGCCGGTCGGCGAGGTGCTTCGCCGTTACCCGGGCGCCGGTGAGCCCCTCACCTGCGCCCCGCTCTCCCAGGGCCTGCTCAACCACGGTTACCGGGTGTCCACCACGCGGGGCTCGTACTTCCTCAAGCACCACTCGGACGACACCACCCGCGACCGCGCCACCATCGTCCGCCAGCACCGTGCGACCCGGCGCCTCCAGTCACTCGGAGTGCCCGTCGCCCCGCCCGTACGGGCCCGCGACGGCGAGACGGTCACCGAGATCGCCGGCCGCTGCTACGCCCTCCACCCCTGGATCGACGGCCTGCACCGGGGCGGCGCCCAGCTCACCCTCGCCCAGTCCACGCGTCTCGGGACGCTCCTCGGAGCCGTACACACGGGTCTTGAGCAGGTCATGGCGTCCGAGCGCGACACGGGGACGGGCGGCGGGCATCCGCCCGGTTACGCGAGCCCGGAGGCGGCCGACACCTACGCGCTGATCGGCGACCTGCTCGCCGCCGCGCGCGGACGCGCCGGCCGGGACGCCTTCGACGAGCTCGCCGAGCACCGGCTGCGCGAGCGGCGCGTGCTGCTGGAACGGTACGCCGACCGCCGGCCGCCCGACCCGGGGGCGCCCGCGACCGGCTGGGTGCACGGCGACTTCCACCCGCTGAACGTGCTCTACCGGGGCGCCGACCCGGTCGCGATCCTGGACTGGGACCGGCTGGCCGTCCAGCCCCGGGCGGAGGAGGCGGTCCGGGCGGCGGCGATCTTCTTCGTCCAGCCGGCCGGCGCCCTGGATCTGGCGAAGGTGCGCGCCTACGCCCGGGCCTACCGGCGGGAGGCCGGGGCGGACGCCGCCGAACTGGCGGCGGCCGTGCACCGGGTCTGGTGGGAGCGGCTCAACGACTTCTGGATACTGCGCTGGCGCTACTGCCTGGACGACCGGAGGGCCGACCCGCAGTTCCCCGCGGTGTCGGCCCTGGCGGTCTGGTGGACCCGTGAGTACGAGGCGGTGCGCGCGGCCTTCACGGGGTGAGCGGGGCTCAGTTGCCCGTGGCCGAGCCCGCCGCTCCCGTCGTCGTTCCGGCGGACGCGCCTTGGGCGGCGCCGCCCGGGGCGCCCTCCGAACCCTCGGCCGCGCCCTCGCTGGTGCCGGCGTCGGTGCCCTCACTGGTGCCGGTGCTGGTGCCGTCGCTGGTGCCGGTGCTGGTGCCGTCGCTGGTTCCGGTGTCGCCGGTGTCCCCCGACCCGCCGTTGTTGGAGCCGCTGCCGTTCCCGCCGGAGCCGTTGCCCTTGCTGTCACCACCGTCCGCGCCGCCGTTGTCCGAGCCGCCCGTGCCCGGCTGGGGCGAGGAGGCGGTCGGGGACTCGGCGGTCTCGCTCGGCTTGGGCGACGGCGACCAGGTGTTGTCGCCCCAGTCCCCGCCGGTGCCGCCACCCGGCTGCTGGGTGTCGTCCTGGGTCTCGTCGGGGGTCGGGGTGGGCGAGTCCTTCGTCGGCGTCGGCGAGGTGGAGGTCTCCGTGGGCTGCTTCTCGTGCTTCTGGCCGCCCCCGTTCGCCGCGTTGAGCGCGATGGCCACGCCCGCGCCGATCGCGATCAGGGCCAGCACGACGAACAGCCACAGCTTGCCGCGCCCGCCGCCGCCCTGCCGGGTGCTGCCGGTGTAACCCCCGTCGTCCGGGTTCACCGGCGGGAGGATCGGTGCCTGCGAGGTGTCGCCGTGCTGCGGGTAGCCGCCCATGGCGCGGGTGGCGCCGGTCATGCCGCCGGGCGGGGTGCCCGCGCCCTCGTGCAGGACGACCGGGCCGGTGTTCCACGTACCGGTGTGGCCGCCCTGCACCTGGAGCATCTGCAGGCCGTACTGGACCAGGCCGCGCATCTCCTCGGCGCTCTGGAAGCGGTCGTCCGGGTCCTTCGCCAGCGAGCGCATGACGAGCCCGTCCAGCTCCGGCGGCACCGAGTCCAGGATCTGCGACGGCGGGACCGGGGTGTCCTGCACGTGCTGGTACACCACGGACAGCGGCGTCTCACCCGTGAACGGGGGGCGCAGCGCCAGCAGTTCGTACAGCAGGCAGCCGGTGGCGTACAGGTCGGAGCGGTGGTCGACGGCCTTGCCGAGCGCCTGCTCGGGGGAGAGGTACTGCGGCGTGCCCATGACCATGCCGGTCTGCGTCATCGTGGACTGCGCGCCGTGCAGCGCGCGGGCGATGCCGAAGTCCATCACCTTGACCGCGCCGGAGTTGGTGATGATCACGTTGGCGGGCTTGATGTCGCGGTGCACGATGCCGTGCTGGTGCGAGTAGGCCAGCGCCTCCAGGACCCCGGAGACGATGATCAGCGCCTGCTCCGGCGGCGGGGCCTCGGCGTTGATCAGCAGGTCGCGGATGGTCCGCCCCTCGACCAGCTCCATCACGATGTACGGGACGGTCTGGCCGGCGACGGTGTCCTCGCCGGAGTCGTACACCGCGACGACCGCGTGGTGGTTGAGCCCGGCGACCGACTGCGCCTCGCGCGTGAAGCGTGCCTTGGAGACCGGGTCCTCGGCGAGGTCGGAGCGCAGCAGCTTCACCGCGACGGTGCGCCCGAGCCGGACGTCCTCCGCCGCGAACACCTCGGCCATGCCGCCCCGGCCGAGGCGGTGGGTCAGCCGGTACCGTCCGTCGCCGACGACTCCGCCGATGCCCCAGGAATCGGTGCCATCCGGAACTCCGCCGCCGTTTGCTTCGGGTTCGGGTGCCATCAGTCCTCGCCGTCGTATCTGTCCGCGTCCGTCCGCGCGTCCGCGGGGTCTCACGGTGTCTTGCTGCGTCGCCGGCTGCGCTGCCGGCCGCATTGCCCCGTCACGCTACAGCCTCGGTGGGACAGGCCGATTCGGCGCCGGACCGGCCATCCAATCGGCTGGCGCGCCGCCGACGCAAATTTCATGCTGGTCCTGTAACGCTTCCGAGACGCTTCCAGCGCGTACGGTCACGGAACGGGCACCCGGCTTGACGTGTCGTACCCCTACGGCAGACTTGGCCGGTAATTACGGATCATCGCGTGAGTCGCGCGCCGAGTTCCCGGGAGTCGCGCGCCGAGGGGGAAGCAAGTCATGAGCCACGACGGCGCACACGGTTCGCAGGGTCGGTACGCGGGCGGTTCCGTCGCCGGCGGCCGCTACCAGCTGCGCGATCTGCTCGGCGAAGGCGGGATGGCGTCCGTATACCTGGCGTACGACTCCGCTCTCGACCGGCAGGTCGCGATCAAGACGCTCCACACCGAGCTGGGCCGCGAGCAGTCGTTCCGTGAGCGCTTCCGCCGCGAGGCCCAGGCCGTGGCCAAGCTCCAGCACACCAACATCGTCTCGGTGTTCGACACGGGCGAGGACGAGCTCGGCGGCGCGCTGATGCCGTACATCGTCATGGAGTACGTCGAGGGGCAGCCGCTCGGCTCCGTGCTCGCGGCGGACATCCGCGCCCAGGGCGCGATGCCGGCCGACAAGGCGCTCAAGGTGACCTCGGACGTGCTGGCCGCGCTCGACACCAGCCACGAGATGGGCCTGGTGCACCGCGACATCAAGCCGGGCAACGTCATGGTGACCAAGCGCGGTGTCGTGAAGGTCATGGACTTCGGCATCGCCCGCGCCATGCAGTCGGGTGTCACGTCGATGACGCAGACCGGCATGGTCGTCGGCACCCCGCAGTACCTCTCCCCCGAGCAGGCCCTCGGCCGCGGCGTCGACGCGCGCTCCGACCTGTACTCGGTCGGCATCATGCTCTTCCAGCTGCTGACCGGGCGCCTCCCCTTCGACGCGGACTCCCCGCTCGCCATCGCGTACGCGCATGTGCAGGAGGAGCCGGTCGCCCCGTCCACGATCAACCGCTCGCTGACGCCGGCGATGGACGCCCTCGTCGCCCGCGCGCTCAAGAAGAACCCGAACGAGCGCTTCCCGAGCGCGGCGGCCATGCAGGACGAGATCGCGCGCGTGCTGAACGCGAGCGGCCACACCGGCGCCCCGGTGATCGTCGGTGACGGCGGCGCCCCGGCCAACAGCGGCTCCGGCGTCGGCTCGGCGGTCTTCCCGCCGGTCGACCAGTCCGCGCCCGCCCCGCACAGCGTCCAGACGCCGTACCAGCCGGGCCCGTACCAGTCCCAGCCCGGCCCGTACGGCCCGGCGACACCGGCCCCCGCCACGAACCCGTCGTACGGCTACCCGCAGACGGCCGCCCCGGCGTACCAGAGCCCGGCGCCGATGCAGCACCAGGCGCCCTCGCCGTACACGGTCTCCCCGCAGACGGCGTCGTCCCCTGCCTCGGGCGGCGGCTCCAAGCGGAACATGCCGGTGATCATCGGCTCGATCGTCGTCGCGCTGGTCGCGATCGGCGGCCTGATCACGGTCATCGCGCTCAACGGCGACGACAAGGGCGGCGCGGACGCCAAGGCCACCGAGTCCCCGGCGGGTGAGCACCGCGATCCGGAGCGGAACCGGACGATCGAGGCCGAGAAGTGCACGGCCGCGTCGGAGGACACCGACGACCCGAACAAGGTCGATGCCCCCAACTTCATGTACAAGGACATCCTCTCGGTACGCGCCTGCGCGGACGCGGCGGGCTGGACACTCAAGGTGAAGAAGGTCCCGGGCAACGCGTACGCGGAGGACCAGGTCGTCAATCAGTTCCCCTCGTCCGGAGCCGCGGTCTCGGAGACCGGCGCGCACTTCGAGCTGGAGATCGCGACGGGCGACCCCGCCTAGAGCGTGTTTCGAAAGTAGCGCCGTCCGCCCGCAGGGCGGGTCCGGCGGCGTCTGGTGCGTGCGATCGCAAGGCGGAGGGTCGCCCCGATACTGGTTGTATCGGGGTGATCCCGACAACGCGGCGAGCGTGCGTGCCAGGCGTCGCCGGACAGGCGGGACTTTCGAAACACGCCCTAGGGCCTGCCGCCGCCATCCGTACGCCTCACCCGGGATGCCGGTGGTGCCGTCGCGTGTGACGGTGACCGCATGGCTTCGGGACGGCTCCGCGCGCACTGCTCCCGGGGCGTGGTCTGTCTGGTGCTGACGGCGGCCGCGGCCCTGGGTGCCGCCGCTCCGGGCACCTCCGGGCCGGCCTCGCCCTCTCCTACGTCCAGCGGTTCGCCGCGCGCCGGGGAGATGCAGTCGCCGCTCGCCGGGTGGCCCGCCGGGGCCGGGCGGGAGCGGCCCGGACGGTCGGCCGCCGAGGTGGCGCGTCAGGACGCGCTGGAGGGCCGGGAGCCGCGGCCGTCGCCGTCCGAGTCCGCCGCCGTGCCGGTCTTCACCCCCGACCCGGCCGACTTCCGGGATCCTCCCGCGGGCCGGCAGGCCCTGAGCGGCGCGGCCGTGCGGCGCTTCCAGCAGCTGTCGCTCGGCGCGGGAATCGCCCTGGTCGGGCTGGGTCTCGGCTTCCTCGCGCTGCGGATGCGCCGGGCCCGCTGACCGTGCGGCCCTCCCTTCGCACCACCGCGGCGGAGACTTGCGGTGATCAACATACTCGGTATACATACTCAGTATGTCGATCCGTCACGGGCTTCTCGCCCTCCTGGAGCGCGGGCCGCGTTACGGCTCCCAGCTCCGCACCGAATTCGAGTCGCGCACCGGCTCCACCTGGCCGCTCAACGTCGGGCAGGTGTACACGACGCTGAGCAGGCTGGAGCGCGACGGCCTGGTCGTCCAGGACGGCGAGGACGACCAGGGCCACGCCCTCTACTCGATCAGCGACGCGGGGCGCACCGAACTGCGCTCCTGGTTCGAGACGCCGGTCGACCGCAGCAACCCGCCCCGTGACGAGCTGGCCATCAAGCTGGCCATGGCCGTCGGGGCGCCCGGCGTCGACATCAAGGCCGTCATCCAGGCCCAGCGTCACCACACCGTGAAGGCCATGCAGGACTACACCCGCCTCAAGGCGCGGTCCCTCGCCCAGGCCCCCGCCAACCGCGACGAGGTGGCGTGGCTGCTCGTCGTGGAGCAGCTGATCTTTCAGGCCGAGGCCGAGGCGCGCTGGCTGGACCACTGCGAGGCCCGGCTGATCCGCCTCGCCGAGGCCGCCGCGAGGGAGCCGGCGGCGGGCCCGCCG
>NZ_JAAGNI010000264.1 GCF_010550605.1 Streptomyces sp. SID9727
TCACCGTAGGTACGCGCGGGCCCGCGTCACACGGCGTCGGTGCACACACCCGCGTACCGGCGCATGGTGCGGGCGTACATGGTGCGGGGCCCCGTGCGGGGGCCGCGCCGCGGCCGGAGGGGGCCGCCGCCGGGAGCCCGTCGCCGCCCCCACCGTCGCGCAAGGGCGTCGGGGCACACAGCGGGAGCCGGGGTGTGGCCACCGGTCCCATGGGCGGGGCCCGGCGCCCCTCATAGGTTCCGGCAGCGACCCGTACCCCCACGGCAGGGAGAAAGCACCCATGCGCCCACCGATCCTGAAACGCCTCCTCCGCCGCCTCGCGGCGACGGCCGTCCTCGGCCTGCTCGCGGCGACGCTGAGCGTCACCACCGCGCAGCCCGCCGCCGCTGCCGGCCTCCAGCAGGTGACCGGCTTCGGCTCCAACCCCGGCAACCTCCAGATGTACGCGTACACCCCGGCAGGACTCCCCGCGAACGCCCCTCTGGTCGTCGCCCTGCACGGCTGCACGCAGACCGCGAACGCCTACTACACCAACTCCGGCTGGCCGAAGTACGCCGACGAGTGGGGTTTCGCCGTCGTCTTCCCGCAGACCACCTCGGCGAACAACGCGCTGTCCTGCTTCGGCTGGTTCGACCCGGCCGAGGACACCCGGGGCAGGGGTGAGGCCGCGTCGATCGTCCAGATGGTCGACTACGCGAAGAAGACCTACGGCTCCGACGCGGACCGGGTGTTCGTCACCGGGCTCTCGGCGGGCGGCGGGATGACCGCCGACCTGCTCGCCGCCTACCCGGACGTCTTCGCCGGCGGTTCGGTGGCCTCCGGGCTGCCCGCCCAGTGCGCGACGAGCCAGGCCGCCGCCTCCGGCTGCCAGACGGGCCCGCAGAAGCTGACGCCCGCCCAGTGGGGCGACAAGGTCCGTGCCGCGTACCCCGGATACAAGGGTCCGTGGCCCCGGGTCGCGATCTGGCAGGGCACCTCGGACTACACGGTCTACCCGGCCAACGCCACGGCCCTGCGCGACCAGTGGACCGATGTGTGGGGCATCGGCCAGACCCCGTCGTCCACGGACAGCCTCCCCGGCAGCACCACGCGCACCGTCTACAACGACGCCTCCGGCCGGCCGGCCGTGGAGATGTACTCGGTCTCCGGCATGGGCCACGGTCTGCCCGTCAGCCCCGGCTCGGGCGACCGGCAGTGCGGCTCGACGGCCGCGTACTTCCTGAACACCCTCTGCTCCACGTACTACACGGGCGTCTTCTGGGGCCTGGACGGCGGCACCGAACCGGGCGACCCCGGCGACCCGGGCGATCCCGGAGACCCGGGCGACCCCGAACCCGCGCAGTGCTACACCGCCACCAACTACGCCCACGTCACGGCGGGCCGGGCCCACATGTCCGGCGGGTACGTGTACGCCAACGGCTCCGGCCAGAACATGGGTCTGTACAACGTGTTCGTCAGCCACACCCTCAGGGAGTCCCCCGCCGGGTACTTCGTGATCGCGGACAGCGGCTGCGCCGGCTGAACACCACGACGACGCGGGTTTTCCGCGGCTGCCCGTCCCCGGCAGCCGCGGAAAACCCGCGTCGTCGTCATTCCGGCCCACCGACGCATGTCTCCGGAATGCACGGGCATGCGAACGGAAGCCATGACGACGGAGGCCGGACAGGAAGCGGCACTCCCCGGCGACAGGGGAAGGATGAGTACCGAAAAGGACACCGGAAAGGCGCAGGAGGAAGAGCGCGTCGACGCGCTCACCGCGATGCGGCAAGCCGCCGCACAGCTCACCGAAATGCTTCAGTGCGAGCCCGATTCGGTCTCCGCGGTGAAAGCCACGGACGACGGCTGGTCGGCGGATGTCGAGGTGGTCGAGCTGGAGAAGGTTCCGGACACGATGAGTGTGCTGGCCTCCTACCGGGTGCAACTCGATCCCCGAGGACGGCTCATGTCCTACGAACGCGTACGTCGGTATGCCCGGGGACAGATCGACCGTCGCTGAGGAACTCCGTCGTCGAACGAAAAGATCACCGAAAGGGGTTCCCATGACACTCGTACAGCAGAGCAACGCGTCGTCCGGCGGGAGCGGCGGCTCGGGAAATCTCTACGATGTTCTCGAGCTCATACTCGACCGCGGCCTGGTGATCGACGCATTCGTCCGCGTCTCCCTGGTCGGCATCGAAATTCTGAAAATCGACGTCCGCGTGGTGGTCGCCAGTGTCGACACCTATCTGCGGTTCGCCGAGGCGTGCAACCGGCTCGATCTCGAATCCGGCCGCAAGGCCCCGAGCCAGCTCACCGACCTGGTCGGCGACATGACGGAGAGCGGCGCCAAGGGGAAGTCCAAGGGCGCGCTCACCGGAGCCGTCGAGGCGTTCAGCGAATCGTTGCAGGGCAAGCGCGAGGAGCCCGAGGAGGAGGAGCCGCCGCGCAAGCGGACCGCCCGTAAGTCCACGTCCAGCCGTCAGACCCAGCGACGCGAGGAGTAGCAGCAGTGCCCACGTACATCTACGCCATCACCGACGCCGGCCACCCGTTGCCGCTGGACGGCCTGCGCGGGGTCGGCGACCCGCCCGCGGACCTGCGGATCCTGCGCACCGACCGCCTGGCCGCGGTCGTCAGCGACGCTCCTGAGGGGCTGCGCGCGAAGCGCCGGGACGTCCTGGCCCACCAGGGCGTCCTGGAGGCTCTGATGGGGCAGGGAGCCACCCTGCCGATGCGCTTCGGCCTGGTGGGTCCCGCCGACGAGGAGGTCACCGCCGCCCTCGAACGGGAGGCCGACGCCTACGGGAAGCGGCTCGCGGAACTGGACGGACAGGTCGAGTACAACCTGAAGGCCGGCCGCGACGAGGACGACCTCCTGCGGGAGATCATGACCGAATCCCAGGAGATACGGCAGCTCAACGAGCGGGCGCGCGCCCAGGGCAGCCATGACGACCGGCTCGCGCTGGGCGAGATGGTGGCCCAGGAGGTGAGCGCCCGCCACGCCAGGGAGGCCGAGGAGGTCGCCGGCCGTCTGGCGGGCGCGGCCACCCGCAGCTCTTCCGCGGAGCCGGGGCCCCAGCACTTCCTGAACCTGTCCTTCCTCGTGCCCCGGGCGGAGGCGGACGCCTTCGTGGAGGCGGTCCGGCGTGAGGCCGAGACGCGGGGCGACGCCTACACGTACACCCTGACCGGGCCCCTGCCGCCGTACAGCTTCGTCTGACGGCTGCCGCGGCCCCGCCCGGCCCGGGATCGGAGGTGATCTGCCGGCATGGGACTCATCACGCAACTGCTGACCCTGCCGCTGGCCCCCGTCCGGGGAACGGTGTGGGTCCTCGACCAGGTCGTCCACGCGGCCGAGGACGAGTACTACGACCCCGAACCGGTGCGGGCCCGGCTCGCGCAGCTGGAACAGGAGCTGAACAGCGGGCTCATCGGGCCCGAGGAGTTCGACCGGCGCGAGGACGAACTGCTCGACCGGCTCGACGAGATCGAGGAGTACCGCAACGGCGCACGGAACACGCCGTGACCGGCGATCGGACCACATACGACCGGGGGAGACCCGAGGTGCATCACAGATGACGAAGAACGCCAAGATAGGCGCGGCCCTGGTGGGCGGATACCTGCTCGGCCGCACGAAGAAGGCCAAACTCGCCGTGGGATTCGGCATGTTCCTCCTCGGCAAGAAGTTCGACCTCGACCCGAGGCGGATCGGCCGGATGCTGGCCGAATCGTCCGCCCTGGGCCCGCTCAACGACCAGGTCCGCAAGGAACTGGTGGACGCGACCAGGACGGCGGCCACCAAGGCCGTCACCCAGCGGGCCGGCAGCCTCGCCGAATCCCTGCAACGGCGCACCCAGTCGCTGTCGGCGGGCCCCGCTGCCGAGGACGACGAACCGTACGAGGACGACGAGGACACCGAGGACCCGAGGGCGTCCGACGACGACGGGGACGAGGACACGGAGGACCGCGACGAGAAGCCGAAGCGCGGTGGCTCCGCCCGCAAGACCGCCGCGTCGGCCAAGAAGGCCGCCCCGAAGAGCCGGCCCGCGTCGGGCGGCGGCCGCTCCGCGAGCGCGGGGAAGGCCGGGAAGGCCGCAGCGCCCGCCCGCAAGCGTACGGCCGGGGCCGCCAAGACCGCGACCTCCAGGACCCGCAAGACCCGGGGAGGCAGCAATGCCTGACTCCGCGATCAAGGGGATCAAGGACGACGTCGTCGGGAGCCCGGCCGCCGAACGGCTCAAGGAGGAACTGCAGAACTACCTCCGCGCCCGCGCCGAGCACACGGTGACCCAGCTGGGGCACCGGCTCGGGGAATCGGTGTCCAAACTCGCGGAGCCGGGCGGCGGGGGCGGCGCCCTGAAGAGCCTCGCCAAGGGCGGACAGGCCCTCAAGGACGGCAAGTCACCCGCCCAGGCGGCGATCGGTGCGGGTGCCTCGCACCTCAAGGACAAGATGAAGGACAAGGTCAAGGGATTGTTCGGCAAGGGGCGCAAGTCCGGCGGCGGCAAGTCCAAGAGCGTCACCGTCGTCGAGGACATCGACGTCGGCGTGCCCGTCCGCGAGGCGTACGACCAGTGGACCCAGTTCCAGGAGTTCAGCACGTTCGCCAAGGGCGTCGTGAGCGTGGAGAAGGCCGACGACACCACCAGCAACTGGAAGGTCAAGGTCGCCAAGTCCACCCGCAGTTGGAAGGCGAACGTCACCGAGCAGGTGCCGGACGAACGCATCACCTGGACCACCGAGGGTGCCAAGGGCACCGTCAAGGGCGTGGTCACCTTCCACGCGATCACCGACGACCTCACCCGCGTCCTGCTGGTCCTCGAGTACTTCCCCAAGGGGCTGTTCGAGAAGACCGGCAACATCTGGCGTGCTCAGGGCCGTCGCGCCCGGCTGGACCTGAAGCTCTACCGCAAGTTCATCATGATGCGCGGTGAGGCGACCGACGGCTGGCGGGGCGAGATCCGCGACGGCGAGGTCGTCGTCAGCCACGACGAGGCGATCGAGCAGGAGGAGTCCGACGGCCAGGACGCCGGGACCGGCTCCGAGGACGAGGACGACGGCGCACGCGGCGACGCGGCCGAGGACGAACCGGCCGACGAAGAGGCGGACGACTTCGAGAACGCCGAGGACGGCGAGGAAGAACCGCTGGACGACGAACTCGCCGACGAGGACGAGCCCGCCGACGAGGACGTGGAGCCGGCGGACGAGGAAGCCGACGAGGACGAGCCCGCCGACGAGGACGAGGAGCCGGCGGACGAGTTCGAGGAGCCCGAGGACGAAGCCGAACCGGCGGACGAGCCCGTCGACGAGGAGGAGTCCGGCTACGAGGACGCCGACGACGAGCAGGCCGAGGAGGAGCCGGAGGACGAGGAGCCGGAGGAGGAATCCCGGCCGGCCCGCCGTTCCCGCCGCCGGACCGCCGCCGGCCGCCGCTGACCCGGGCAGCGCCCGGCCGCGTACGACACCCATGAAAGGCGTGAGAGACCGTGTCCGATTCACTCGCCGGCCGGCTGCCGGCCCCACCCAGGGGAAGCTCCCCGGCGTACGGGCAGGGCTCGTCGGCCAACCTCGCCGACATCCTGGAAAGGGTGCTGGACAAGGGTGTCGTCATCGCCGGTGACATCCAGATCAACCTGCTCGACATCGAGCTGCTCACCATCAAGCTGCGGCTGCTCGTCGCCTCGGTCGACAAGGCCAAGGAAATGGGCATCGACTGGTGGGAGCACGATCCCTCGCTCTCCTCACGGGCCCGGCCCGCGCGCGAGAGCGAGGCGCGCCCCGGGAGCGATGCCCTGGCCGAGGAGAACGACCGGCTGCGGGCCGAGCTGGCCCGGATGCGGTCGGCTGCCGGGCTCCCCGAGGCGGGGGACGCCCCGGGGCAGCGGGACCGGGCCGCAGAGGAGGAGGAGCGATGAGCATCCGGACGGACGGGGCATCCGGGCTCCCGGACCCGGGCGGCGAGCAGTTGTCCTACGTCTACGCCGTCGGGCGGGAGGGCCCCGCACTCCACGGACTCGCCTCCCGCCTGCCGGGCGTGGACGGCCACCCCCTGTACCCGGTGACCGCGGGCGGGCTCAGCGCGCTCGTCTCCCGGGTACCGGCGGACACCTTCGGAGCGCAGGGCCTGTCCGCACAGCTGGAGGACCTGGCACGGCTCGAAACGCTCGCCCGGGCCCATCACGCCGTGGTGGACGGCGCGTTCGCCGAGACCTCGGTGCTGCCGATGCGGCTGGCCACGGTCTACCTGGACGACGCCCGGGTCGCCGACATGCTGCTCCGGCGACGCGGCGACTTCGAGGACCTGCTGGGCCGGCTGGAGGGCCACGTCGAACTGGGCATGAAGGTCTACGCCGATCCCCGGACGGCCGCCGCGCCGGCCCCGGCCGCCGTGACGTCGGCCGGAGCCGGTGCGGGACGGGCCTATCTGCAGCAGCGCCGGGCGACGCGGCGCAGGGACCAGGACGCCTACCGGGCCGCGTCCGATCTGATTGTCCGCGCCGGGGAGCTGACCCGGGGCGTCGTCGCCTCGCGCGTGGTCCACCGCCCGCAGCAGGGGCAGCTGGCCTCCCACTCCGGCGTGAACGTGGCCAACGAGGCGTATCTCGTCCCCCGGGCACGCACCGAGGAACTGCGCCGGACGCTCACCGGCCTGGCCGACGGTGTCCCCGGGGTGTCGGTCGAGGTGACGGGGCCCTGGGCGCCCTACTCGTTCGCCACCCCGGTGGATCCGGACGGCGGTGAGGGGCCGTGAGCGCGGAGCTCGTCGGGAGCGTACTCGGCCCGTCCGAGTCCCGGGAGGGCCCGCCCGTCGCGCTGATCGACCTCCTGGACCGCCTCCTGAACGGCGGGGCGGTGCTCACCGGCGATCTGGTCCTGTCCATCGCCGACGTCGACCTCGTCCACATCAACCTGCGAGCGGTGATCCGGTCGATCACCGGCGAGGAGCCGGCGCCGTGGTGAGCCCGTGGCCCCCCGGGGCGTTCCGCCCCATCATCCGGACGAGGAGGAGGACGGCATGACCGAGCGCGACGACGAACGCGGCGCACCCGCTCCCCCCGCCGCCGTGGCCGAAGCCGTGGCGGAGGCGGCGGCCCGTTCGTTCGGGCTCAGCCCGGCGCATCCGGACGACGGCCCCGCTCCGGCCGGCGCGCGGAGGCTGGAGACCGACCCGGACACCGTCGAGCGGGACCTCATGAAGCTGGTGCTCACCATCGTCGAACTGCTGCGCCAGCTCATGGAACGCACCGCCCTCCACCGCGTCGACCAGGGCGACCTGAGCGAGCAGCAGGAGGAGCGGGTCGGCATGACGCTGATGATCCTGCACGAGCGCATGACCGAGCTGTGCGACCGGTACCACCTGACGATGGACGACCTCAATCTCGACCTGGGACCGCTCGGCTCCCTGCTGCCGCAGAGCGGCGCATGAACGCTCCGCACCCGGGTTTCATCGCGACACCGAAGGCAAGGAGGACGCCATGACCGACGAGAACAAGGAAACGAGTAATTCCTCCCCGAGCAAGGGGAGGACCAGCACCGCCCGGAAGGCCACCGGTACGTCCAGAAGGACCGCCGGCTCCGGCGGCGCGCAGGCCAAGAGCACCGCGGCCAAGGCCAAGGCCACGGCCGGCGGGGCGAAGTCCACGGCCGCCAAGGCGAAGACCGCCGCCGCGAACGCCAAGGACTCGGCCGCGGACAGCGCGAGCGAGGCCGGCGGAATCACGCAGCGCGCCGGTCAGGCCGCCGTCTCCGGCCTCCAGAGCGGCCGGCAGGTCGTGACGGCCAACGTGGCCAGGGTCGGGAGCGCCGCCACCACGGCCTGGACCGTCATCAAGCTAAGGAAGGCGATAGCCACCGGCGCCGCCGTGGGTGTGGTCGGTCTCGCCGGTGTGGCCTTCGCGACCGGGCGCGCGACCGCCAAGCCGCGTACCGGCCCGCTGACGAGGCTGGCGAACGGCAGGATCTGATCCCGCCGGTCCACGGCCCGGCGCACGAAGGGGCCGGCCCCACGCCACCGCGGCGGGGCCGGCCCCTTGACGCCGTGTCAGCCCGCCCGTAGCGCGCAGGCGACCAGGCGGTCGGCCACCTCGCCCGCACCCCTGTCCCCCGTGAGGACCGTGTAGTGGTTCACGTCCTTCACCGCGACCGGCTCCACCCGGGTCCCGTCCAGTCCGGCGGCGGCCAGCCGGGCCTCGTCGTACAGGCCCTGCTCCTCGTCCATGAGGCCGCGCGCCGCCCACAGCAGCGTCGCGTCGGCAGGCAGCCTCCGCACCGCCGACAGGACCTCCTCGTCGAACAGGCCGACCCCGTCCGTGCGGATCGCCTCGATCCGGCACGACGAGCGCAGGGCCGGCTCCGCGCCCGTCAGATCGCGCTGGATGTACGCGTCCACCTCCTCCGACCACGCCCCGGCGAACGCCGGATGCGCCTGCCAGAACGCCCGGTAGGCAGCCCGGTCCGGGAAGGTCATCGACAGCCGGTCCATCGCCGGGCCGATCACCGCCGTCATCAGCTCGTCGGGCGTCAGGTGCGTCGGGGCGGGGAAGCCGACGCCGCCGTCCACGAGGAGCAGCGGCCCGAAGCGGTCCGGGTGGCGCACCGCCGCGAGGGCCGCCACGAACGCGCCCATCGAGTGGCCCGCGAGGACCACCCGCTCCCGGCCCAGGGCCTCGGTCAGCGCGGCGACGTCGTCGGTGTGCGCGGCGATCCCGTACGGGCCCGGCAGATGGGCGCTCCCGGCCCGGCCGCGCAAATCCGGGGCGACCAGGGTGACCCGGCCGGCCAGCAGCCGGGCCACCGCGGCCCAGGACAGGGCGTTGGAGGTGATGCCGTGCAGCGCCACCACGACCGGGGCCTCCGGGTCGGCGGCCGGCCAGCGCAGGGCGGTCAGGGAGCCCCCGCGCACGGGGACCTCGATCTCTTCGTACTCCGCGAGCGGGCTCAACTGACTCCGGTCTCCTTACGGTTCGAGGCCGCCGCCCTCAGCCGGGACGGCAACCGGGCCAGGCCGCCGGGCAGCAGATGTACCACGGCCACGAACAGCACGCCCAGCAGGAACAGCGGCTGCGACAGCGGTACGCGCAGGACCGCCGGCAGGTCCGCGACCGCGCCCGACCCGGCGAGATCGCCGAGCCGGTGATCGGCCCAGGTGTAGAGGATGCCGCCGACCATCGGGCCCCACCGGGTGCCCGAGCCGCCGAGCACCACCATCACCAGCAGCGACAGCGTGAAGTCGGAGGTGGTCGTCTGAGGGGTCGAGCCGCCCGTCAGCAGCAGGTGCACGATCCCGCCGAGCGCCGCGAGCGCCCCGGCGACGACGAAGGCCGTCAGCTTGAACCCGTACGGCTTCAGGCCCAGGACCTCCACCCGGCGCTCGTTCTCCTTGATGCCCTCCCAGACCCGGCCGGTGGGGGAGCGCACCGCCCAGTGCACGACGCCCAGGGTCAGGACCAGGTAGGCCAGCGCGATCCAGTACAGGTTGGCGGTGTTGTCGATGCCGACCAGCGAGGACGGCAGCAGGTCGGAGGGGGCCGCCCGGCCCTCCTCGCCGCCGGTGACGCCGCCGGGGTTCCGGGACACCAGGATCGAGCCCGCCTGGGCGAAGGCCAGGGTCACCATGGAGAAGCCGATCCCGGTCACGCGCAGGCTCACCGACCCCAGGGCCAGGGCGAGCGCGGTTCCGAAGAGCAGCCCGAGGACCGTGGCGAGCGCGAACGGCAGCCCCGCTTCGAGGAGGAACAGGTTGGTGGCGTAACTGCCCGCCGCGAAGTACAGGGCGTGGCCGAAGGAGAGCAGCCCGGTCCGCCCGAGCAGCAGGTCGTAACCGGTGGCCAGGGCTCCGAACAGCAGACAGGTGGCCAGGAGTTGCAGGCTTCCGGCCGAGCCCAGCGGTCCGTCCAGCAGCCCCGGCACCGGCACCGCGCTGAACGGGGCGACGGCCAGGACGAGCAGGACGGCGGCGGGCCACCAGCGCAGCGGGCGGAAGCGACCGGCGGGGACCGGCCCGGGGGCGGCGCGCCCGGTGGTGCGGTCGGGTGTGTCGGTGGCGGTGCTCACGCGAGCCTCCCCGTCAGTCCGCGCGGCCGGATCAGCAGCAGCACGGCGAGCAGGACGACGACGGCCAGGTCGCCGAGCCCCGCTGCGGTGTAGTAGTTGGCGAACTGCTGGACCAGGCCGATGACCACCGACGCCACGGCGGCGCCCGTCACCGAGCCCATGCCGCCGGTGACCACGACGACGAACGCGAAGATCAGCAGCGAGGTGCCCTGGCGCGGGTCGACCGAGCCGAAGTACAGCCCGCCGAGCGCCCCGCCCAGCGCCGCCGCGCAGCCGCCGATCGCGAAGACCAGCGTGAACGCCTTGCGGACGTCGATGCCGAGCGCGGTGACCATCGCCCGGTCCTCGACGCCCGCCCGGACGACCAGGCCGTGCCGGGTCCGCCCGAGGAACAGCCGCAGCGCGACCAGCACCACGACCGCCGCGCCCACCAGGACCAGCCGGTTGACCGGGACCCGCGCGCCCAGCAGCCCGAAGGTGCCGGACAGCGCCTCGGGCCCGGGGAAGGTGTGGGCGTCCGAGCCCCAGACGCCGGAGAGCAGCGCGGGGACCGCGAGCCCCACCCCGACCGTGGCGAGCACCTGTTCGCGCGGCCGGGTGTAGAGCGGGCGGACGACCGCGAGTTCGAGGAGCACGGCGGCGGCGGTGCCCACCGCCGTACCGAACAGGACCGCCAGGGCGAAGCCGGCGCCGCCGGGGCCCGCGCCGGGGAGGTTCCCGGACGCGGCCCACCAGGTGCCGTACGCGCCGATGGACAGCAGCGCCCCGTGCGCGAAGTTGAGTACGTCCATCAGGCCGAAGATCAGTGACAGTCCGGACGCGACGAGGAAGTAGAGGGCCCCCAGACCGAGTCCGGTCATGGTGAGCAGGACGAGGGTGGACATCAGGAATCCGCCTTCACGGAAGGGTGTGCGGGGAGCGGGCCGTGGCCCACGCCGAGCAGCGTGCGGGCCGCCTCCGCGTCGCCCAGCAGCTCGGCGGCCGGGCCCCGGTGGGCGGTGCGGCCGTCGGCGAGGACCACGCAGTGCCCCGCCAGCCGGCGCACCACGGCGAGGTTCTGCTCCACGAGGAGCACCGGCACCGCCTCGGCGGCCCGCTCCAGCACCTGGGCCACCTCGGTGACGACCTTCGGCGCCAGGCCCTTCGTCGGTTCGTCCGCGATGATCAGCCGGTTGGCGTTGAGCAGGGTGCGCCCGATGGCCACCATCTGCTGCTGGCCGCCCGACAACGTCCCCGCCAACTGCCGTGCCCGCTGCTTGAGTTCCGGGAACAGCTCGTGGACCAGGCCGTACGCCGGCTCGCCCGCGCCGCGCCGCTCGGCCAGGCGCAGGTTCTCCGCGACGGTCAGCCCGGCGAAGACGCCCCGGTCCTCGGGGGCGTAGCCGATGCCGCGACGGACCAGGGCGTGCGTGGGCAGGCCCGCGGTCTCCTCGCCGTCGAGCCGGACGCTCCCGGCGCGCGGGACGAGCCCGAGGATGCCCCGGACCGTGGTGGTCTTCCCGGCACCGTTGCGCCCGAGGAGCGCGGTGACGCCGTGCGCGCTGACGTCGAGGTCGACGCCGTGCAGGATGTGCCGGCCGCCGATCAGGACCCGCAGATCCCGTACGTCCAGGAGGGGTTGTTCCGTCACAGCCCCTCCCCGAGGTACGCCTGCTGCACGACCGGGTCGGCGGTGACCGCCTCCGGGGTGTCCAGGGCGAGCAGCCGGCCGTGGTGCATCACGGCGAGCCGGTCGGCGAGGCCGAGCAGGACGTCCATGTGGTGTTCGACCATGAGGACCGTGCGCCCCTCCTCGCGGTGCAGGGTGCGGATGAGTGCGGTCAGGGCGGGGACCTCCTCGGCGCTCACCCCGGCCATCGGCTCGTCGAGCAGCATCAGCCGGGGCTCGCCCACCAGCAGCACGGCCAGCTCCAGCTTCCGCTTCTCGCCGTGCGACAGCTCGCCCGCCGTGGCCCCGGCCCGATGGCCGAGCCCGGTGCGCTCCAGGACACCGGCCACTTCGGCGGTGTACGCGTCGGCGCGCCGCCACAGCCGGTACGAGCCGCCCCGGGCCGCCTGCGCGGCGAGCCGGACGTGGTCGGCGACGGTCATCGCGGGCCAGAGGCTCGACGTCTGGAAGGTCCGGCCGACGCCGCGCCGGGCCCGGACGTGCGCGGGCCGGTCGGTCATCTCGGCGCCGTCCAGCTCGATCCGCCCGGCGGTCGGCAGGTTCAGCCCGCTGATCAGGTTGAAGAGGGAGGTCTTGCCCGCTCCGTTGGGCCCGATGAAGGCCAGGAACTCGCCCTCGCGGACGCTCAGGGAGACGTCCTGGACGATGGTGGCGCCGCCGACGCTCCAGCCGAGTCCGTCCAGCCGGAGCACGGGCGCCTCCCGGTCCGCCGGGCCCGCCTGCCCGGGGGTGTGGGGTGCTGCGGTCACGGGTCAGCCCGCCGCGGGCTTCACGGGCGGCGCGACGGCGTCCAGCTGCTCGGTGTCCAGCAGCTTCGGCTCGGCGGTCTTGCCCTTGCCGTCCAGCTTGGCCACGAACATCGGCTGGAGCAGCGCGTGGTCCTCGCCGCGCACCCGGGCCGGTCCCTTGACCCCGTCGAAGCTCCAGCCCTCCAGGGCCTTCACCATCGCGGCGGTGTCGGTGGCGCCGCCCTTCTCGACGGCGTGCACGATCATCTGGGCGGCCGTGAAGCCGTCCGGCGTGAACAGGTCGGGCCTGCCGCCGTCCTTCTCCACCGCGTCCAGCATCGCCTTCTCCACGGGGTTGCCGCCGCCCGCGCCCGGGAAGTAGTGCGCCAGGAACGACACCTTGGCCCCGGCGGCTCCGAAGACCGGGTACGAGGCGGTGCCGGCCAGGCCGGTGACGACCTTGCTCGCGCCGAGCACGCCCTGCTGGTCGAGCGCGGTCCACAGCGCCGGTGCGGTGGAGCCGGCCCAGGCGACGAAGACCAGGTCGGGGCCGCCCGCCTTGACCTGCCGGGCGAACGGCGTCAGGTCCGTCGCGCTCGGCGGCGCCAGCACCGAGCCGACCTTCGCGCCCTTCTGGCCGAGGACCGCCTTCACGGCGGCCACGTTGGCCTGGCCGAAGGTGGAGTCCTGGGCGAGCACCGTGACCTTCTTGCCCTTGGCGTCGCCGAGCATCGTGCCCGCCGTCAGGATGTCCTGGTAGGACTGGCGGCCGGAGCGGAAGGTGTAGTCGTTGATCCCGGTCACCGCGTCGGTCGCGGCCGGTCCGCTGACGTACAGCACCTTGTTCTGCGCGGCGAGCGGGGCCATCTGGAGGGCGACGCCCGAATCGGTGGTGCCGGCCAGCACCTTGTAGCCCTTGCCGATGAGGTTCTTCGCGGCGGAGACCGCCTTGCCCGGGTCGCCCGCGTCGTCCTGCTCGCTGACCTCGATGCGGTGTCCGGCGACCTCGCGGGTGCCCTGGGTGGCGTAGTCGAGACCGGCCATGAAGCCGTCCCGGTACTGCTTGCCGTAGTCGGCGAGGAGCCCGGTCCTGGAGTACACCAGGCCGACCTTGACGGCCGCGTCGTCGCCGGTCCCGGCGGAGTCGGAACCGCCCGCCTTCCCGGCGGCGGTACAGCCCGTCAGTACCAGGCCGGCTGCGGCCAGGACGGCGACGGTACGGATGTCACTGAGGGATCTGCGGGCTCTGCTGGCGGTACGGCTGCGGGGCATGGTGACCGGCTCCTCGGCGTGTTCCTGTGATGTCGCCGAACCGTATGGACACCGCGCCGCCGTCGATATGGTGCAGGGCACCCCACCTCGCCCCCGGGGCGTGTGGGCGCCGCACATGGCAGGAGGTCAGGGGGCCGCCGGGCCGACCAGCCGGCACACCGTCTCGATGTCCGTGCGCACCTGGGCGAGCGACGTCCGGCCGGCGAGCCAGGTGATCAGCGCGGAGTGCCAGGTGTACTCGATCACCCGCACGGCGGAGAGCTGCCCCGGCGTCGGGTGGCCGCTGCCCAGCGCGTCCAGGATGATCGCCGTCGTGAGCCGTGAGACCGCGTCGACCTCGCTGTTCGCGCCCCGGTCCGCGAAGGTCAGCGCGCGCATCATGGCGTCCGCCAGCTGCGGTTCACGTCCCATCGCGCGGAACGCCCGCAGCAGCGTCCCGGCGATCCGGGCGGCCGCGTCGTCCCCGGCCGGGGGGCGCTCGCGGAGGGCGGTGCGCAGGTGCTGGAGCCGGTCGTGCAGGGTGGCGACGAGGAGGTGGACCTTGGACGGGAAGTACCGGTACAGGGTGCCGAGGGCGACCTCGGCGGCCTCCGCCACCTCGCGCATCTGGACGGCCTCGAAACCGCCCCGGCCGGCCAGCTCGGCGGTGGCCCGCAGGATGCGGCGACGGCGGGCCTCCTGGCGTTCCGTCAGGGGCGGCGATGCCGGTCTGGCTTCCGCTGTCATGTGTCCCGTCCCGTGGCCAGGGTGTGTGCCGTGGCGTGAATCACCCGATCCGCCCGTTGCGTCGAAGCTACCTGCCGGTAGATTCGTAGCTCATTGAACTACCCAGTCTGAAACTTGTTCTAGATTAGCGCGAGCGGTTACGCTCCGGCGAACACGCAGTGAGAAGGGGGCCGAGTGTGACCGCTGAGGCCGTTGAGTCGGGCCCCCGTACGGGCGTCGCCGCACCGGGCACGGGCCCCGGCGACGGACCCCTGCGCATCGCGCTCCTCACCTACAAGGGCAACCCCTTCTGCGGCGGCCAGGGCGTCTACGTACGGCACCTCGCCCGCGAGCTCGCCCGCCTCGGCCACCGCGTCGAAGTCATCGGCGCCCAGCCCTACCCGGTCCTCGACGAGGGCGTCCCGCTCACCGAACTGCCCAGCCTCGACCTGTACCGGCAGCCCGACCCGTTCCGCACCCCGAAGCGCGGCGAGTACCGGGACTGGATCGACGCCGCCGAGGTCGCCACCATGTGGACCGGCGGCTTCCCCGAACCGCTCACCTTCAGCCTGCGGGCCCGGCGCCACCTCGCCGCCCGGCGCGGCGAGTTCGACGTCGTCCACGACAACCAGACGCTCGGCTACGGGCTCCTCGCCGACCTCGGCGCGCCCCTGGTCACCACGATCCACCACCCCATCACCGTCGACCGGCAGCTCGACCTGGACGCCGCGACGAGCCGGCGCCGCCGGGCCTCCGTGCGCCGCTGGTACGGGTTCACCCGGATGCAGAAGCGGGTCGCGCGCCGGCTGCCGTCCGTGCTCACCGTCTCCGGCTCCTCCAAGCAGGAGATCGTGGACCACCTCGGCGTCGACCCGCGCCGCATCCGGGTCGTCCACATCGGCGCCGACACCGATCTGTGGTCGCCCGACCCCTCGGTCCCCGAGGTCCCGGGCCGCATCGTCACCACGTCGAGCGCCGACGTCCCGCTCAAGGGCCTCGTCCACCTCGTGGAGGCGCTGGCCAAGCTCCGTACCGGCAACCCGGCCGCCCACCTCGTCGTCGTCGGCAAGCGCGCCGAGGACGGGCCGGTCGCCCGGGCCATCGAGCGGCACGGCCTCGCGGACGCCGTCGAGTTCGTCAAGGGCATCAGCGACGCCGAGCTGGTCGACCTGGTGCGCGGTGCGCAGATCGCCTGCGTCCCCTCGCTGTACGAGGGGTTCTCGCTGCCCGCCGCCGAGGCCATGGCCACCGGCACCCCGCTCGTCGCGACGACCGGCGGCGCCATCCCGGAGGTCGCGGGCCCCGACGGGGAGACCTGCCTCGCGGTCCCGCCCGGCGACCCGGCCGCCCTCGCCGACGCGCTCGGCCGGCTGCTCGGCGACGCC
>NZ_JAAGNI010000279.1 GCF_010550605.1 Streptomyces sp. SID9727
GCCGCCACACCGCACGGCGCAGCCGCTGACCGGCACCCCCACGCACCCGCAGGGGCGGGAACGCCGGCACCCCGCACGGCGGCGGCGCGGGCAACGGCCCCGGCGGCGCGCCCGTGCGGGGAACGGCGGAAGCGGTCTGGGGGAAGGAGGGGGAACCGGACGAGCGCATCGCGAACACCGCCTGCGTCAGGGGCCGATGGGTGGGGCCCAACGGCCGGAACCCCGAGGTTCCGGCCGCCGGACAACCCCCACGATCCACCAGCCGCCCGATTCCCGCCGGAGCCTGTGGACCGTCTACCGCATGGGGAAAACCCCGTCACCCGCAGGTGGGAACACGGCAGGCGGGAACGGGCGGGCCGCCGGAACACGGGCAGGCCGGAACACGGGCACGCGGGAACGGCCAGGCGGCGGCGGGAACGGGCGGGCCGCCGGAACACGGCCAGGCCGGAACGACCAGGCGACCAGGCGGCCAGGCCCGGACACCACCGGGCCGAAGCCCCGCCGCGCGAACAACGGGCTCGCTACGGCAGCGCGATCCCCGTCTCGATCCCGTCCAGCGCGTGCCCGCACGGGCAGTCCCGCTCGTCCGCCGCCGGCAGCGCCGCCACCGCGTCGAAGAGGACCGAGCGCAGCCGGTCCACATTGGCGGCGAAGACCTTCAGCACCTCCTCGTGGGAGACGCCCTCACCGGCCTCCGCGCCCGCGTCCAGGTCCGTGACCAGGGTCATCGTGGTGTAGCAGAGGCCCAGTTCGCGGGCGAGCACCGCCTCGGGGTGGCCGGTCATGCCGACCACGGACCAGCCCATCGCCGCGTGCCAGCGCGATTCGGCGCGGGTCGAGAAGCGCGGCCCCTCGACCACCACGAGCGTGCCGCCGTCCACCGCCTCCCAGTCCCGGCCCCGCGCGGCGGCCAGCGCCACCTTGCGGCCCTCGGGGCAGTACGGGTCGGCGAAGCCCAGGTGCACCACGTTCGGCAGGGCCCCGTCGGCCCGGGTGACACCGTCGTAATAGGTCTGCACCCGGGTCTTGGTGCGGTCCACCAGCTGGTCCGGCACGATCAGGGTGCCCGGCCCGTACTCCGGGCGCAGGCCGCCCACCGCGCACGGGCCCAGCACCTGGCGGACGCCGACCGAGCGCAGCGCCCACAGGTTGGCGCGGTAGTTGATGCGGTGCGGGGGCACGTGGTGGCCCCGGCCGTGCCGGGGGAGGAAGGCGACCCGGCGGCCGCCCGTCTCGCCGATGAAGACGGAGTCGCTGGGGTCTCCGTAAGGGGTTTCCACGCGGACCTCGGTGACGTCCTCCAGGAAGGAGTACAGCCCCGAGCCGCCGATCACACCGATCTCTGCGTTCGCCATGCGGTCACCCTAGGCCGTGTCCGCGAAGCCCCCTCCGACGGGCGTGGGCGCGCGAAGACCCCGCCGAGCGGTTCGGCGGGGTCTTCGCGAAAGCGGGGTCTTCGTGAAAGCCGGGTCTTCGCCAAGGCGAGGTCTTCGTGAAAGCCGGGTCTTCGCGGAAGCGGGGTTCCCCGCAGGAAGGAGGCTCTTCGCGAAAGCTGTGGAGCCGGGCGCTCAGGCGGCCGACGAACCGCTCGTCGAGGAAGAGGACGAGGAGGCCGACGACGTGGACGCCGGGGCGGCCGAGGACTTCGAGTCCGAGGACGTCGAGGAGCTGGAGGACGACGATCCGGAACCGGAGGTCTTCGCGGCGGAGGAAGCCGGCGTGCTGCTCGACGAGGAGCCGCGGCTGTCGTTCCGGTAGAAGCCGGAACCCTTGAAGACGATGCCGACCGCCGAGAACACCTTCTTCAGGCGTCCGTCGCAGTTCGGGCACACCGTGAGGGCGTCATCGGTGAACTTCTGCACCGCTTCGAGGCCCTCGCCACACTCGGTGCACTGGTACTGGTAGGTCGGCACTTTGTTCCTCCTGGCACTCTGACTCGATGAGTGCTAACGACGCTCCATAGTGACGTATTCCGCTGGATCAGTCCACCGTGACCGGCCCGCGGTGACCGATACCACGCGCGACGGTCCGCCCCGCACCGGCCGGCAGGAGCCTCGACCGCAGCGTCAGCAGGGTCGCCAGGGCCAGCACCGTACCCACCAGCGGGACCAGGAAACCGGCGCTCGCGCCGTGTCCGTCCGCGAGTTGGCCGGCCACGGTCACCGCCGCCGCCTGGCCCAGCGCGACCGCGCCCGTCAGCCAGGTGAACGCCTCCGTCCGCGCCGAGCCCGGCACCAGCGCTTCGACCAGCGTGTAGCCGCTGATCAGGGCCGGGGCGATGCAGAGCCCGACCAGCAGACCCAGCCCGGCGAGCAGCGGCGCGGAGTGCACCGCCCACAGGCCCGACGCGGTGAGCGCCAGCGCCGTGTAGCCGACGAGCAGGCGGCGGCGGGGGCCGGACTTCCAGGCGACGGCCCCGCAGGCGATCCCGGCGAGCATGTTGCCGGCGGCGAAGATCCCGTACAGCACGCCGTTGGCGCCCGGGTTGCCGATCTCCTCGGCGAACGCGGTCAGCGAGACCTGCATGCCGCCGAAGACCGAGCCGATGCCGAGGAAGGCGACCGCGAGCACGCGTACGCCGGGGATGGACAGGGCCGAGGCGTGCCGCTCGGTGCCGGGCAGGGAGCGGTCGCGGACGGGCGGCTGCGTGGCGCGCCGCGCGGCGAAGAGCAGACCGCCGACCAGGGTGAGCGCGGCCTCGGCGATGAGGCCGGCCGCCGGGTGCACGCCCGTGCAGAGCGCGGTGGCGACGACCGGGCCGATGACGAAGGTGAACTCGTCCGTCACCGACTCGAACGCGGCGGCCGTCGGCAGCAGCGGGGACGCCTCGCGGCCCGGTGCCGCGCCGAGCATGGCCGCCCAGCGGGCCCGCACCATGGGGCCGATCTGCGGGACGGACGCGCCGGTCGGAACGGCCGCGGCGAACAGGGCCCAGAGGGGCGCGTCCGCCAGGGCGAGCGTCACCAGGAGCGAGACGGCGGCGGCGTGGACCAGGACGCCGGGGAGCAGCACGGCCCGCTGGCCGAACCGGTCGGCGAGCTTGCCCGTCTGCGGCGCGAACAGGGCCATGGAGACCCCGGTGACGGCCGCGACGGCGCCGGCGCTGCCGTACGAGCCGGTGGTGTGCTGGACGAGCAGCACGATGCCGATGGTCAGCATCGCGAAGGGCTGCCGTGCGGCGAAGCCGGGAAGGAGGAAGGTCCACGCCCCGGGGGTGCGCAGCAGCTGCCCGTATCCGGGGCGTTCGGAGACCGTGGACGCCACGGTCCTTGCCTTTCTGCCGCCTGGTGGCCGTGCCCCCGGGGCGGCCGGCACAGGGGTGCGGGCCCGGGCGGGGGCTGCCGAGAGCTGTCCTCTTCGCGCGGAACTGCGGTAGATGCCGGGCGCTCGCGGCCGGTGTGCGGGGCACAGCCGGTACGGAGGACGCCACGACCGCCATACGGTCGCGCCAGCTCTGCGTCAGGCAGAGTTGGTCGATCAATCGGTGATTCTGGGTTTCCTTCATGCTACAGGCAGGAAGGGTGGAGGCCCTGCGATTGTGGGCGCTCCGCCCCTCGCCGCCTGTGAACGCGGTGTGGGCTCAGTGATGTGCCTTCGCGTTGCGCTTGTGCCCCTCCTGTTCGGCGGTGCCCTGCTTGAGCCAGCCGGCCAGCTTGCCGCCCTCGGCGACCGCGCGCAGCCGTGCCTCGGCCGCGTCGCGCACCGGGTCGGTGGCCACGACGAGCAGTTCGTCGCCGCGCCTGAGCACCGTGGACGGGGCGGGTACGAAGCTCTTGTCGTCGCGCACCACGAGGGTGACCGCGGCGCCCGCGGGCATGCGGAGCTCTCCGACCTCGACGCCGTGCATCTTCGACTTCGCGGGGATGGCCACGGACAGCAGGTGCCCGCGCAGCCGTTCCAGGGGCGCCGATTCGATGCCCAGGTCGGACGCCTCGGACGGGTCGTCCTTGATGTGGAGGGCCTTGGCGAGCCAGGGGAGGGTCGGGCCCTGGATGAGGGTGTAGACGATGACCAGGACGAAGACGATGTTGAAGACCCGGGTGGAGCCTTCGATTCCGGACACCATGGGGATGGTCGCCAGGATGATGGGTACGGCGCCGCGCAGCCCGGCCCATGACATGAGGGCCTTCTCCTGCCAGGGCAACCGGAACGGCACCAGCGAGATGAAGACCTCCAGCGGCCGTGCCACCACGGTCAGCACCAGGCCCACGACGACGGCGGGCCAGAAGTCGTCCAGCAGGTCGTGCGGGGTGACCAGCAGGCCGAGCAGGACGAACATGCCGATCTGGGCGAGCCAGCCGAGCCCGTCCGCGAAGCCCCGGGTCGCCGGCCAGTGCGGCAGTTTGGCGTTGCCGAGGATCATCGATGCCAGGTAGACGGCGAGGAACCCGCTGCCGTGGAGCATGGCGCCGGCCGCGTACGCGGACACCGCGATGGCCATGACGGCGATGGGGTAGAGGCCGGAGGCGGGGAGCGCCACATGGCGCAGCCCGTACGAGCCGAGCCAGCCCACGGCGATGCCGACGGCGGCGCCGATGGCCAGCTCCAGGGCTATCTCGCCGATCAGTACGTACCAGCTCTCGACCTCGCCGATGGTCGAGAAGGCGACGACGAGGATGACCACGGGGGCGTCGTTGAAGCCGGACTCGGCTTCCAGGACGCCGGTGACGCGGGCGGGCAGCGGGACCTTGCGCAGTACGGAGAAGACCGCCGCGGCGTCCGTGGAGGAGACGACCGCGCCGATGATGAGCGCCTGCCGCCATTCCAGGCCGACCAGGTAGTGCGCCCCGGCCGCGGTCACGCCGACGCTGATCGCCACGCCGACCAGCGACAGCACCGCGGCCGCCGGAAGCGCGGGTCTGACCTCTTTCCACTTCGTGCCGAGGCCGCCCTCGGCGAGGATCACGACGAGTGCCGCGTAGCCGATGACCTGCGTCAGCTCCGCGTTGTCGAACTTGACGTCGAAGAAGCCGTCCTGGCCCAGGGCGATGCCGATGCCCAGGTACAGGAGCAGGCTGGGGAGCCCGCTGCGGGACGAGATGCGTACCGCCACGACGGCGACGAGCAGGACGAGCGAGCAGGCGAGCAGGAGTTCGTTGAGCGAGTGGACAGTCAGTGGCCGGTCCTTTCCCTGCGTACGCCTGCCGGATCGTCTTCCGGCGGCCGGTACTTCGTTACCTTACCTAATCTTTAACGTTTTCTTGATGCGTTCGAGTATTCGTACGATCGCTACGCAATTCGAGCCATCCTGATACCGCGTCCGAGTGGGTGACGCGCTGCGCCTATGGTTGCTCCTGCACTCCCAGGACCGCCCTGCCCTCGAAGGACAGCGATGCCCGCCACAACAACCGTCTCCTCCGGATCCACCGGTACCGCCGGTGGCGGGCCGCGCAAGAAGAGGAAGAAGGGACGCCGCGCCCGCCTTCTCTTGATCGTCCTGGTGCTGGCGCTGGTCGCGGGCATCGGTTACGGAACGTACTGGTCCGTGTCCACCGTGCGCGCCTCGTACCCGCAGACCAGCGGGACCATCCACCTCGACGGGCTCTCCGGCAACGTCGACGTCAAGCGCGACGGCTACGGGATCCCGCAGATCTACGCGGACTCGGACGCCGACCTGTTCCGCGCCCAGGGCTTCGTGCAGGCGCAGGACCGCTTCTGGGAGATGGACGTACGCCGCCACCTGACGGCCGGCCGGCTCTCCGAGATGTTCGGCTCCGGGCAGGTCGAGACGGACTCCTTCCTGCGGACGCTGGGCTGGCGCAAGGTCGCGCAGGAGGAGTACGACACCGTCCTGTCCGACGAGACCAAGAAGAACCTCCAGGCGTACGCGGACGGCGTGAACGCCTACCTGAAGGGGCGCGACGGCAAGGACATCTCCGTCGAGTACGCCGCGCTCGGCCTCACCAACGACTACAAGCCGACGAAGTGGACCCCGGTCGACTCGGTCGCCTGGCTGAAGGCCATGGCCTGGGACCTGCGCGGCAACATGCAGGACGAGATCGACCGCTCGCTGATGACGAGCCGGCTCGACGCCGACGAGATCAAGCAGCTCTACCCCGCGTACCCGTACGACAAGCACGAGCCGATCGTCACCGAGGGCGGCATCTCCTCGGTCACCGGCACGTTCGACCCGAAGGCCACGGACTCCGAGGGCACCGGCGCCGGCACCGTGGCGGGCGCGACGCAGGGCCTGAACACGCAGCTCGGCGCGCTCTCCGACACCCTGGACGAGATCCCCGCGCTGCTCGGCCCGAACGGCACCGGCATCGGCTCGAACTCCTGGGTGGTCTCCGGCACGTACACGACGACCAACAAGCCGCTGCTCGCCAACGACCCGCACCTCGCGCCGATGCTGCCGTCCCTCTGGTACCAGATGGGCCTTCACTGCCGGCAGGTCTCCGAAACCTGCAAGTACGACACGGCCGGCTACACCTTCTCCGGCATGCCCGGTGTGATCATCGGCCACAACCAGGACATCGCCTGGGGCTTCACCAACCTCGGCGCCGACGTCACCGACCTCTTCCTGGAGAAGGTCACCTCCGACGGCTACCTGTACGACGGCAGGACCAAGCCCTTCACCACCCGCGAGGAGACCATCAAGGTCGCGGGCGGCAAGGACCGGCACATCACGGTCCGCGAGACCAACAACGGCCCGCTGGTCTCCGACCGCAGCAGCGAGCTGGAGAAGGTCGGCCAGAAGGCCCCCGTCACCAACTCCGCCCCGGACCGCGCCGACGGTTACGCCGTCGCCCTGAAGTGGACCGCGCTGCAGCCCGGCCACTCCATGGACGCCGTGTTCGAGCTGAACCGCGCCAAGGACTTCACGAGCTTCCGCAAGGCGTCCGAGCACTTCGAGGTCCCCTCGCAGAACCTCATCTACGCCGACACCAAGGGCAACATCGGCTACCAGGCCCCCGGCACGATCCCGGTCCGCAAGAAGGGCGACGGCACGACGCCCAGCCCCGGCTGGTCCTCGGCGTACGGCTGGAAGAAGGACCCGATCCCGTTCGACGAGCTGCCCTACGAGTACAACCCGAAGCGCGGCTACATCGTCACCGCCAACCAGGCCGTGATCGACGAGGACACCTACCCGTACCTGCTGACCAAGGACTGGGGCTACGGCAGCCGCAGCCAGCGGATCAACGACCTCATCCAGTCGAAGATCAAGGGCGGCGGCAAGATCTCGACCGAGGACATGCAGAAGATGCAGATGGACAACACCAGCGAGATCGCCGCGCTGCTGGTGCCCGAACTGCTGAAGATCAACGTCGCCGACAAGGACGTCCGCCAGGCGCAGAAGCTGCTGGAGGGCTGGGACTACACCCAGGAGGCAGACTCGGCCGCCGCCGCGTACTTCAACGGCGTCTGGCGCAACATCCTCAAGCTCGCCTTCGGTGACAAGCTGCCCAAGGAGATGCGCGTCGAGGGCGAGTGCCTGAACGTGCCCCCGGCCAAGAACTCGGGCCCGGCCGACGAGCAGGACCGGCTGGTGCGCGAGTGCGGCCAGCGCTCCCCGGACTCCGCGCAGCCGGACGGCGGTGACCGCTGGTACCAGGTCGTCGCCAACCTCATGGACAAGCCGGACAGCCCGTGGTGGAAGACGCCCAAGAGCCGCAAGGACAAGGCGACCGAGACCCGCGACGAGCTGTTCGCCCGCGCCATGGAGGACGCCCGCTGGGAGCTCACGGCCAAGCTGGGCAAGGACATCACCACCTGGAACTGGGGCCGGCTCCACCAGCTGACCCTGAAGAACCAGACCCTGGGCACCGAGGGCCCCGGACTCCTCCAGCGGCTCCTGAACCGGGGCCCCTGGGACCTCGGCGGCGGCGAGGCCGCCGTGGACGCCACCGGCTGGAACGCGGCCGGCGGCTACGAGGTGGTCTGGGTGCCGTCGATGCGGATGGTCCTCAACGTGGCCGACTGGGACAAGTCCCGCTGGATCAACCTCACCGGCGCCTCCGGGCACGCGTTCAGCGCGCACTACACCGACCAGACCGACAAGTGGGTCAACGGTGAACTGCTGCCCTGGGCCTACGGCACGAACGCCGTGGCCGGGACGACGACGGACACGCTGACCCTCAAACCGTGAGTGCGCCCCGCAGGCCCCCGGTGCCTCAGCTCACGCTGAAGCGCCGGGGGCCCTGCGGTGTGACCACCGCGTTCACGGGGAAGTCGTGCGGCTCCGCGGGCACCCGCGCGACCACCTCGTTCGCGTACAGCAGGACGATGAGCGCGGGCACGGCTCCGGCGGCCGTCAGGCGGGCCAGCACCCGGTCGTAGCTGCCGCCGCCGCGCCCCAGCCGCATGCCGCGCGCGTCCACCGCGAGCCCGGGCAGCAGCACCGCGTCCGCCTCCAGGACGGCGTCGGGGCCCAGCCGCCCGCCGGTGGGTTCGAGCAGCCCGCGACCCGCCCTCGCGAGCCCTTCCGCCCCCTCGTACGCCGCCCAGTCCAGGTCGTTGTCGGCGAGGAGGACCGGCAGCAGCACCCGTACGCCCCGGGCGCGCAGCGCGTCCAGCAGCGCGCGGGTGCCCGGCTCGCGCCCCACCGAGACGTACGCGGCGACGGTCCGGGCCCCGCTCAGCTCCGGCAGTCCGAGCGCGTGGCCGGCGAGAACCGAGGCGGCCCGTTGGACGTCCCGGTCCGTCAGGAGCCGCCGCGCGGCGAGCAGATCGCGCCGCAGTTCGGCCTTTGCGGACATGTCGGTGCTCAACGGACACCCACCGGCCTCTCGGACAGGTCTATATGAGGACAAAGTTAACCGGAGCCTCATCTTCCGCCCACGTGGCCCCGATAAAGTTCAGCGCATGACCCAGTCGAGCTCCAGGATCAGCAAGGCCGTCATCCCGGCGGCGGGCCTCGGGACCCGCTTCCTCCCGGCCACCAAGGCCACTCCCAAGGAGATGCTGCCGGTCGTCGACAAGCCTGCCATCCAGTACGTCGTCGAGGAAGCGGTGGCCGCCGGACTGCACGACGTACTGATGATCACCGGCCGCAACAAGCGTCCCCTGGAGGACCACTTCGACCGGAACTACGAGCTGGAGGGCGCCCTGACCCGCAAGGGCGACGCCGACCGGCTGCGCAAGGTCCGCGAGTCCACGGACCTCGCCACCATGCACTACGTCCGCCAGGGCGACCCCCGCGGCCTGGGCCACGCCGTCCTGTGCGCCGCGCCGCACGTCGGCGACGAGCCGTTCGCGGTGCTCCTGGGCGACGACCTGATCGACCCCCGCGACCCGCTGCTGACCCGGATGACCGAGATCCAGGAGCGCGAGGGCGGCAGCGTCATCGCGCTCATGGAGGTCCCGCCCGCGATGATCCACCAGTACGGCTGCGCGGCCGTCGAGCCCACCGCCGAAGCGGACGTCGTACGCGTCACCGGCCTGGTCGAGAAGCCGGAACCCGCCGACGCGCCCAGCAACCTCGCGGTCATCGGCCGCTACGTCCTGGACCCCGCCGTGTTCGGGATACTGCGCCGGACCGAGCCGGGCCGGGGCAACGAGATCCAGCTGACCGACGCCCTGCAACTGCTCGCCGAGGACGAGAAGGCCGGCGGGCCCGTGCACGGCGTCGTCTTCAAGGGCCGCCGCTACGACACCGGCGACCGCAGCGACTATCTGCGTGCCATTGTCAGACTCGCGTGCGAACGTGAGGACCTGGGGCCGGAGTTCCGCAGCTGGCTCCGCCGGTACGTCACCGAGGAGATGTAGCACGTTGAGCAGCACGATCTGGTCGGTGGACGAGCACCTGGAAGACATCCTCGCCGCGGTGAGGCCGCTCGAACCCATCGAGCTGCACCTGCCCGAGGCCCAGGGCTGCGTCCTGGTCGAGGACGTCGTGGTGGAGGTCGCCCTGCCGCCCTTCGACAACAGCTCGATGGACGGTTACGCGGTCCGCGTCGCCGATGTCGAGGGCGCCACCGAGGAGTTCCCCGCCGTCCTCACCGTCATCGGCGACATCGCGGCCGGCGACGACGGGCTCGGCCCCGGCCGGCGCGTCGGCGCGGGCGAGGCCGCCCGCATCATGACCGGCGCCCCGCTCCCGGAGGGCGCCGAGGCGGTCGTCCCCGTCGAGTGGACCGACGGCGGCACGG
>NZ_JAAGNI010000296.1 GCF_010550605.1 Streptomyces sp. SID9727
CCCGGCGCGCTGGGCCGCCCGGCGGGTGGAGGACGTGCGCTTCGCCCGGCAGCACCTGCTGCCCTGGATCGGGCGGCGGCTCACGGGGCGCTCGTCGGGCGACGGACGGGCCGGGGCGCAGTTCGACGCCGCGCTGGGGCGGGCCTTCTGGGTGACCCCGGAGGAGAAGGGCTGGGCGGCTCCGGTGGCGACGTGGCGGCAGGTGGAGTCCGGTGAGCGGGAGGGGCGCGACGCGTCCGGTTCGTAGTAACGCACAAACCGGACCTCGGCGCTGAGCTGCACAAACCGCCAGTAGAATCCGTACACGTGACTGCTGTGTCTGCGAAGCCTCGCATCCCCAATGTCCTGGCCGGCCGCTACGCCTCCACGGAGCTGGCCGTCCTCTGGTCCCCCGAGCAGAAGGTGAAGCTGGAACGCCGGCTGTGGCTGGCGGTGCTGCGCGCCCAGAAGGACCTCGGGATCGAGGTGCCCGACGCCGCCCTCGCCGATTACGAGCGTGTCCTCGACCAGGTCGACCTGGCCTCCATCGCCGAGCGCGAGAAGGTCACCCGGCACGACGTGAAGGCCCGGATCGAGGAGTTCAACGCCCTCGCCGGCCACGAGCACGTCCACAAGGGCATGACCTCGCGCGACCTCACCGAGAACGTCGAGCAGCTGCAGATCCGGCTCTCCCTGGAGCTGATGCGCGACCGCACCGTGGCCGTCCTGGCCCGCCTGGGCAAGCTGGCGGCCGAGTACCGCGAGCTGGTCGTCGCCGGGCGCTCCCACAACGTGGCCGCGCAGGCCACCACCCTCGGCAAGCGCTTCGCGACCGCGGCCGACGAGCTGCTGGTGGCGTACGGCCGCCTCGAAGACCTGCTCGGCCGCTACCCGCTGCGCGGCATCAAGGGCCCGGTGGGCACCGCGCAGGACATGCTGGACCTGCTGGGCGGCGACACCGGGAAGCTCGCCGAGCTGGAGGAGCGCATCGCCGGGCACCTCGGCTTCGCGCACGCCTTCACCTCGGTCGGCCAGGTCTACCCCCGGTCGCTCGACTACGACGTGGTGACCGCGCTGGTCCAGCTGGCCGCGGCGCCCTCGTCGGTGGCGAAGACCATCCGGCTGATGGCCGGCCACGAGCTGGTCACCGAGGGCTTCAAGCCGGGCCAGGTCGGCTCGTCCGCGATGCCGCACAAGATGAACACCCGCTCCTGCGAGCGCGTCAACGGCCTGATGGTTATCCTGCGCGGTTACGCGTCGATGACCGGCGAACTGGCGGGCGACCAGTGGAACGAGGGCGACGTCTCCTGCTCCGTGGTCCGCCGGGTCGCCCTGCCGGACGCGTTCTTCGCGTTCGACGGGCTGGTCGAGACGTTCCTGACGGTGCTGGACGAGTTCGGCGCGTTCCCGGCCGTCGTGGCCCGCGAGCTGGACCGCTACCTGCCGTTCCTGGCCACCACCAAGGTGCTGATGGGCGCGGTGCGCGCCGGGGTCGGCCGCGAGGTCGCGCACGAGGCCATCAAGGAGAACGCCGTCGCCTCCGCCCTCGCCATGCGCGAGCAGGGCACCGAGCGCAACGAGCTGCTGGACAAGCTCGCGGCCGACGAGCGCATCCCGCTGGACCGCGCCCAGCTGGACGAGCTGATGGCCGACAAGCTCTCCTTCACCGGAGCGGCCGGCGACCAGGTCGGCGCACTCGTCGCGCGGATCGAGGGGATCACCAAGCAGCACCCCGAGGCGGCCGGCTACGCGCCCGGCTCCATCCTCTGACGGCTCGCCGGCCGGACCGTCCGCGCGGATGACACCCGAAGAGCTCCGGGCCGCCCGCGACCGCGTCGTTCCCGACGTGGTCGCGGGCGGCCTGCGCGTCCTGTTCTGCGGGATCAACCCGAGCCTGACGACGGCCGCGACGGGGCACCACTTCGCGTTTCCCGGCAACCGCTTCTGGCCGGTGCTCCACCTGTCGGGCTTCACCCCGCGCCGGCTGGCCCCCGCCGAGCAGGCCGAACTGCTGGACCACGGGCTCGGGATCACCAACGTCGTCGCCAGGGCCACGGCCCGGGCCGACGAGCTGTCCGCCGAGGAGTTCCGGGAGGGCGGGCGGATCCTGACCGCCAAGGTCGAGCGGTTGCGCCCGCTCTGGCTGGCGGTCGTGGGGATCACGGCGTACCGCCCGGCGTTCGGCGAACGCCGGGCCCGGATCGGGCCGCAGGAACGGACGGTCGGCGGGGCCCGCGTCTGGGCGCTGCCCAACCCCAGCGGCCTCAACGCGCACTGGACGACCGCCACGATGGCCGAGGAGTACGCCCGGCTGCGCGCGGCCGTGGAGGCCGGCGGCGCTCACGGCGGGTCGGTCTCCGTCACGACCACGCTCAACTCGCAGCCGGAGCCGCCCTCCTCCAGGTAGAGCGCCAGCGCTATCCAGCGCTCCTCGACGTACCAGAGGCGCAGGTACTCGCAGCCCGCGGCGGTGTCCGCCCACGGCTGGAGGATCTCCTCGCCGGCGAGCATCCGCTCCTGGGCGCTGAACAGACTGACCAACTGCGGCTCGCCCCAGCGGCTGCCGAGCAGGGTGACCAGCGCCTCATGGTCCGCGAGGCACTGGGCCCGGCGCTCCAGCCGCCCCGCCTCGTCGTCCTCCCAGACATCGTCCACGTAGAGGAACGCCGTGTGGTAACCAGGACCGCTGACTCCCGAACCCGACCGGACGCGTTCCGCGGGGAACGCCCGGGCGCGCATCCCGTCGATGAGGCGGAGGTGATGTGCGGTGGTCATGCCGTCAGTAAACCTTCCGCCACTGACAATCGGGGCTCCGCCCCCTGCTTTGAGATGGTTTCGGCCACCTCGTTCCGGTCGTCGGGCCCGCAGTTGGCACCGGCCGGACGGCAACTGGGCGGCGCCCGGCAGAAGATGGCGCCGACCGCCGCGCCCGGGCACACGGCAGCCGCACCCGGCGTGCCGAACCCCTTCCTAACGGCTTCGCATCCCTCGGTCGCCTCCCCCCTGAGCAGCGAGTACGATCCGCCTGACATGCGCACTAGCTGGGAGGACACACCGTGGGCCGGCTGACCGGCGGGGATCCCTCGCTGCTGCGGCGGATCAATTCCGCGGTGGTACTGCATGCCCTCCGGGGAGCGTCCTCGCCGACCCTCACGGACCTGACCCGGATCACGGGCCTGTCCCGCCCCACGGTCGAGGGCGTCGTGGAAGGGCTCTTCGAGGCGGGCCTGGTCGTGGAGTGTGCTCCGGAGGGGGCCGAAACCCGCCGGCAGGGCCGTCCGGCCCGCCGCTTCCGCTTCCGCGCCGAGGCCGGGCACCTGCTGGGCATCGAGATCGGCCCGCACCGCGTCTCCGCGCTGTTGTCGGGGCTGGACGGGCGGATCATCGGCGCCGGCTCCCGTGAGGTGTCGGAGACCGCCGGTGCCGACGACCGGCTCGACCGGGTACGGGCCGTGGTCGCCGACGTCCTGCGCCGCACCGGCGTGGCCCGCAGCAGCCTGCGCGCGGTGGGCGTGGGCAGCCCCGGCATCGTGGAGGCCGACGGGACCGTGCGGCTGGGCACCGCGCTGCCGGACTGGACGGGCCTGCCCCTGGGCGAACGGCTGAGGCGCTCCTTCCGCTGCCCGGTCCTCGTGGAGAACGACGCCAACGCCGCCGCCGTCGCCGAGCACTGGAAGGGCGCGGCCACCGAGTCCGACGACATCGTCTTCGTGCTGGCGGGGCTGAGCCCGGGCGCCGGTTCCCTGATCGGCGGGCGGCTGCACCGCGGGTTCGGCGGCGCGGCCGGGGAGATCGGCGCGCTGCACCTGCTGGGCCGGGACGTCACGCCGGAGCACCTGCTGTCCACGACGGACACTCCGCTGGACCCGCTGGACGAGCACGCGGTGGCCGCGGTGTTCGCCAAGGCGCGGCACGGCGACGAGCAGGCGCAGGCCGCGGTGGAGCGGTTCATCCAGCGCCTGGTGCACGACGTGGCGGCGCTGGTGCTGGCGCTCGATCCCGAGCTGGTGGTGGTCGGGGGCTGGGCCGCCGGCCTGGACGGGGTGCTGGACCCGCTGCGGAGCGAGCTGGCCCGCTACTGCCTGCGCCCGCCCCGGGTGTGCCTGTCGCTCCTCGGCGAGGCGGCGGTGGCGACGGGCGCGCTGCGGCTCGCGCTCGACCATGTGGAGGAGCAGCTGTTCGCCGTCGAGGGAACGGTGACGGCCCGCCGCTGAACGCGACGGGCCGTGGGTGCGGGTTCGCGCCCGGGTTCAGGAAGCCTGGCGCTCTTCCTGGGCGGGGTGACTGATCTCCAGGGCGCCCGAGTCGCCGAAGGTGAGCCGGCAGGTGTCGGCCCGGTACGTCGCGACCGAGACCGCCGCCGTGCCGCCCGCGGCGAGGTAGCGGGTGGTGACGACGAGGACGGGGGCGCCGGGGAGCCGGTCCAGCTCCTTGGCGTCGTCGGCGCGGGCGGAGCCCAGCTCGACGGACCGGTCCTGGCCGTCCAGGCCGAGGCGGTGCAGTTCGCGGACGACGTTGCGGGCACGGGCCGCGCCGGACGGGGCGTCTATCCCGGACAGCTCGGGCACGGAGGAGGCCGGCACGTAGAGCAGTTCGGCGGCGACCACCTGGCCATGGCTCGTGCGGATGCGGCGCACGACGTGGACGGGCTCCTCGGCGCCGGCGTTCAGCGTGGCGGCGACGGCGGCCGGGGCGGGAGCGCTCTCGCAGTCCACCGGCTGCCAGGCCGTGTCGGCCCCGCCGTCGGTCCAGTCGTTGCGGGCGGTGGAGACGGCCACGCCGACGCGGGGCGGGGCGACCGTGGTCCCGACGCCGCGGCGGCGGTGCAGCCTGCCTTCGAGTTCGAGCTGCTCCAGGGCCTGCCGGAGCGTGGCCCGGGCGACGCCGAACCGGGCGGCGAGCTCGCGCTCGTTGGGAAGGATCTCCCCCACCGCAAAGTCCGAGTCGAGTGCCTCACTGAGCACGGTCTTGAGGTGCCAGTACTTCGGCTCCTGCACCGTTTCCAGCTGCGTGGTCCCCACCCTGTCCTCCGCAATCGCCCAGCGGCTTATTCCGCGACGTTATTTATTAAAGGTTCCTGTCTTAACGTGGAGACCATAGGACGGCGCAACCCCTTGGTCAAGACCAATCCTGCGCCGGAGACCCTGTGAATCGGCGGTCCGCCGCACAGCGTTCACAGGACGTTCGCGGACCGGCGCACCGCGCGCGGCCCGGCGTCCGCCTTCGGAGCGGGGGCTCCCACCTGCGGGGCGGTCCCGCCGCGGCGCCCCAGCACTCCCGAGCCGATCGCCACCCCGAGGCCGACGAGGCAGGACCCGGCGGCCTGGGCGAGACCGTACGAACCGGTACCCACGAGCGGGGCGGTGAGCGCGGCGGAGACCGGGATGAGACCGGAGAAGAGGGTGGCGCGCTCGGCGCCGATGCGCTGCATGCCCATGTACCAGCAGACGAAGCCGATGACCGTCACGACGGCCGCCTGCCAGACCAGCGCCAGCGCCTCGGCCCCGGTCGGGACGCGGAGGAAGCCGCCGCCGTCCAGCACCAGGCCCAGGAGCGTCGACTCCGTCGCGGCGAGGGCGCACACCGTCGCGGACAGCAGCTTCGGGCCCAGCGGGCGCAGGACGGGCACCGCGATCACGGCGAAGCCCACCTCACCGGCCAGTGCGCCGACCGAGCACAGGAGGCCGCTCAGGTCGGTGCGCCCCCAGCCCTGGACCGTGAACGCCCCGGCGGCGACCAGCGCCGCCGCGTACAGCACGGGCCGGGCGGGCCTGCGCCCTTCCAGCAGGGGGACGAGGACGGCGACGAGGATCGGGGCGCAGCCGACGAAGACACCGGGAACCGCTGGTTCCGCGGAGCGTTCGGCCGCCAGGACGGCGAGGTTGAAGCCGACCATGCCGACGGCGGCGAGCAGCGCGAGCCGCGCCCACTGCCGCCCGGTGAGCAGGCGCAGCGTGGCGGCGGGGCGCGGCTCGCCGGGACGGCGGATCAAGGGCATCAGGAGGAGCGCCGCGAGGCCGTAGCGGAGTGCCTGACCGCCCGCGTAGGGGTAGTCGCCGAGGACGCTGTTCGCGGTGAAGGAGGCGCCGACGAGGACGCAGGCGAAGGCGGCGAGCGAGGCGCCGCGCAGAGAGGTCGTGTTCATGGGACCGACGCTAGGGAGCACGGTGGCTCGGTTTAAGGTCCACTTCCATGACGGCTTCGGGGACCAATTCACCCTCCGGCGGCGACGGAGAAGGACGCGAATCCACCTCCATGGCCTGGGAGTTGCTGCATCCGGCGGCGTCGGCTCCGGCGCGCGGCCGTGGGCGGGCGCTCCAGTCGGCGCTGCGCGAGGCGGTCCGCTCCGGTCGGCTGGCGCCGGGGACGCGACTGCCGTCCAGCCGTGAGCTGGCCGCCGATCTGGGGGTGTCGCGCGGTCTGGTGACCGAGGCGTACGAGCAGCTGACGGCGGAGAGCTACCTGCGCAGCGGGCGTGGTGCGGGGACGTGGGTGAGCGGGTCGGCGAGGGCGGCGGCGGGCGGAGCGCGGGACCTGGCGCCGCGCGCCCGTGGAGTGCGGGTCGACTTCCGGCCCGGGACGCCCGATCTCTCCCTGTTCCCGCGCAGCGCCTGGGCCGCCGCCCACCGCGCCGTGCTCGGCCGGCTGCCGCACGGCGCGCTCGGCTACCCGGATCCGCGCGGTCTGCCGGAGCTGCGTGTCGCCCTGGCCGCGCTGCTGACGCGGCGGCGCGGGGTGGTCGCCGATCCGGAACGGCTGCTGGTGTGTTCCGGGGTCGCGCAGGCGACGACGCTGCTCGGGTTCGTCCTGCACGGGCGCGGGGTGCGCACGGTCGGTGTGGAGGACCCGGGAAGTCCCGAGCACACGGCGCTCTTCGCCTCCGCCGGGGTGGCCACCGCCATGATCCCGCTGGACGGGCACGGCCTGGCCCTGGAGCCGCTGGAACGTTCCGGGGTGCGGGCCGTGGTGACGACGCCGGCCCACCAGTTCCCGACCGGAGTGGCGTACTCCGCCGCGCGTCGCAGCCGGCTCCTGGAGTGGGCGCGGGAGACGGACGGGCTGCTGGTCGAGGACGATTACGACGGCGACTTCCGGTACGACCGTGCCCCCGTCGGCGCCCTCCAGGGCCTCGATCCGGAACGGGTCGCGTACACCGGGTCGGTCAGCAAGTCGCTGGCCCCCGGGCTGCGTCTGGGCTGGCTGGTAGCGCCCGCCGCGATGACCGCCGAGCTCGTGGAGCGGAAGCGGATGATGGACCTCGGCAACCCGTCCCTCGAACAGGCGGTGCTCGCCGACTTCGTGACCGGTGGGGGTTACGACCGACAGCTGAGGCGCTGTCAGCGGGCGTACCGGGAGCGGCGCGACGTCCTCACCCGGGCCCTGGCCGAGCACATCCCGGGCACGGAGGTGAGCGGGGTCGCGGCGGGGCTCCACGCCATCGCGCGGCTCCCCGGGCGCTGGGGCCCCGACGAGGAGTTCGCGGAGCGCGCGGCGGGCGCGGGGGTCGCCGTGCGACTGCTGCGCGAGTACGGCACGGAGCGGCCGGCGGACGGCTGCGTGCGTCTCGTCCTCGGTTACGCGCATCTGGCGCCGGCCGACATCGTGCGCGGGGTGCGCGCGCTGGCCGACCTTGCCCAATAGCTCTGTCGACCTGCGGTGATGACCGATTGTCAGTGGTGGGTTCTACGGTTTTTCCATGACCCGAACGTCGCAGGCCCTGGCCTACTCACGTCCCTCCGTCCTGGCCTCCTCGCAGGCGGGGCAGTCGCTCGGCCTGGAGACGGCAGGCGGCTCCACACCGCATGGCGCCGAGGCGCATCCCCGGTTCTTCTCGGGGTTCCTGGCCTCGCCGCGGATAGCGGCGCGAGGGCTGCTCGCGGTCGCCGATGTCGCCGCCGCGCGCTATTACCAGCGGACCCTGCTGTCGTCCCTCGACCCGGTGGTGACGGGCAACGGCGACCGGCTGCGGTTCGAGTCGTTCTCCGGCTGCTGCGGGGTGTACGCGCGGCTCGATGTGCTGAGCGAGGGCCTGGAGGGCGTGGAGACGGGCCATGGCACCACCAATGTGGACGTGAACGATCCGCTGCGGGAGGCGCTTTCGCGGATGGGGGGTGACGAGCCGCTGCATCTGCGGGTGGGCCCGCAGGAGATGGCGGTGACCACGACGGGCGGGGCGATCGTGGAGAAGAAGGTTCCGTTGCCGGACCGGTGGCTGCGGGGCTTCGCGGAGGCGCAGGTGGCCTCCGCGGCCTTCGACCTGCGGGCGGAGCTCCCGGCGGCGGACGCCGTACGGTTCCTGAGGTCGCTGCCCTCGTCCTCGGGGTCGGCCGCGCGCGGCGCGCGGTGGGTGGTCCCGGCCGGCCGGACGCTCCGGCCCACGACCCGGCCGGTGCCCGGGGCCGTGTGCCTTCCCGGACCGCAGCGGCTGACCGCCCTGCAGCGGGTCCTGCGGTACGCGTCGGCGCTCCGCGTGTACGGACCGGTGGCCGACGGCGCGGCCGCCGCGAGCGCCTGGGAGGTCGTGCTGCCCGGGATGCGGCTCACGCTGACCCTGTCGCCCGACGCCTCGCGCGGCTTCTCCGGCGAGGGCGGGGTCCTGGAGGCGCTGGCGACGGACGACGCCGCGGCCGACGCGGAGCTGGTCTCGGTGCTGCTGGCGTGGGAACCCCGGATCGAGCCGGACCGGCTGGCGGAGCAGGCGGGCCTTCCGGTGGAGCGGGTCCGGGCCGCGCTGGTCCGGCTGGGCACGGCGGGCCGGGTGGGCTACGACCTCGCGGACGCCGCGTACTTCCACCGCGAGCTGCCGTACGACGCGGACCGGGCCGAGCGCCACAACCCCCGGCTGGTCGCGGCACGGCGGCTGGCCCGGGAGGGGGCGGTGGTCCTGGACGGCGAGGCGGCGGCGGTGCGCTCGGGCGACCGGCGCTACCAGGTCCGTGAGCGGTCGGGGGCGCTGAGCTGCACCTGCCAGTGGTGGGCGGACTACCGGGGCCGGCGCGGCCCGTGCAAGCACGCCCTGGCGGTCCGGATGGTCCGCCGTGGCGCGGCGGTCGCCGGAGGTGCCCGGTGAAGACGCTGCTGGACGCGGTCCGCGGGGGCCGCATGGACGACATCCGGCCCCTGCTGGCCCGGCTCGACCGGGGCGGACGCAAGGGGGCGCTGGAGGAGTTGAAAGCCCTGCGCAAGGAGGCCTGGGACTGGCCGTGGGGCGAGCGCACCCGGGTCCGCAAGGCGATCCTGGTGGCCGGAGCGGGCTGCCACACCGGGGCGGCGGGCTGCGCGACGTGGCTCGGGGCGAGGGACATGCGGGGCTGGGTGCACTCGGTGAACCCGTGGGTCCTGGAGGTGCTGGGCGACCGGGAGCCGGAGTGGCTCGCCGATCTCGCCCGCCGGCTGGCCGCGCGCGCCGTGGAGTCGGAGACGGAGTACCGGTTCGTCGAGGAGCTGGCCCGGCGTGCGGGCTGTCCGCTGCCCGTCTCGGACGGCATGGCCCGGGCCTGGGCGGAGCGGGTCAGCGGCTCACGGCGGCCGGAGAGGCCGTTGGTCGACGTGCTGCGGGCGGACGCCCATCTCGACGTCCTGATCCCGCACCTCCTGACGATGCCGGAGCTGCCGCCGGTCGTGGCATGGGTCGACAGCCGCTCCCCCGCCGGGTACTGGCCGGCCGCGCTGACGACCCTGGTGACGGACGGCCTGCTCGACCGCGCCGCCCTGCTGGACAGTTGCGTCGCGCGGCTGCTGCGTGGCGGGAAGCCCACCGATCTCCGCTTCTGCCTGCTGGTCGTGCGGGGGCTCGGGCCCACCTCCGACGAGGAGGCCGCGCGGACCGCCGACTGGATGGCGATGGCCGCCGACGGGCCTTCCCCGGTGGCCGGCCACGCCCAGGAGGTGCTGGCCCGGCTGGACGCGCAGGGCGCGCTGTCGGTCCGGCAGCTGGCCGAGGTGTCCGGCTCGGTGCTCTTCCGTACGGAGAAGAAGCTGGTGCGCGCCCAGTTGGTCCACCTGGGGAAGGTGCTGCGCCGGGATCCCTCGGCGGCCGGCGAGCTGCTGCCGGTGATCGCGGACGCCTTCGGACACCCGGACACCGACACGCAGGAGCGCGCGCTCAAGCTGGCCGCCCGCGCCCTGCCCGCCGCGACGCCGGAAGTGCGGGAGGAGACGGCCCGCATGGCCTCGTTGCTGGGCCCGGCGCACCGTGCGGCGGCGCGTGCCGTGTTCGGGGAGCTGCTGGAGGACGAGCCGGAGGCCGCGTACGAGGAGATCCTGCCGCCGCCCCCCGCCCCGCGTCCCGTCGGCCCGCCGCCCGGCTCGGTGGCCGAACTGACCGAGGAAGTGACAGCGGTCCTGCTCCGCCCCGACCAGGAGGACGTCACCGCGTTCGAACGGGCCCTGGACGGCCTTGTCCGGTACGCCCACAGCGGGACGGAGGAGCTGGTCGCGGCCCTGGAGCCGGCCCTCGCCGGCATGTGGTGGGCCACCGCACCCGAGGGGGAGGTCGAGTGGCGGCTGTCCCGCGGCCACGACGGCCTGCACATCGTCGCGGCATCCCTGCTCGGCCGGGTCTCGCGGAAAGCGGTGCACGACGCGCAGGCCCTCCGGACCGGGACGGACTCGTGCTGCCACGACGCGCTCAACGGCGTCCTGCACGCCCGCCTCTGGGAAGCGGCCGCCGGGGTGCGGTCGGGCAGGCTGCCGTATCTGCTGGCCACCCCCACCTGGCACACGGGGACCATCGACGCCGTGGAACTGGTCGAGCGGCTGCGCGGCTACCAGGCGCTGGGCGTCCACGCCGGGCCGGTGGACTTCGCCCAGGCGCTCCTCCGCGTCCGGCGCACGGGCGCGGAGGAGGCCGCACGTCAGGCGTCCGCCCTGGGGACCGAGCAGGGCGACCGGCTGGCGGCCTGGCTCCGGGCGGACGAACCGGTGGCCGCCGTGGTGGCCCGTCCGGTGGAGACGGACGTCACCGTCGCCCACGACTGGGTGCGGCAGACGGTGGTCACGGCGCGGCGCATGCTGCTCGCCACCAGGGAGAACCGGCTCGTCCGGGAGACGTTCCCCCGCGCCTTCCACTGGCTCGGGAGCGCGCACTCGCCGCGCAACCAGGACTGCTACTGCTGGATGGCGGAGTCCCCGCGGTGGACCGCCGCCCTCCCCGAGGACGGGGAGACGCTGGCGGCCTGGCTGCTGCCCTCCGTCGCGGCGTGCGTGGAGGAGCAGCGGGGCGGCACCTGGCTGCTGCCCGCGCTCGCCGAGACCGGTGGGCCGGCCGCCGGTGCGATCCATCTCGCCCTGGCCTACGGGCTGGGCGCCCGGCACGCGGAGGACCGGCTCGCGGCGGTGGACGCCCTGCTGGTGCTGGCCGCGCGGGGCCGGCTCGACGCGGGACTGCTCGGGGGCGAGTTGGCGGCACTGGTCGAAAGGGAGTCGGTCAAGCCGAACCGGCTGGCCGACGCGGCCCGGACGGCGGCGGGCACGGGGGCGTACGGGACGGTCCTGTCCGTCCTGGTGCCGGTACTGCCGACGTTGCTGGCCCGGGAACGGGCGCCCCGGGGGCTGGGCGATCTGCTCGCCGTGGCGGCGGAGTGCGCGGAGCTCAGCGGGCCGCCGAAGACCGGGCCGGTGCCGGGGCTCGCGGAGACGGCCGCGCGGGGCGGAACGACCCAGCTGGTGCGGCAGGCGATACGCCTGGAGGCCGCCTGCCGGGCGGGAACCGGCTGAGCCCCGCGCGGCGCGTCGGCTCTCCGGGCCGCCCTTCGCAACACGCGGCCAACGCCTTCGAAACCGATGGCAGGGAGCCCGGCCGCCCTTTAACCCATCGGTCACAAGGCGTTCGTGATCAGGCAACACGGTGCGGTCACAGTGGGTTCATGACTGATGTGACATCCGCGCAGAGTGCCCGCCGCCCCCACCACTGGCGGCGGGACGTGATCGAACTCGCCGCGCTCTTCACGGCGGTGGCGGTCGCCGACGCGATCGCCAACCTGATCGGGCACCAGCCGGACGGCCCCTACCTGCTCGTGGCCTCGGCCGTGGCGCTGACCGCGACGGCCGCGTTCCACACCTGGTGGGCCCGGCGCCACAGCCACGCCCCGCCCCCGCCCGACGCGCCGGGCACGGCGGCGGACGTGGCCCCGGCAGCCGACGCCCCCTCGCCCGCCGCCCCCGGAGAGACCGTGCTGTGGCGGATGCGCACCACGGTTCGGGACGTTCCGGGCAGTCTGGCCGCGCTGTGCACGGTGCTGGCCCGGCACGGCATCGACATCCTCACGCTCCAGACGCACCCGCTGGCGCGGGGCACCGTGGACGAGTTCCTGCTGCGGGTGCCCGCGTCCCTGCCGGCCCGGGAGCTGTCCCGCGCGGTCGCCGACGCCGGGGGCAGCTCCACCTGGACGGAGCGGGCCGACGCCCACGACCTGGTGGACGCCCCGACGCGAGTGCTCGGCCTCGCCACCCGCACCGCCCTGGACGCCGCCGAACTCCCCTTGGCGCTGCGCCAGCTCCTCGGCCGGTGCACGATCCACTCGCTGCCCGCCGTATCGGTCACCGGGCGCGCCACCGGCGAGACCGCCCCGGTCGAAGGGGTGCTGGAGGAGACGGTGATGCGGCTGCGCGATCCGTCGGGCGGTGCCATCACCGTGGAGCGGCCCTATCTGCCGTTCACCCCCACGGAGTTCGCCCGGGCCCGGGCTCTGGTGGAGCTCGACGCCCGGCTCGGCCCCCGGGTCCCGCGCGGCGAGCAGGTGCTCAGGCTGCCCGAGGGCGACGAGATCACCGTGCGCCGGGCGGACCGGGCCGACCTCGACGCGGCCGTGGAGATGCACGGGCGGTGCTCCGAGCAGACCCTGCGGCTGCGTTACCACGGCCCGGTCCGGGACGCCGACCGCTATCTGGACCACCTGCTGAGCCCGCGCTTCGGCCGCACCCTGGCGGTGCAGACGGCCTCCGGGCGGCTGGTCGCCCTCGGCCACCTGCTGTGGGACGGTGACGAGACCGAGGTGGCGCTCCTGGTGGAGGACGAGTGGCAGCGGCGGGGCATCGGCTCCGAGCTGCTCGCCCGCCTCGTGGCGCTGGCCGTCGAAGCGGGCTGCGAGAACGTCTACGCCGTCACCCAGGCGTCGAACACCGGCATGGTCGCCGCCATGCGCGCGCTCTCGCTGCCGCTCGACTACCAGATCGAGGAGGGCACCCTCGTGATCACCGCACGCCTTGCGGCGCCCGAGGCACGTTCCCTGCCGCAGTCGCCGCCGTACGAGCAGGCCGAGCGCTGACCCGAGTGCCGGCCCCGCCGCGTACGGAATCGCCGCCGCCCAGCGCCTGGCACAGGTCGGCCCACAGGTCCTCGACGTCCTCCAGGCCCACCGACATCCGCAGCAGCCGGTCGCCGACGCCGGAGGAGTGCCGGTCCGTCTCGTCCACGATGCGGTGGCTGATGGAGGCCGGGTGCTGGATGAGGGTGTCGACGCTGCCGAGGCTGACGGCGGGGGTGATCAGCCGTACCCCCGCGATCACCTGGTGCGGGTCCCCGTACACCTCGAACGAGACCATGGCGCCGCCGATCTCCGGGTAGTGCACCCGGGCCACCCGGGGGTCGGCGGAGAGCCGGCGGGCGAGCTCGGCGGCGCTCGCGGAGGCGGCCCGGACCCGGACCGGCAGGGTGGACAGGCCGCGCAGCAGCAGATAGCCGGCCATCGGGTGCAGGACCCCGCCGGTGGCGAAGCGCACCCGGCGCAGCACGCCGGCGAACTCCTCGTCGCACGCGACGACTCCGCCCATCACGTCGCCGTGCCCGCCCAGGTACTTCGTCGCACTGTGCAGCACGATCCGGGCACCGAGCTCGACGGGGCGCTGGAGGACGGGCGTCGCGAAGGTGTTGTCGACCAGCAACGGCACCGAACCGCAGGAGTGGGCGACGGCCCGGATGTCCACCTCGGCCAGCGTCGGGTTGGCCGGGGTCTCCACGATCACCAGCCCCGTGTCGGGCCGGATCGCCTCGGCGATGCCCGCCGGGTCCGTCCAGGTCACCTCGGTGCCCAGCAGCCCGGCGCCGAGCAGGTGGTCGCTGCACCCGTACAGCGGCCGCACGGCCACCACGTGACGCAGTCCCACGCTCGCGCGGGCCAGCAGGACGGCGGTCAGCGCGGCCATGCCGCTGGCGAACGCCACCGCGCTCGCGGTCCCTTCGAGCCGGGCCAGCGCCGTCTCGAAGCGGCCGGTCGTGGGGTTGTCGAGCCGTGCGTAGACCGGCGGCCCGTCCGGGCGGCCCCCGGTGGTCGCGAAGGCGTCGATCCGCTCGGCCTCCGCGCGGGAGTCGTACGAGGGGTAGGTGGTCGACAGGTCGATCGGTGCGGCGTGCAGGCCGAGGGCCGCGAGGTCGTCGCGTCCGGCGTGCACGGCTTCGGTGGCGAGCGCCCGGGACGGGGTGGCCGGGGGCGGCAGCACGGATTCGTTGTCCATGCGCGCACTCTGAACGCTCACCGGAAGATACAGCCCAAGGCCCGTGCTACGTTCGCCGAATGACTGATTCCGTCGCTCTCGACACGGTGGATCTGCACATTCTGCGGCTGTTGCAGAACGACGCCCGGACCACGTACCGGGAGCTGGCGGCCGAGGTCGGCGTGGCTCCCTCGACCTGTCTGGACCGGGTGGCGCGGCTGCGGCGCACCGGTGTCATCCTCGGGCACCAGCTGCGGCTGGATCCGGCCAGACTGGGCCGGGGTCTGGAGGCGTTGCTCTCCGTACAGGTGCGGCCGCACCGCCGGGAGCTGATCGGGCCGTTCGTGGAGCGGATCAGGTCGCTGCCGGAGTCCCGGGCCCTGTTCCATCTGACCGGCCCCGACGACTACCTGGTGCATGTGGCGGTGGCGGACACGGCGGATCTGCAGCGGCTCGTGCTGGACGAGTTCACCTCACGGCGCGAAGTGGCCCGGGTGGAGACGCGGTTGATCTTCCAGCAGTGGGAGTGCGGCCCGCTGCTCCCGCCGGTGCCGGGGATGGCCGGACCGGTCCCCGGTCAGGTCCGTCCTGCCGATTGATGGTGACGCGGGGGCCCTCCCCGTACGAGGATGTCCACATGTCAGACTCTTCCAGCAGCGCACTGCCGCGCCAGATCGCCGACGCCTACGTCGACGCCTTCATCGAACTCGACCCGATCTCCGGCACCTACCTCGGTGTCGCGGCAAGCTCGCGCCGCCTTCCCGACTTCTCCCCCGCCGGCCAGGAACAGCTGGCCGCTCTGGCCCGCGACACGCTCGCCCGGCTGGACCGCGCGGAGCAGCTGCCCGGAGCCGCCGAGGACGCCGAGCGCCGCTGCGGCCGGCTGCTGCGGGAGCGGCTGACGGCCGAACTCGCCGTGCACGAGGCGGACGAGGCGCTGCGGGCCGTCTCCAACCTGCACTCCCCGGCGCACTCGATCCGCGAGGTGTTCACGGTGACGCCGACCGAGACGGACGAGGACTGGGCCGCCGTCGTGGAGCGGTTGCGGGCCGTCCCGGCGGCGCTCGGCGGCTACCAGGAGTCCCTGGCGCTCGGCCTGGAGCGCAAGCTGTACGGCGGTCCGCGCGCCACCGCCACGTTCGTCGGGCAGCTCGACGAGTGGGTCGGGGACGGCACGAACGGCTTCTTCCAGGACTTCGCGGCCGGTGGCCCGGACAGCATGCGCGCGGACCTGGACGCGGCCGCCGCGCAGGCCACCGGCGCCCTGGACGAGCTGCGGAACTGGATGCGCGAGGTGTACGCCCCCGAGATCGAGGGCGAGCCCGACACCGTGGGCCGGGAGCGGTACGCCCGCTGGTCGCGCTACTTCAACGGCACCGACCTGGACCTGGACGAGGCGTACGCGTACGGCTGGTCCGAATACCACCGGCTGCTCGCCGAGATGAGGACCGAGGCCGAGAAGGTGCTGCCGGGCGCCGGCCCCTGGGAGGCGCTGGCCCATCTCGACGTGCACGGCAAGCACATCGAGGGCGTGGACGAGGTCCAGGCGTGGCTCCAGGGCCTGATGGACGAGGCGATCGACGCGCTGGACGGGACGCACTTCGAGCTGGCCGAGCGGGTCCGCCGGGTGGAGTCGCGGATCGCCCCGCCCGGCGGCGCCGCCGCCCCGTACTACACGGGCCCCTCCGAGGACTTCTCGCGGCCCGGCCGCACCTGGCTGCCGACCATGGGCGAGACCCGCTTCCCGGTGTACGACCTGGTGTCCACCTGGTACCACGAGGGCGTTCCCGGCCACCACCTCCAGCTGGCCCAGTGGGCGCACGTGGCGGAGAGCCTGTCGCGCTACCAGGCGTCGATCGGCATCGTCAGCGCCAACGCGGAGGGCTGGGCGCTGTACGCGGAGCGGCTGATGGACGAGCTGGGCTTCCTGCCCGACGCGGAGCGGCGGCTCGGCTACCTGGACGCGCAGATGATGCGCGCCTGCCGGGTGATCGTGGACATCGGCATGCACGTGGGTCTGGAGATCCCGGCCGACTCGCCGTTCCACCCGGGTGAGCGGTGGACGCCGGAGCTGGCGCAGGAGTTCTTCGGCAACCACAGCGGCCGCCCCGCCGACTTCGTGGAGAGCGAGCTGACCCGCTACCTCTCGATGCCGGGCCAGGCCATCGGCTACAAGCTGGGCGAGCGCGCCTGGCTGCTGGGCCGGGAGAACGCCCGGGCGGCGCACGGGGACGCCTTCGACCTCAAGGCGTGGCACATGGCGGCCCTGTCCCAGGGCCCGCTGGGCCTGGACGACCTGGTGGACGAGCTGTCGAAGCTCTGACCGCGTGCGGCCGGCCCCGGGGCGCCGGGGCCGGCCGCCGTCAGCAGCCGCAGTCGTCCGTGCCGACCGGTGCGGTGAGCGGGTCGGCCGCGCGCTCGCCCTCGCCTTCCCAGGTCTCGTACGGGAATCCCTCGCGCGCCCAGTACTCGAAGCCGCCGAGCATCTCCTTCACCCGGTAGCCGAGCCGGGCCAGGGCGAGGGCGGCGCGGGTGGCGCCGTTGCAGCCAGGGCCCCAGCAGTACGTGACCACCGGGACGGCCGGGTCGAGGAGCCGGGGCGCCTGCCCGGCGATCAGCGCCGTCGGCAGGTGCACGGCGCCCGGGATGTGTCCCTGGTCCCAGGACTCGGTGGAGCGCGAGTCGAGCAGGACGAAGCCGGGGTCACCTCCGGCGGCCAGGGCCGCCGCGACGTCCGAGACGTCGGCGTGGAAGGCCAGTGAGGCTCCGAAGTAGGCGACGGCGTCGGCCGGTTCGGCGGGCGGGACGCTCAGGACGGGGTGGGCGGCGAGGGTGCCGGGCTGGGGAGTCATGAGGGAAAATCTATGATCGGTGGCCCCGGCCTGGAAGGCGGGATCCCCGGCAGTGCCCTTGATCCGCCGGGGATTCCACGGTTCCCTGTCTCTATGAGCGACTATTCCCCGGATGCCACCGACTGGCGCATTCTCGATGTGCTGCAACGCGAGGGCCGCGCCTCGTTCGCGGAGCTGGCGCGGGCGGTGGCCATGTCCCCGAGCGCCGTGACCGAGCGGGTCCGCCGTCTTGAGGAGGCCGGGGTCATCAGCGGTTACGCGGCCGTGGTCGATCCGGAACGGCTCGGGCTGCCGATCCTCGCCTTCGTACGGCTGCGGTATCCGAACGGCAACTACAAGCCGTTCCACGATCTGTTGGAGACCACGCCGGAGATCGTGGAGGCCCATCACGTCACCGGCGACGACTGCTTCGTGCTCAAGGTGACGGCTCGCTCGATGAGCCATCTGGAGACCGTCTCCGGGAAGATCGGCGCGCTCGGCTCCGTCACCACGAGCGTCGTCTACTCCTCGCCGCTGCCCGGACGGCCGATCAGCCGCTGAGTCCGTCCGCCGCCGCCCGCAGCCGCACGGCCGACCCGTGCCGCTCCTTCGCCACCTCCAGCTGCGCGGGAATGCGGCGGCGCAGATCCGCGACATGGCTGACGATGCCGACACTGCGGTCCCGTTCGCGCAGCGAGTCGAGCACGTCCAGCACTTCGTCCAGCGTCTGGTCGTCGAGACTGCCGAACCCCTCGTCGATGAAGAGGGTGTCGAGCCGTACGCCTCCGGCCTCGTCGGTCACCACGTCGGCGAGGCCGAGCGCCAGGGCGAGCGACGCGAAGAACGTCTCGCCGCCGGAGAGCGTGGCGGTGTCGCGCTCCCGGCCGGTCCAGGCGTCGATGACGTGCAGGCCCAGCCCCGCCCTGCGGCCGCCGGTGCGGGCGTCGGAGTGGACGAGCTGGTAGCGGCCCGAGGACATCCGCAGCAACCGGGCGGTGGCCGCCGCCGCGACCTGTTCGAGCCGGGCCGCGAGCACGTACGACTCCAGCCGCATCTTGCGCGCGTTGTCCGCCGAGGTGCCGGCGGTGAGCCCGGCGAGCCCGGCAACGCGTTCGTACTCCTCGCGCACGGGGCCCAGCGCGCGCACCTCGTCCGCCACACGGCGGGAGAGCCTGGCGAGTTCCGTCCGGCGTTCCCGCGCCGCGTCCAGGCCGGCCGCGGCCTCGCGCAGCGCGCGCTCGGCCCGGTCGAAGCGCTCGCGG
>NZ_JAAGNI010000313.1 GCF_010550605.1 Streptomyces sp. SID9727
TGCCGTCGCTGCCCGCGTCGGTACGGGGCACGGCGCGGCCGGTGCCGTCGGACGGCTGCCGGGGTGCGGCGGTCTCGGCGGGGCCCGCACCCGACGCGGCCTCGTCACCCCCCGGCCGGGACGCCCGCACCCGTACCGGTGGAGGAAGCTCACCGGCGAGGATCGCCGCCTCCAGGCGGCGCAGCTCCCGGCCCGGTTCGAGCCCCAGCTCCTGGCCGAGGATCCGGCGCCCGTCCCGGAACGCCTCCAGCGCCTCCGCCTGCCGGCCGGACCAGTACAGGGCGCACATCAGCTGGCCCCGCAGCCGTTCCCGCAACGGGTTCTCGTGCGTGAGGAGTTGCAGCTCACCGACCAGCCGGTCGTGCCGGCCGAGCTCCAGTTCCGACTGCATCCGCAGCTCGACGGCGCTCAGCCGCTCCTCGTCGAGCCGGCGTGCCTTGTTGGCGAGCGGGGCGCTGTCCAGACCGGTCAGGCAGTGCCCCTGCCACAGTGCCACCGCGGACTTCAGGAGCGCCACCGCCTTCTCGGACTCGCCCTCGTCGCGCTGCCGCCTGGCCATCGCGACCAGTCCGGTGAAGAGCAGCGAATCCACGTCCCCGGTGTCCACGTGCAGGACGTATCCCGGCGGGCGGGTCGATATCGACACCGTGCTGTCCGCGCCGGCCAGCAGCTTCCGCAGCCGGGACACGCATATCTGCACCTGGGTGCGGGCGGTCTCCGGCGGATTGTCCTCCCAGATGAGGTCCACCAGGTAGTTCGTGCTGACGACCCGGTTCGCTTCGAGCAGCAACGCGGCGAGGATGACCTCCTGCCGCCCGGGCGGCACGCGCAGCGGACCGTCCTTGCCGCGCACCTGGAGCGGGCCCAGCAGCTGGAAGGGGGGCCCCACCGCGCCGGGGGCATCCTGGACCGTGTGCGTCGTACCCTCGGCCACCGAGACCCCCAGCTCGTAAGCGCGTTGATACTCCGGGACCAACGTCGCCTCAGTTTTCACAATCCTCACGCATCTGTCCATCCTGCGTGCTCAGCGTGACCGACCGGCGGATAGCGGCGCGATAGGCGGGGGTTGGCGCGACCCGGAAGAGTGCCGGGCGAAGGAGAAAGGAGGCGTCCACATGCACACCGACGCCTGGACGAGCAGCGCCCCGTACGCGGGGGGCGACCTGGTCACCGCCGCGGGGGCCGACCACGTCCGTCTCGTCTACGAATACCTCGACGCCGGCGACCTCGACGGGTGCGCCTCGCTGCTGCACGACCGGATCGCCCTGGACCTGCCCGGCGCCCCTACGGCCCATGGCCGGATCGCGTTCCTGCACGCCCACCGCGACCACCTCGGGCCCCCGGCCCGCCACGTGATCGACCACGTCGTCGCGCACGCCCGGAACGTGGTGGCCGCGGGGCGCCGCTTCGGCCCGGGCGCCGATGACGCGTGCGTGCGCTTCGTGGACTTCTTCCGCATCGCCGAGGACGGCATGGTGGAGTCCTGCGTCCGCTACTACCACGCGTTGCCCTGACCGGCTCCGCCCGCCGAGCGCAGGGCGTCGGCGCGGTAGTCGCGCGGCGCCATCCCGTACGCCGCGCGGAAGGCCCGGCTGAACACGGTCGCGTCGGTGAAGCCCCAACGGGCGGCGACGGCCTGGATGGGCTCCCGGCGCAGCTCGGGGCGGGCCAGGTCCGTGCGGCAGCCGTCGAGCCGGCGGCGGCGGATCATCGCGGCGACGCTCTCGGGCTGGTCGCGGAAGAGGGCGTGCAGGCTGCGCAACGACAGGTGGTGGCGGGCGGCGATGAGGCTGGGCGACAGTCCGGGATCCCCGATGTGACGGTCGATGAAGGCGCTGACCCGCCGCAGCAGGACGTGCGCCCGCAGCTCGGCGGGCGCCTCCACGGGGAAGGAGCCGATCCGGTCGGCCAGACAGGAAGCCGCCAGGTCCACGGCCATCTCGCCGAGCACGCCGAGCTGTCGGGGTGTGCAGCCGGCCCCCGTGGCGGCGAGGTTCGTCAGGAAGCCGGCCAGAACCGCGCCCATCCCCGCGTCGCCCGGAACACACCGCGCGAGGATCCGGTCCACCCGCTGCGACGGCAACGGCATCCGGGCCTTCGGTATCTGGAGGACGAGCACCTCGACCTCGCGCCCGTCGGTCCCCGACCCCGACTCGTACGGACGCGAGGTGTCCCACAACGCCATTCCGCCGACGCCCAGTTCGGCCTCGCCGCCCTGCTGCGCGAACCACGCCGAACCGCGGGTCACCAGCGCCAGCTGGTACTGCTCCGGATCGCCTCTACGGATCAGCGCCGGGGTCCTGCGCGACCGCAGCGGCCCGTAGCTGAACCGCGCCAGCTGTACGGTGCCCAGGCCGAGCATCCCGCCCCGCGCGTCGAAGCGGCCCGGGTCCGCGGCGCGGAACTCCGTGGGCAGCAGGACGTCCGACACCACCTGCTCGAACCACTCGAACCGGTTGTCCGGCGCCATCTCGGCCGCCGCCATCTCCTGCCACACCGTCGGACACACCCCCGTCACGCCTGCTCAGCCGGCGGAGGACGTCGGTCTCCGGCCGAGTGCAGTCTGCTGGACCGGCCGAGACGGCGACAAGCGGCACCACGGCCCACCGCAGGTCAGGAAGCGGTGGTTCCGGCCGGTCCGTCCGGGGAGCGCAGCACCAGCAGGGTGATCTCACTGGGCGCGAAGACACGGAACGGCGGGCCCCAGAAGCCGGTGCCCCGGCTGGTGTACAGCTGTGTGCGGTCGCCGTGGCTGCTCAGCCCGGCGACGGCCGGCTGGTCGAGGCGGACCAGGTAGTGGAACGGCCAGATCTGGCCGCCGTGGGTGTGGCCCGACAGCTGGAGATCGACGCCGCCCTCGGCGGCCCGGTCGATGAACTTCGGCTGGTGGGCCAGGAGCAGGACCGGCAGGTCCGGATCGGCGCCGTCCAGCGCCCCGGCGAGGTGCGCGCGGTGACCGGCCAGGCCCGAGGACTCGGCGGTGACGTCGTCCACACCGGCGACCACGAGGGTGTCGCCGCCGCGTTCGAGCAGCACATGGCGGTTGCGCAGCGGCTGCCAGCCCAGCTCGTCCATCAGGTCCACCCAGCCCTGGGCCTCGCTGTAGTACTCGTGGTTCCCGGTGACGTAGACGCGGGCGTGGGCGGCGCGCACCGTGCCGAGCGGCGCGGCCTGGGAGCGGCGGCGCTCGGCGGTGCCGTCCGCGATGTCACCGGTGTGGCAGACCAGGTCCGCCTCCAGCGCGTCGACCTCCGCGCACACCCGCTCCGACCAGCGGACCCGGTCCAGCGGCCCGTAGTGCGTGTCGGTGATGAGGACCACCCGTGTGCCGTCCAGGCCGGGCCCGAGGCGCGGCAGCCGCACCTCGACCCGGCGCACCCTCGGCACCCGGCGCGCCTCGGCGTAACCCCAGCCGAGCAGGAGGGCGGCGGCCGCGAGCACCGACCAGGTGACGATCCTGGCCCGGTCCTGCCCGTCACCGGCTCCGGCCGCCGTCAGGGCGAGCCGCAGCAGCACACCGAGCAGCACGGACCAGGTGAACAGCACCCAGACGGACCCGAGCAGGCTGTCCCCGACGATCGCCGCCCGGTCCTGCTGCCGCCTGCCGTGTCCCCGCATCATCGCGACCGGCATGGTGACGAGACCGAGTCCGAAGAGACAGGTGCCGCCCACGGTGACGGGGAGCGGCCAGTGCTGCCCGGCGTACAGCAGCACCCAGCACGGCACGGCCCACAGCAGGACCGGGGCGACCAGGGGGATGTAACGCATCAGGCGCCGTACCCGGCTCGGCGGCCCTGCCGCCGCCTTGCCGTCCGCGGACGGGGCCTCGCTGGTGTCGGTCACGTTTCCCCTCCTCGGGCGGCCGGAATGCCGCCGGGCACTGTACCCGGTCGCCCCCGAGGGCCGGATACGGTCACCACGGCCCGGCGGCCGGAGGGTCAGCCGGCGGCGGCGATCCAGGCGTCCAGCTGCTCGCGGGTGGTCGTGGGGTCCGCGATCAGTCCGGCGAGTGCGTCGTCGGCGTGATGGCGGGTCGAGACCGCCGGACAGCGCCGGCACGCCTCGACACCGCTCTGCGTCCACCACTGGCACCTCGTCCGCAGATGGCAGCGCGGCACGGCCGCCTCGACCGCCCTCGGCGCGGCGGCGACCACCCGCTCCACGAGGGCGCAGTCGTCGCCCCGCCGGTTGGCGCAGCCGCTGACGCAGTGCGAGGCGAACCGCAGGATGCGCCGGGGGTCGATGCCCTCGGGCACGTCGCCCAGCACCTGGGAGGCGGGCACCGGGTCGGCCAGATAGGCGACCCGGCCCTCCGGCCCGGACCGCACACCCAGGACGACCGCCTCGGGCGCGTGCGCGTCACCGCTGGGACACCAGCTCGTCGGGGACTCGTCCTCGTCCACGGTCCTCGGCCCTCCGTGTCAGCAGGCGGCGCGGGAGGCCGCGCTGTTCTGGCTGATGTAGCCGGTCGGGTCGATGCCCAGGGCCGCGCCGGACTCCTGATCGGCGGCCTGCCGGATGCTCGCCTTCAGCTGTTCCAGCGAGGTGACGCGCTCGACGGGGGCGGCGGTGGCCGTGGCCGATCCGGCCACCAGGACACCGGCGGCGACGAGGGCCACGGCGGCGGTGGCCGCCGCCGTCCGGGACGAGTTCTTCTTCATGGGGACTCCCTTGGCTGCGGACATGGTCCGGCCGCTCGGATGCGGCCCGCCACATGCGCGGCACGCTAAGGGCTGTCCCGTGCGCCGGGCGGCAGTCGCTGCGGCGGTCGACCGGCAGCCGCCGGCCCCTACCCCCGCGAGAGGGCGACCGCGGCCCGGGACGGGGCGGGGGAGGGCGAGGAGGTCAGGCGCAGGCCGACCTCGATCAGGGTCCAGCCGAGACGGGTGCGCAGTGCGCGGGGGGCCCGGGCGGATGCGGCGAGGCGGTACACGTCTGCCTCGGCGCGGAGTTCGGCGGTGCGGGCGTGGTGCACGGCGAGGTGGGCGTGGGGATGCATCGGTGGGTCTCCTTTACTCGGTGGTGAGGGGGAAGGCATGGGTGTGGAGGCGTACGCGGGTGCTGTCGTCCCCGGCCTCGTCGGTGATCCGGTCGCGGTACTCGTCGATGAGCGCGTGCATCTTTCCGATGAGCTCGCCGGCGAGTTCGGGCGTCAGCCGCAGGGTCGCGCTGCTCATGTCCCAGGTGCGCTGCCACTCCTCGGGCCAGGCGTTCCGGTCGCCGAGCCAGGTCGACAGGTCCCGGGCCTGGGTGTGCGCGACCTCGTGCAGGTACATCTCGGCGGCCCCGCGCACCTCCGGGCTGGAGTGGTTGAGCAGGGAGTCGTCGAAGGTCAGCCCCTGACTCGCCGCCTGCCACCAGCGCTCCCGCCCCTTGCCGTGCTCGGGGGCGTCCTTGATGAAGCCGTGTGCCGCGAGCTGGCGCAGGTGGTAGCTGGTGGCGCCGCTCGACTCGCCCAGTTTCGCGGCGAGTTGGGATGCGGTGGCCGGTCCGTCGAAGCGCAGCGCGTCCAGCAGCCGCATGCGCAGCGGGTGGGCGAGCCCACGCAGCGAGCGGGCGTCGAGCGTGCGGGTCAGTCCGTCGGGCTGTTCTTCCATGGCTCCAAGGTAGCCATGCAAAGACTCGGTTGCAAGCACTTCTTTGCAACTAGTTCTTTGCAGCCTCTGCTCCGTGCCGCCCGATCGCCCGATCCGCCGGTTGCCCTGTGGGCCGGACAGGTCGGTGAGCCGAGCCGGGGCGATCGTTTCTTGCCGATCTCTCCGCCGCCGGCTGCAGTGGTCTGCCCGGGCGTGCCGGGAGCGTTACGGTAAGTGATCAGTATGCCGCGTGTTCCCTCGGATGGCGCTACTTTGAGTAGCCGATTTCTGCATTCTCGTCCCCCCTTTGGAAAGGGTGGTTAAGCAATCTTGCGGGATGTGTTTCGGCCATCTAGGGCTCGCAAGGTTGTGCGAAGATCTTCGGAGATGCGAGTCTCTTGATCGAAAGAAAACCGGGGGCGCGACACAATCCAACGCCGCGTTTTCCCACAGGGGACGGGAGTGGAGTCTTGGGTGTCGTGCCGTACATCGCACCGCCGAACGGTGCGGTAGTTGACATGCGACGCAGTCGACGCGTCCTTGCCTGCCCGGTGGTGCTCGCATCCGGTGTGAGCTCGGCATGAGCTGCATTCCGCCCCCGACGCGCATCGGCGGGCCGGCCGCAGAACGTCCGTGAATTCCGCTTCGGCTGCACGCTCGATCATCCGACGGATCGAATAGAGCGCACCTGGGGCCGCCTCATGTGAGGTGTCGGGAACGTGTTCTTGGGGCGTCATTTCCGTTGCCTTCCTCCGGGGGCTACCGATTCCGTCACAGATCAGGTGGTGTTCGCTGCCCATTTACGTCGGTCGACCGGTGAGAGACCGGTGTCGGCCGCCCCTGTCTCACGCGACCGTGGGAGCCGTCCACGCACGCCCGGTACCAGTCCGGTTCGCCGGCCGCCTTCAGCTCGGCGAGCCGGATGCGGCGCTGGTCGCAGTCTCCAGCCTGTTGCCGGCGTCGAGGACGCCGCCGGCAGATCTGCCCGAAGGTGCACCACGGCCGCAGGCGCAGGGGTGGTTCGGTGGGCACGTACAAGGTCCTGCGGACACAGCCGGTCCGCCACCAGCCGCGGCCTCGGCGCCTCCTCGGACCAGAGCGACAGCAGCGGCTCCCTCAGCGCACACGTCGTCCAGGCTCCACGGCCGAGTCCTCACTCCGCAAACGGCCGCCCTACCGGTCACGCCGGAGCAGAGCGCTCCGACGAGCTCGTGTCACGCGCCGCTTGCGCGGTGACGCGCGTGGACCTCGGACCTGCCTGGACGCCCGGCGCATGGGCCGGGCAACAACTTCGGACTCCGGGCGGTTCACGCCCGGTGGCCCCACACGGGGCCCGTATGGAAGGAGAACACGATGGAGAACCAGCAGCAGCGCGAGGAGTCGTCGGTGCAGCAGGGCTACGAGCCGCCCGCGCTGACGGCCGTCGGGGAGTTTTCGGAGGACACGCTCGGCTTCGGCAGCGACCACTCCGACGTCCTCGGCAAGCAGGGCTGGTAAGAAGCCGACCGACCCTGATGGAGTGACATGAGCACCGGGTTCGTCGTCCTGCCCGACGGTTGCCCCACCGACCCCACGTGGCTCTTCGAGTCGCCACAGGTCATGACCCACCCCTCGGGCAAGCCCTGGCTGGTCGGCCGGTGGGATGCGGACGAAATGGTCCGGGTCCAGGCGGGCTCGGTATGTGTGGTGGTGATCGGACACTGTCCGGTCACCACCACACGGCTCACCCGGCTCGTCGAACGCGTGCGGTCACCTTCCGATGCCAGTGCCCTGGCCCGGGAACTGCCCGGCAGTTACCACCTGATCGTCGCCTCTCCCGAGGGGACGAGTGTCCACGGCACCATCACGGGCCTGCGCCAGGTCTTCCACAGCCGGGTGGACGGACATCCCGTCGCGTCGGACCGCCCCGACACCTTGGCGCTGCTGACCGGCGCGGGCGTGGACGAAGGTGTGCTGGCGACACGGCTGGCGACCGGCGGTCTACTCCCGGCTCCACTCGGCAGTGCCAGCGTCTGGTCCGGGATCCGCGCCGTCCCGGACGATCACCGCTTGCTCCTCACGGGCGGTCGCGCGCGGGAGATCCCCTGGTGGCGGCCACCGGAGCCCGAACTCCCGCTTGAGCGTGGCGCATCGGCGGTCCATGCCGCACTCGAGGAGGCCGTGGACGGCCGCACCGCCGGCCAGGGGCTGCTGAGTGCCGATCTGTCCGGCGGCATGGATTCCACCGCCCTGTGCTTCCTCGGCGCCCGGAAAACCCCTGACCTGCTCACCTTCCGGTGGGCCGAGGCGGACTCGGGGAACGACGACGCGGCCTTCGCGGAGCACTCGGCGGCTCTGCTGGAGCACGCCTCCCACATGGTCGTGGCACAGCGCGAACTTCCCGCCTTGTTCGCGCACCCCGCAGACCTGGCGGACACCGAACAGCCGTACCTGTTCGCGCGGACCTTGGCCCGCATGAAACACACGGCCGGCCTTCTGGCCGAACGCGGCTCGCGCGCGCACCTGGCCGGCCACGGCGCGGACGAACTGTTCGGCAGGCTTCCCGGCTATCTGCACCGGCTGTTGCGCCGTCGCCCGCGACTCGCGGTGCGTCACCTGCGCGGCTACCGGGCCCTCAATCGCTGGCCCCTGCGCGGGACGCTTGCCGAGCTCGCCCGCGCGGATTCCGTAGGTGACTGGTGGCGCGGCCAGGCCGACTCCCTCACCGACCCTGCTCCGGCGCCCCGGCACCCGCCACTGGGATGGGGTCTGATGCCGCTGCGTGCCCCGGTCTGGGTGACGGACGCAGCGGTCGACGCCGCCAGGTCGGAGCTGCGGAAGACGGCCGACAACGCCCGCCCCCTCGCTGCTGATCGCGGCCAACATCAGTTCCTGGTGGCCCTGCGGGCGACGGCGCCGGCGTACCGGCAGTTCGCCGGGCTCTTCGGCCAGGCGGGGATCCGGCTCCACCAGCCCTACCTGGACGACCGCGTCGTGGAGGCTGCTCTGGCCGTACGGGTGCACGAGCGTTGCACACCATGGGAGTACAAGCCCCTGTTGGCCGCGGCCATGCGGGACGTGCTGCCCGAACGCGTGCGCACCCGAACCACCAAGGGCTCGTTCGACGAGGACCTTCGTGTCGGGTTCAGCCGCAGCCTCGACGAGCTCCTGGAACTCTTCGAGGGCTCGGAACTCGCCAAGGCCGGCCTGATCTCGGCAGACGCGGTCCGCACACAACTGCTCACGCCCCAGGCCGACCTGGGGAGGAACTTCGCCATCGAGCACCTCCTCGGTTGCGAAACCTGGTTCCGGGCCGCACGCGACCTCGCGCGAAACGAAGGACGGCACAAACAGACATGAGCGTCACCTACATCCTCAACCCGCAGGTATCCCTCGCCGAGACGGACGACGGAGCCGTACTTCTCCATGAACGCACCGGTCGCTACTGGCAGCTGAACACCACGGGGTTCTCCGTCCTCCGCAGCCTGACCAGTGGCCAGACCAGCGAGGAAGCGGCTCAGACCCTCGCCTCCCAGCGCTCCATCTCCGCCACGCGCGCTCGCGACGACATCGCGGTCCTCCTGGGTTCGCTGTGCTCGGCGGACCTGTTGCGGGAGCGCCGATGAGCATCCCAGTGGCGTTGTCCCGCCGTGATCGGCTGCCGCCGTACCGCAGAGTGGTTCCTCTCCTGGCCGTGTCCGTCGCCGGAATCCTCAGCAGGCTCTCTCCATCCAGGCTGCGCGCGGTACTGGAGTTCGCCCGCCGCCGTGCCGCACCGGCCACCGCGGACCAGGCCGCGGCGGCACGCGCGGCCGTGGTCGCCGTCAGCCTGCGATGCGCGGGACAGGCATGCCTGCAGCGTTCGGTGGCAACCGCCCTTCTGTGCCGGGCGCGCGGCACGTGGCCCACGTGGTGCACGGGCGTCCGTACGAACCCTTTCGCGGCCCATGCCTGGGTCGAAGTCGAGGGGGCTCCGGTGGGAGAACCGTATCCAGCGGGCCACTTCCGGACACTCCTGGCGGTCGGGCCTGCCGATGGCCTGGCGGCGAAGCGGCCGCGATAGGGCCGGGAGCACTCAGTGGTGTGATCGGCTACGGACAGGCTCGTCGCGTGACGGAGCGGTCGCGGAGGGCGGGCTGACCCACGCAGATCCGCCGGACAGGCCCCAGGCCCACCCCGGCGCTGTGACATCGCGTGACAGATGAGAGGCTCGGAAGGGTGAGCGAGACACCACCGAACACCCTGCAATACCGCTTCGACGGGCCGGAAGACGCCCCGGTCCTGGTCATCGGCCCCTCACTGGGTACCACCTGGCATATGTGGGACCGCCAGATACCCGAGCTCACCCGGCACTGGAGAGTCTTCCGGTACGACCTCCCCGGCCACGGCGGCGCCCCCGCCCGGCCCGCGACCGCCGTGGCGGACCTCGGTGACCGGCTGCTCGCGACGCTCGACGGGGTCGGGGTCCAGCGGTTCGGGTACGCGGGGTGCTCCATCGGCGGGGCGATCGGCGCGGACCTGGCGCTGCGGCACCCGCACCGGGTGGCCGCGCTCGCACTGGTGGCGGCCTCGCCCCGGTTCGGCAGCGCCGACGAGTTCCGGCAGCGCGGCGTCATCGTCCGTACGAACGGTTTGGAGCCCATGGCGCGCACCGCGCCCGAGCGCTGGTTCACGCCCGCCTTCGCCGCGGCGCAGCCCGCCATCGTGGAGTGGGCCGTCCAGATGGTGCGGACCACCGACCCGGGGTGCTACATCGCCGCCTGCGAGGCCCTGGCCGCGTTCGACGTCCGTACGGAACTGAGCCGCATCCCCGTCCCCACCCTCGTCGTGGTCGGGGCGGAGGACCGGGTGACCGGGCCCGGTGACGCGCGCACCCTGGTCGCGGGGATACCGGACGCCCGGCTTGCGCTGGTGCCCGGGGCCTCGCACCTGGCGCCCGTGGAGCAGCCGGGGGCGGTCACCGATCTCCTGCTCACCCACTTCTCCACCGCCTGGCAGGACACCCAGGCGGCCATCCCGATGCCCGACTCCGTGCCCCGGCTCACCGCCCCGGTCCAGCCCGTCGCGGAGATCGCCCCCGCCGGGCCGGCCCCCGAGGCGGCGGCCGGCGGGCGCCCCGACCCGTACGCGCCGGGCATGCGGCTGCGGCGCGAGGTGCTGGGAGACGCGCAGGTGGACGGGGTCCTGGCCGACGCCGACGATTTCACCGGAGACTTCCAGGAGCTGGTCACCCGGTACGCCTGGGGCGAGGTGTGGAGCCGGGAGGGGCTGGACCGGCGCACCCGCTCGGCCGTCACCCTCACCGCGCTCGTCGCCTCCGGGCGGATGGAGAGCCTGGCCGCGCACACCAGGGCGGCCCTCCGCAACGGCCTCACGCCCGCCGAGATCCGCGAGGTGCTGATGCAGACGGCCGTGTACTGCGGGGTTCCGGCCGCGAGCGCCGCCTTCACGATCGCGCAGTCGGTGATTCGGGCGGAAACGACGCCGCCCGCGTAGCAGGATGGAGCCATGAGCAGCCACACCGAGAACGCCGCGCCGACCCTGACCAAGCAGTCGCACTCCTGCATCCGCCTGGAGAAGGACGGGCGCACGCTCGTCATCGACCCCGGCGGTTTCTCGGAGGGCGACGCGGCGATCGGCGCCGAGGCGATCCTCGTGACGCACGAGCACCCCGACCACTTCGACGAGGGGCGGATCCGGGCCGGTCTCGAAGCCGACCCGGCGGCCCGGGTCTGGACCCTGCGCAGCGTCGCCGAGCGGCTGAGCGCGGCCTTCCCGGGGCGCGTCCACACGGTCGGCCACGGCGACACCTTCTCGGCCGCCGGCTTCGACATCGAGGTGCACGGAGAGCTGCACGCGGTGATCCACCCGGACATCCCACGCGTCACCAACATCGGCTTCCTGGCCGACGGCCAGGTCTTCCACCCCGGCGACGCCCTGACGGTGCCGGGCCGGGCCGTCGACACGCTGCTGCTGCCGGTGATGGCCCCGTGGAACAAGATCTCCGAGGTCATCGACTACGTGCGCGAGGTGAAGCCGCGCCGCGCCATCGACATCCACGACGCGCTCCTCACCGACCTGGCCCGGCCGATCTACGACCGGCAGATCGGCGAGCTGGGCGGTTCCGACCATGCCCGGATGACTCCGGGCGACTCGACGGGCCTGTGACGGCCGCCGCCCCGGCGGCTGTCAGTGGCAGGCGTTAGGTTTACGTACATGCGCATCGCCACCTGGAACGTCAACTCGATCACCGCCCGCCTGCCGAGGCTGCTGGCCTGGCTGGAGAGCAGCGGCACCGACGTGCTGTGCCTCCAGGAGACCAAGTGCACCGCCGAGCAGTTCCCCGCCGACGCGCTCCGCGAGGCGGGCTACGAGTCCGCGGTCAACGCCAACGGGCGGTGGAACGGGGTCGCGCTGATCTCCCGCGCCGGCCTGTCCGACATCGTGATGGGCCTGCCCGGCGGGCCGGCCTACGAGACCGCGCAGGAGCCCCGCGCGATCAGCGCGACGTGCGGTCCGGTGCGCCTCTGGTCGGTGTACGTGCCCAACGGCCGCGAGGTCGCCCACGAGCACTACGCGTACAAGCTGCGCTGGCTGGAGGCGCTGCGCGAGGCCGTGGCGGCCGACGCCGCCGGCGCGGCCCCCTTCGCCGTGCTCGGCGACTTCAACGTGGCCCCGACCGACGAGGACGTCTGGGACCCGGCCCTCTTCGAGGGGGCCACGCATGTCACGCCCGCCGAGCGCGACGCCCTGGCCGCCCTGCGCGCCGAGGGCCTGTCCGACGTGATGCCCCGCCCGCTGAAGTACGACCGCCCGTACACCTTCTGGGACTACCGCGAGCTGCGCTTCCCGAAGAACAAGGGCATGCGCATCGACCTCGTCTACGGCAACGCCCCCTTCACCGCCGCCGTGCAGGACAGCTACGTGGACCGCGAGGAGCGCAAGGGCAAGGGCGCCTCCGACCACGCACCGGTGGTCGTGGACCTCGACCTCTGACGGGCCCGGGTGTTCCGTGAACGCCCGGTGACCGAGCGCTGTTCGGCGCTCGAACGACAGGCCGCGCGCCCTGTGGTGCGCGGGTGCGCCGGGATGCGATTCTGAGTGGTATGAACATCCCTTTCTTGGACAACTGGCGTAAGCGTCACGACGGGGCCCGGAAGACGGGCCTCGCGGGCGCCGCCGACGCCGATCCGGAGGGCGTGGCCGAACTGCTCGCCGAGTGCGAGCTGCTCCGGGTCCGGGTGGGGGAGTACGGCATCGAACTGGACGACAGCCCCGCCTCGTTGACGGCCCTCGACCAGTTGGTGCCCCGCTGGCGCGACGACCCGGAGGAACTGCCCTGGCTGGGCAACGACGCCGGGCTCTACCTCGGCACGGTCCTGGTGCGCAACGTCGCCGGGGCGCACTGGCACGTCTGGCCGAGCGGTCAGCCCGTGGTGCGGCTCGCCTCGGGCCGTGAGATCGACGTGGTCGCGTCGGGCCTGGACTGGGCGATGTCCGGCAGCCCCGAGCTCTCCCAGGTGTACGCGGAGTCCGCCGAGGGCTGACCCACTGCACGCGGCGAACTGCGCGAAGCGATAAGAATCCTTTTGCCCCATTGGTGCGTGTCGGTCGAGAAGTCCCTTGCCGGGCTGGTTAGTTTGCGCTGACCTCGACCGAGCGACAAGTGGGTAGGGCAGCGTATGGCCGTCGATCCGTTGATCGAGCTGCGAGACGTCAACAAGTACTACGGGAAGTTGCACGTACTGCAGGACATCAATCTCACCGTCGGCCGCGGGGAGGTGGTGGTGGTCATCGGCCCGTCCGGCTCCGGGAAGTCGACGCTCTGCCGGACGATCAACCGGCTGGAGACCGTCGAGTCGGGCCACATCACCATCGACGGCAAACCCCTTCCCGAGGAAGGCCGGGGACTGGCCCAGCTGAGGGCCGAAGTCGGCATGGTCTTCCAGTCGTTCAACCTCTTCGCGCACAAGAGCGTCCTCGCCAACGTCTCCCTGGCCCAGGTCAAGGTGCGCAAGCGGAAGAAGGACGAGGCGGACCAGCGCTCCCGCGAACTCCTGGACCGGGTGGGGCTCGGCGCGCACGCCGACAAGTTCCCCGCCCAGCTCTCCGGCGGGCAGCAGCAGCGCGTCGCCATCGCCCGCGCCCTCGCCATGGACCCCAAGGCGCTCCTGTTCGACGAGCCGACCTCGGCGCTCGACCCGGAGATGATCAACGAAGTCCTCGAAGTGATGCGGCAGCTCGCCCGCGAGGGCATGACCATGGTCGTCGTCACCCACGAGATGGGCTTCGCCCGCTCCGCCGCCAACCGGGTCGTCTTCATGGCCGACGGCTGCGTCGTCGAGGACCGCACCCCGGAGGACTTCTTCACCTCCCCGGAGAGCGACCGGGCCAAGGACTTCCTGTCCAAGATCCTCAAGCACTGACGGGAGGCCCTGAATTGCGTACGAGGAAACTGCTGGCCGTCTGTGCCGGCCTCCTGCTCGCCCTCTTCGCCGCCGCCTGCGGCAAGGAGGGCAGCCCGCCGGTCAAGGGGCCGAAGGCCGACCAGCTGCCCGTCTACCAGGTCGACCAGGGCTTCCGGCTGCCGGACTCCCGGACCTGGCGGAACGCGAAGAAACGCGGCTACCTCCGGGTGGGCGCCAAGGAGGACCAGCCCTACCTGGGCGAGAAGGACCCCGCGACCGGCGTCTACTCCGGCTTCGACATCGAGATCGCCCGTATGATGTCCGCCGCGCTGGGCTTCGACCCGAAGACGATCCGCTTCAAGACGATCGCCTCCGCCAACCGCGAGACCGCCCTCCAGAACGGGCAGATCGACTACTACGTCGGTACGTACACCATCAACGACATGCGCAAGAAGCTCGTCGGCTTCGCCGGTCCCTACTACATGGCGGGCCAGGGACTGCTGGTGCGCACCGATGAGAACGACATCCACGGCCCGCAGGACCTGGCCGGCAAGACGGTCTGCTCGGCCGCGGGCTCGACCCCGTACCAGCGGATCGCCGCCGATTACCCGAAGGCGAAGCTGGTCGCTTATGACACGTACTCGATCTGCGTCGACAACCTGCTGACGTTCCAGGTGGACGTCGTCACCACCGACGACGCGATCCTGCTGGGCTTCGCCGCCAAGGCGCCCGACGAGATGAAGGTCGTCGGCAAGCCCTTCTCCGAGGAGCCGTACGGCATCGGGGTACCGCGCAGCGACAACGCGCTGCGCTTCGCACTGAACGACGCGCTGGAGGAGAACGAGAAGAACGGCAACTGGAAGAAGGCGTTCGAGGCGACCCTCGGCCTGTCCGGCGCGCCCGCGCCCAAGCCGCCGCCCATCGACCGCTACCCCGCGAACTGAGAGGACGGCCCGCCCCATGGACGTACTCACCGACAACTTCTCGCTCTACGGCAAGGGCTTCCTCGGCACCCTCGAACTCACCGTCTGGGCCTCGATCCTGGCCCTGGTCCTCGGCTTCGTCATGGCCTCCTTCCGGGTGGCGCCCGTCGGCTCGCTCCGGGTGTTCGGCACCGTATGGGTGACGGTCCTGCGCAACACCCCGCTCACCCTGCTCTTCTTCGCCGTGCTCCTCGGCCTGCCGCGCTTCGGGCTCGTCCTGCCGTTCAACGTGTTCGCGATCCTCGCGCTGGGCTGCTACACCTCCGCGTTCATCTGCGAGGTGCTGCGCTCCGGCATCAACACCGTGCCCACCGGGCAGGGCGAGGCGGCGCGGAGTCTCGGGATGACCTTCGGGCAGAGTCTCGGCGCCATCGTGCTGCCGCAGGCGTTCCGCTCGGTGATCCCGCCGATCGGCTCGACGCTCATCGCGCTCGCCAAGAACTCCGCGATCGCCGGGGCCTTCAGCGTCACCGAACTCCTCGGCACCTACAAGACCCTCAACGAGCTGGGCTACAGCATCATCTGGACCTTCGTGTGGATCGCCGTGGGGTACCTCATCATCACCCTCGCCATCAGCGCGCTCTTCCACGTCATGGAGAAGCGCTGGGGAGTCGCCCGATGACCGCTCACTCCGCACCCGCCAACGCCCTGTACGACATCCCGGGGCCGCACACCCGCAAACGGCACCGCCTCTACGGAATCGTGTCCACGCTCCTCATCCTCGCTCTGATCGGCTGGGTGATCTATCTCCTCTTCGACACCGACCAGTTCACCGCCGCCAAGTGGACGCCCTTCGAGTACAAGGGCATCCAGGAACTCCTGCTCCGCGGACTCGGCAACACCCTCAAGGCGTTCGCCTACGCCGCCGTCCTCTCCCTGGCCCTCGGCGCCGTCCTCGCGGTCGGGCGGCTGTCCGCACACCGCCCGGTGCGCTGGGTGGCGACGGTCCTCGTCGAGTTCTTCCGTGCCATGCCCGTACTGGTGATGATCTTCTTCATCTTCGTGGCGCTGAAGGTGCAGCCGCTGCCCGCGCTGGTCGCCGGACTGACGCTCTACAACGGCTCGGTGCTCGCCGAGGTGTTCCGTACCGGCATCAACTCCGTCGAGCGCGGCCAGCGCGAGGCGGCGTACGCGCTGGGCATGCGGAAGACGCAGGTCACCACCTTCGTCCTGGCGCCGCAGGCGATCCGCGCGATGCTTCCCACCATCATCAGCCAGCTGGTGGTGGCCCTGAAGGACACGTCGCTCGGCTACCTCATCACGTACGAGGAATTCCTCCAGGCGGGCAAGCTCATCGCCTCCAATCTGGACTACGATCTGCCTTTCATCCCCGTGGTGATGGTGATCTCACCGATCTACATCGGGATGTGCATGCTGCTCTCCTGGTTCGCCACCTGGGTGGCGAGGCGGCAACGGCGCAATCCGAAGACGGAGGCGGTGGGCGTCGGACCGGCACAGCCCGGCACGCTCATGCCGGGAGGGCGGTAGAGGGACGGGAGCAAGGTCCGCCCGGCAGCAGCCGGTGATCACTTCTCGCACGCGGGAGGAAGGTCAGCTGCGCGCCGGCGGACCGGTCAGCCGAGGGCGCTCCTCGTCCGCCACGCGTCCCAGGAGACGTTCCACGCCCCGTAGCCGTTGCCCTCCGCGACCGTGCCCTTGGTCTCCGCGCCCGTGATCTCGAACGGGTCGCCGACGCGGGCCTGCCGGTAGAGGGCGGCGGCGTCCGCGTCGCTCATCCCGACACATCCCGAACTGTGGTTGGCGCGCCCGAAGTACGCCGCGTTCCACGGCGCGGCGTGGGCGTACATGCCCGACCAGGTCAGCCGCATCGAGTAGTCGACCATCTTGTCGTACGTGTGGCCCAGGCCCACCGTCTCGGAGCGCATGTTGATCGTGCCCTCCTTCGCCATCAGCACGGCCGTCCCGCGCCACGACCGCTTGTCGCCGCCCGGGGTGCCGCCCGACACCGGCACGTCCATGACCGTGCGCCCGTCCCGCTCGAGGGCCAGCCGGTGCCGGTCCAGGTCCACCTTCACCACCTGGCTCGCGCCCACCGTGAACGTCGTCGCGTAGTCCCGCACGAAGAAGCCGCCCGCGGGCCCCGAGTCGACGCCGTTCAGCTCGGCGTCGAGCGTGATGCGCGTCCCGGACTTCCAGTACTCCTTCGGGCGCCAGTCGACGCGGTCGCGGCCCGAGTAGTCGCGCAGCCAGCCCCAGGAGCCCTCGGTGTGGTTCGAGGTGGACACCTTGAGGGCCTTCTCCACGGCCGCCTTGTCCTTGACCGGGTTGTCGAACACGATGGACAGCGGCTGGGCGATGCCCACCGTCGTGTTCTTGCCGGGCGCCAGCGTCAGCTTGTTCACCTTGCCCGCCGCCCGCGTCGTGAACGAGGCCGTGTCGCTGCCGCCCGAGGTGTCGCGCGCCTCCACCCGGTACGCCGTGCCGGGCGCCGCCACCCGGTCGGACGTCCAGGTCCGGCCGTCGGCGGATATCCGGCCGGTGAGCGCGCCGTCCTCCCCGGCCGAAACGGTCACCTCGCGCAGCTTCCCGGCCGCCAGGGTCACCGTCACCGGCTCACCCGCGACGGCCGACGTGCCGTGCGGGGTCACCGAGATCGAGGCCGGCGCCGCCGCCTTCGAGGGGGCCGCGTCCCCGTTCTTGTCCGAAGCGGCGGCCCCGCCGGAACAGGCCGTGAGGGTGACGCCGAGCACCGCGCAGCCGGCGGTCAGCGCGAGCCGGGCGGGGCGCGGCGGGCGCGCCGGTGTCAGGAATGCGGGAATCAACGGAAACCTCCGGGGCCGTGCTCGGTCATCGGTGAAGAGGAACGCACCGGAGCCTAGGTTCCGAAAATCCGCGGAAAAGCGGGAATTCCCTGTGTGACGGGAAGTGCGGCGCAACGGTCATCGTCCGGTCACATTCGGCGCGCGGACCCGTCACGGACCGCTGTGAGCATCCTGTGCAGCCCCGCGGAGCAGACGCGGGGCCCACGAGGGAGGGCCACCGACATGTCAGCGCTGCTAGCGACCGGAGACCGCAGCAGGGAACGGGACCTACGCATCCACGGCCTCACGGCGGACGAGCACCGAGCCCATCTGGCCACGCTCGCGGACGCCAGCTTCCTGCAGTACCCCTCCTGGGCCGGGGTGAAAGAGGGCTGGTCCTCGGAAAGGCTCGGCTGGCACGACGAAGACGGCACCCTGAACGGCAGCGCGCTCGTCCTGTACCGCCAATTCCCGGGCACCCGGAAGTACTTCGCCTACCTCCCGGAGGGCCCGGCCGCCGACTGGGCCGACCCCGGAATGGACCGATGGCTGCGCCCCCTGCTCGCGCACCTGCGCGCGGCCGGGGCGTTCGCCGTACGCATCGGCCCCGGACCCGCCTACCGCCGCTGGACCGGCGCCCGCCTCAAGGCCGCCACCGGCCCCGGGCGCACGGTCGGCGACGTCCTGGCCAGCGAGGTCGACCCGCTCGGGGCGGCCGTGGCCGACCGGCTCCGGGCGCGCGGCTGGCGGCGCTGCGGCGGGGACGGCGACGACGCGGACGCCCAGCCCCGGTACGTCTTCCGGGTGCCGCTCGCCGGGCGCACCACCGACGACCTGTGGTCCGGGCTCAACCAGGAGTGGCGCCGCAACGTCCGCCGCGCGCACAAGGCCGGCGTGCGGATCGTGACCGGCAGCGCCGCCGAACTGCCCGAATTCCACCGGCTGCTGAGGATCACCGAGGAACGCGACGGCTTCCGGCTCGGCCGCTCGCTCGGCTACTACCAGCGCCAGTACGCCGCGCTCAACGCCGAGGAGCCCGGCCGGATGAAGCTCTGCCTCGCCGTGCACGACGGGGAGATCCTGGCCGCCCACACCATGATCAGCACCGGCCGGCGGGTCTGGTACCAGACGGGCGCCTCCGCCGACCACCGCCGCGAGGTCCGCCCCAGCAACGCCCTGCAGTGGCGGATGATGTGCGACGCCCTCGAAGGCGGCGCCGAGGTGTACGACATGCGCGGGGTATCCTCCACCCTCGATCCTCATGACCGGCCCTTCGGGCTGCTGCGCTGGAAGCTGGGCACCGGCGGCGAGGTCGTCGAGACCCTCGGAGAGTGGGAGACATCGGTGGGCGGAGCCGCCAACAACACGTTGTACCGGGCGTTCCAGGCGTACCTGGCACGCCGATGACGGCCGCCGGAGCCGCCCCGGAGGCGGTCGCCCCCGAGCAGACGAGCGGCGCGCGCGGCTCCGGCTCGGTGCTGCGCAGCGGTGCGGTCATGGCCGCCGGGTCCGTCGTCTCGCGGGCCACCGGGTTCGTCCGCTCGGCGGTCGTCGTCGCCGCGCTCGGCACCGGACTGCGGGCCGACGGCTACTCGGTCGCCAACACCGTGCCCAACATCCTCTACATGCTGCTCATCGGCGGCGCCCTCAACGCGGTCTTCGTCCCCGAACTCGTCCGGGCCGCCAAGGAGCACGGCGACGGCGGGGCCGCCTACACCGACCGCCTGCTCACCCTGTGCACCGTGGGTCTGCTCGCCCTCACCGCGCTCGCCGTCCTCGGCGCACCTCTGATCATCCAGGTGTACGCACCGACCTACGAAGGCGACCAGGCCGAACTCACCATCGCCCTGGCCCGCTACTGCCTGCCCCAGATCCTCTTCTACGGGCTGTTCACGCTCCTCGGCCAAGTGCTCAACGCCCGCGACCGGTTCGGCGCGATGATGTGGACGCCGGTCCTCAACAACCTCGTGATCATCGCCGTGTTCGGGCTCTACCTCTGGACGGCGGCGAGCTCCGACGGCACCCTCACCTCCGCGCAGGCGCAGTGGCTGGGCTGGGGGACCACGGCGGGCATCGCCGTGCAGAGCCTCGCCCTGGTGCCCTCGCTGCGCGCCGCGAAGTTCCGCTGGCGGCCCCGGTTCGACTGGCGCGGCAGCGGACTGACCCGGCCGCTGCGCGCCGCCGGCTGGCTCGTCATGCTCGTCCTCACCAACCAGGCCGCGTACTGGGTGATCACCCGCCTCTCCACCGCGAGCGGCCAGCACGCCGCGGACCAGCACCTCGCGGGGGGTGCCGGCTACACCGCGTACAGCTACGCCTACCAGCTCTGGGTCGTGCCCCAGGGCATCGTGACCGTCAGCCTCGTCACCGCGCTGATGCCCCGCATGAGCCGCGCGGCGGCGGGCGGCGACCTCGCCGGGGTGCGCCGGGACCTCTCGTACGCGCTGCGCACCTCCGCCGCCGTGGTGGTTCCGGCCGCCGCCCTGCTGCTGGTGCTCGCGCCCTGGGTGATGGGCTCGGTCTTCGGCTACGGGCACACCGGCCCGGCGGACATCACGGTGATGGCGGGCATGATGGCTGCGTTCGCCCCCGGGCTCATCGCCTTCTCCGGGCAGTACGTGCTCTCGCGCGGGTTCTACGCGATGAGTGACACCCGCACCCCGTTTCTGCTGAACCTGGTCATCGCGGCCCTCAACGCCGGGCTCTCGGTCGTCGCCTATCTGACGCTGCCCGCGCGCTGGGCGGTGACCGGCATGGCGGGCGCGTACTCCGCGGCCCTGCTCACCGGCTTCGCCGTCACCGCGTACGTGCTGCACCGCAGGCTCTCCCCGCGCGGTGCGCCGCGACCCTCGCTCGCCCGCTCGCCCGGGCTCTGGGCGCATGTGCGGCTGGTGGCCGCCTGTGTGCCGGCCGGGGCGCTGGCGTACGGGGCCGCCCGCGCCGTCGACACGGAGGGCTCGGGCCTCGGGGACTTCGCCGCGCTCGGTGCCGGGACGGCCGTCCTCGCGCTGGCCGTGGCGGGGCTCGCCCGGCCGCTGCGGCTCACCGAGGTGAGTGCCGCGCTGAACGCCGTCCGGGGGCGGCTCCGGCGCGGCTGAATCAGCCTCGCCCGTCCGTTCGAACCCATTCCTTGATCGCTGGGATACTGACGCCATGCCTCGCGTGCTCCTCATAGAAGACGATCCCTCGGTACGCGAAGGGGTCGAACTGGGCCTGCGCAGGCGCGGCCACGAGCTGCGGGCCGTCGGCACGGGCGAGGCCGGGCTCGCCGCGCTCGGGCAGTTCCGGCCGGACCTGGTCCTCCTCGACCTGATGCTGCCCGGCATGAACGGCGTCCAGGTGTGCCGCCGCATCCGGGAGACCAGCCAGCTCCCCGTGATCATGCTGACCGCGCGCGGTGACGACTTCGACGTGGTCGTGGGCCTGGAGGCCGGCGCCGACGACTACATCGTCAAGCCCGCCCGTACCGAGGTCATCGAGGCCCGCATCCGGGCGGTGCTGCGCCGCCTCGCCGTCCCGGCCGGACGCGGCGGCAGCGAGTCCCACGGCGAACTGACCGTCGACCGCGCGGGCCTCGCCGTCGCCAAGGCGGGCGAACGGCTGCTCCTCGCCCCGTCGGAACTGAAGCTGCTGCTCCATCTCTCGGCCTCTCCCGAACAGGTCTTCAGCCGCCAGCAGCTCCTGGAACACGTGTGGGAGCACAGCTATCACGGCGATGCCCGCCTGGTCGACGCCTGCGTCCGCCGCCTCCGTCAGAAGATCGAGGACGTCCCGGGCAGCCCCCGCTACATCCAGACGGTCCGAGGCTTCGGCTACCGCTTCGGACCCCTGGGAGGCGCCTTGCCGGCAGGGCGTCCCCTCACGTGAAACTGTTCGCCGCCCGCCTCGGCCTCCGCACCCGGCTCATCGCGGCGTTCCTGTTCGTCGCGGCCGTCAGCGCCGCCACCACCGCCGCGCTCACCTACCGCGAGGCCCGCTCCGCGATCCTCCAGCAGGCGCAGGACTCCACCGTGGCCCAGTTCCGCGACCGGGTCAGTGCCCAGGCCGTCACCCTGCCCATCGACAGCGAGCAGCTGCGCCGGGTCTGCCTCGGGCTCGCCCGCGCGGGCGGCGGGCGCGGCTGGACCGTGTTCGCCGAGTACGGCGAGCTGCGGGCCTCCTCCTCGGACCGGCCCTCCTCCGGGGTGATCACCGCCGCGCTGCGCTCGGCCTCCCTGGCCGACGCCCACGGCTCCTTCCAGCGCGTGGTCAAGGACGGCAAACCGTGGCTGACCGTCGGCATGCCCGCCCTGTTCAACCGGGGCGACGGCAGGCAGCCCACCGGCCTCGTCCTCTACGCCGTGATGCCGCTGTCCACCGAGGACGCCAATGTGGCCGCCATGGTCACCGCCGCCCGCGACGGCGCCCTGCCCGCCCTGCTCGTCGCCCTGGTGCCCGCGCTGCTCGCCGCCCGCAGCGTCCTGCGTCCGGTCCGCGAGCTGCGCCGCGCGGCGGCGGGCATCGGCAGGGGTGAGCTCGACACCCGGATCACGGTGCGCGGCTCCGACGAACTCGCCGATCTCGCCTGGACGTTCAACGAGTCGTCCACCAAGCTTCAGAATTCCGTCGAGGAGCTGCGCCGGGCCGAGGAGCGGGCCAGGCGCTTCGCGTCGGATGTCTCCCACGAACTGCGCACCCCGCTGGCCGGTATGCTCGCCGTCACCGAGGTCCTGGACGAGGACGCCGGTGAACTGCGCCCCGACACCGCCGCCGCCGTCCGCCTGATCAGCACGGAGACCGGCAAACTGGCCACCCTGGTCGAGGACTTGATGGAGATATCCCGCTTCGACGCCCGAGCGGCCGAGCTGCACCTCGATGAGGTCGACGTCGCCGAGACCGTACGCAAGACCCTTCAGGGCCGCCGCTGGGAGGACCGGGTCACCACCGAACTGCCCGACGGCGTACGGGCCGTGCTCGACCCGCGCCGCTTCGACGTGGTCGTCGCCAACCTGGTCGGCAACGCCCTGCGGCACGGCGCGGAGCCCGTCACCGTACGGGTGCGGGGAGGCGCCCGGCTCGTCGTGGAGGTGGAGGACAGCGGGCCGGGCATCGACGCGGCGGTGCTCCCGCACATCTTCGACCGGTTCTACAAGGCGGACGCGGCCCGGGCCCGGTCGGCGGGCAGCGGCCTCGGCCTCGCCATCGCCCAGGAGAACGTACGGCTGCACGGGGGGACGGTCGGCGCGGCGAACCGTCCCGGGGGCGGTGCGGTGTTCACCGTGGAGCTGCCGCTGGGGGAGCGGTGAGGGGCGGGCGCGTACTCGGCGCGCTGCTGCCCGTGCTGCTGCTCGCCCCCGGGTGCGGGATCCGCGCGACGGACGTCGTGGAGGCGGGTGAACCGGCGACCGTGGAGGTGGCCCCGGCCGGCCAGCGCGGCGCCCTGCTGTACTTCGTGTCCTCGTCCTCCGCGTCCCGGCTGCTGCCGGTCGTCCGGACCGTCAGCCCCGTGGGGGAGGTCGACGGCGAGGCATGGGCGGACGACCGGCCCACCGGGGCGTCGGCCGCGCTGTACCTGCTCTTCGACGGGCCCACCAGGTCGGAGCACGACGCCGGACTGCGCACGGAACTGCCCAGCGGGCGGGTGAGGGCCGCCATCGAGCTGAGCGCGGAGGGGGTGAAGGCCACCGTGAGCATCCCGGTCACCAGGCTCTCCCAGGCGGCCCGCCAGCAGCTCGTCTGCACCGCGGCCACGGCCGGTACCGCCGACCGGACCGAGGTGGTCACGGTGACCGGTACCGACGGGGTCATCGGCCCCACGCACTGCTCGGTCTGACCGCGCTCCCGTCCCTCAGCCGGCCTTGCGGGCGACCGCTCCGTAGACACCGATCGTGGCAGGCGGTGCGGTGGACGGTGCGTCCGGTCGCCAGGACGGCACGGGAACGAGGCCGGGTGCCAGGAGTTCGAACCCGCCGAGGAACTCCTCGATCTCGGCGTGGGAGCGCGGGGTGAGGGGCGTGGTCGCGTGGGCGTAGACGGCTTGGGCCGCACGGCAGTCGGCGAAGTCGTCGGTGGCGTGCGAGAGCACCAGGCAACTGCCGTCCGAAAGCGCGTCGCGCAGCGTGGCGACGACCTCTCCGGGCCGTTGCGCGTCGGTGAGGAAGTGGAGGACGGAGGTGAGGAGCAGCGCGACGGGCCGGTCGAAGTCGATGACCTCGCGGACCTGGGGATGCTCGACGACGGCCTGCGGGTCGCGGAGGTCGGCGAGCGCGACGCCGACCACGCCGGAGCCGCGCAGCAGGGCGTCGGCGTGCGCGACGACGATCGGGTCGTTGTCCACGTAGGCGACGCGCACGTCGGGCGCCGCCGCGAGGGCGACCTCGTGCACATTGGGGGAGTGGGGCAGCCCGGTGCCGATGTCGAGGACCTGCCGCAGACCCGCGCCGACGACATGGCGGACGGCGCGCTCCAGGAAGGCGCGGCCGGCCCGTGCGGCGGCTCGCTCATGGGCCGCGGCGGCGAGGAGCTCGTCACCGGCCTGCTGGTCCACCCGGTAGTTGTCCTTGCCGCCGAGCAGGTAGTCGTAGATCCTTGCGGAGTGAGGTCGGCCGGTGTCGATCACCGGGACGGGTAAGCCGTGCTGCCTCAAGTGGCGCTCCTCTCGGCGGCCGCCGCGGTCGGATTCCAGAGTCTGCCGATGCCGCGATCCTGCCCGTGCGCCCGACGGCGTGTCAACTAAAGTACACAAGAGCAAGATCGATGAGGGCGAGAGAGATCACCACGTGAGTGCGAGCTGTGACGAGGGAGAGCCCCGGAGCGGCACTGCCGCCGAAGTGCGGCACCCGCGACCGCTCTCGCTCGCGCACAAGCTGAAGTCGCTGATGGCCCACCGGAAGGACGCACGGGGCAGGGCATTCGTCTCCCGCACCCTCTCGCAGGCCGTCGAGGACCTGCCCGACCCGCCCGCGACGACATCGTTCGCGCTCATCGCGAAGCTCGCCGGCGGCCAGCAGGACAACCCGACGATCAAGACGGTCCTCGCCCTGTGCCGGGCTCTCGGCGACGTGCCGCCGGCTTACTTGCTGCCGCACCCCGGTTACGACGACCTCGCGGCCCTGGAAGCCTTCGAGGACCCCCTGGCCCGTCGTGTGCTCGCTCTGCTGAGCGAACTGCCGGAGAGCGAGGTGCGCGAGGTGGCCGCCCAGCTGGAACAGCGGCGGAGAACCCTCGGCCTCCCGTCCGTGCCCGACGACAGGCCGAGCGCCGGGAGGCCGAAGCGGGCCCGACGACGTCGGACCGAAACCGAAGCCGCCCAGTACGCGGCCGACGCATTGGAAGGTCTCTGATGGACGGCATGATATTCGGCGCCTGCACCGTCGCGGGAGTGATCGCCACCGCGCTCTGTGCCCGGAGAGCCGTGCATCACCCGCGCGCGTTCACCTGGTTGATCGCCGTGGCGTTCGGTGTGTGCACCGTGGGCGTCTTCTTCGCGGTACCCGCGGTCGCCAGGACGGCGGAGGAGGTCACCGGCCTGGACAACGCCGGGAAGCTGGTGGCCCACGTCTGCGCCATCCTCTGGTGCGCGGCCCTGCAACTGACGATGGTGGACCTGGCCTACCGTCCGGAGTACCTGCGTGCCGCCATGTACCAGCGCGTGTGCGTGGCGGTCGTCGTCCTGGCCGTGATGGTTCCGCTCTTCCTCACCACGAACGGCCAGGACGTCGAGTTCACCACGGCGTACGCCGGCCACTCGTCCGTGACCCCCTACCTGCTCGTCTACCTCTTCTACGTACTCATCACCTGCGGCGAACTCGTCTTCCTGTGCGGCCGCACCGCCCGCCGGTGCCGGACCACCCGTCCCTGGAGCGGCGCCGGCTTCACCCTGGGCGCTCTCGCGGCCGTCCTGGGCGTCGGCTACACGGTGTCCAAGGGGTCGTACCTCGTCTGCCACGCACTCGGCAGCCCCTGGTCGCTCGACGTCGAGGAGGCGGTCAGCCCGGCACTGAGCGGGCTCGCCGTGCTCTTCCTCTTCGCCGGGCTGACCATGCCGATGCTCGGCGGGCTGCGCCGGCGGCTGCGCGGCGGCGAGCGGACCGCGGAAGGCCTCGGCCGGTAGCCGGCTGCCGGCCCGCACCGCGCGGCTCAGGTCCCCGCGCGGTGCGAGGTGCGCGGCGCGGGGACCGGGGCCTGGGCCGCGCGGGTGACGTCCGCGACGAGCTCGACCACATCCGGGCCGTACGCCTGGGAGTTGACCACCTTCAGGAGCAGGCAGAAGGTGGTGTCGCCGTGCTTGCGGGCAAGCCGTTCGTGGTTGCGGGCCAGGTAGCGGGTGGCGGCCTGGTTGGTGATGGCCTGCTGGCCGCAGAAGAGGAAGACCGGTCTGCCGTTCTGACCGGCCGTCAGCCGGGCCAGCAGCACGTACTCGCCGACGCCCTTCTCGACCCGGTAGCGCTCCGAGCCGATCTGGAAGGCGCCCCGGTCGGGGCCGGGTTCCGGATCTGTGTTGATCCGCACCCCGGGCAGCAGCGAGTGCAGGTGCGCGGCCATCCGGCGGTTCGACACCGGCCCCCCGACGCAGAATTCGGTCCGCTCGCCGATGCCCTGCTGCGCGACGTCGTGGGACAGGATCTGGGCGTGCGCCGCGCAGTCCTTGATCAGTGCGGAGAGCTCCAGCAGGGCGAACACGTCGTGGCGGTGGACCGAGCCGTCGCCGCCCGCGTCGCGGTTGACGACGAGCAGGCACTCGGAGTTGCCCGGCAGCCCGAAGAACGCCTGCTTGCGGCGGAGCCTGCGACGCCAGAGATAGGTTCGCGCGATCCAGCCGAGGGCGGCGCTGATGCCGGCGGCTATCACGCCCAGCACGATGTTGCGTACGTCGTCAGTCATGGGCGGGCATGTTAGCGGGCATTCGGCCTCACGTCCGAGGCGGTCCTGACGGGAGGACCGGGGCGGCGTTACCCTGCGCGGACGATCCTTCACCGGAGGTTGCGCATGCGACGTTCCATCAGGCGAAATGTGTCGTTGGCGGCGATCCTGGCCGCCGTCGTGTCGGTCGGGGCCGCCGCCCCGTCCTCGTCCGCCCACCCCTCGGCGCCACCGCCCAAGTCACCCGTCGCGGTGGGATACGGGGGAGCGGTCTCCAGCGTCGACGCGGACGCCACGGCCGCCGGTATCGAGGTGCTGCGCAAGGGCGGCAACGCGGTCGACGCCGCCGTGGCCACGGCCGCCGCACTCGGCGTCACGGAACCGTACTCGGCGGGGCTCGGCGGCGGTGGCTACTTCGTCTACTACGACGCCCGCAGCCACACCGTCCGCACCATCGACGGCCGCGAGACCGCACCGCGCAGCGCCGACTCCTCCCTCTTCCTGGAGAACGGCAAGCCGCTCGCCTTCGCCGATGCCGTGACCAGCGGGCTGGGCGTCGGCACGCCCGGCACCCCCGCCACCTGGGACACCGCCCTGAACGCCTGGGGCAGCAAGTCGCTCCGGCAGGTCCTCAAGCCCGCCGAGCGGATCGCCCGGGACGGCTTCGTCGTAGACGAAACGTTCCGCTCGCAGACGGCCGGGAACGAGGAGCGCTTCCGGGACTTCCCGGCCACCCGCGCACTCTTCCTGCCCGGCGGGAAGCTCCCCGTGGTCGGCTCGGTCCTCAGGAACCCGGACCTGGCGCGCACCTACGAGGAGGTCGGCCGCAAGGGCGTGGACGAGCTCTACCGGGGCGAGCTCGCCCGGGACGTCGTACGGACCGTACGCAACCCGCCCGTCGACCCGGCGTCCGACCGGGTGGTGCGCCCCGGCGACCTGACCGCCCAGGACCTGCGCTCCTACCGCGCGCTGCGCCAGGCGCCGACGAAGGTGAACTACCGGGGGCTCGACGTGTACGGCATGGCCCCCTCCTCGTCCGGTGGCACGACGGTGGGCGAGGCCCTCAACATCCTGGAGTCCACGGACCTCTCGCGGGCGAGCGAGGCCCGGTACCTGCACCGTTACATCGAGGCGAGCCGCATCGCGTTCGCCGACCGGGGCCGCTGGGTCGGCGACCCCGCGTTCGAGGACGTGCCGACGCAGGGCCTCCTCAGCCAGCGGTTCGCGGACGCGCGGGCGTGCCTGATCAAGGACGACGCGGTGCTGACCAGCCCGCTCGCACCGGGCGACCCGCGCCACCCCGGCGCCTGCCGGTCCACGGGGAAGGCGGCGCCGAGCACGTACGAGGGCGAGAACACCACGCACCTGACGACCGCCGACAAGTGGGGCAACGTCGTCGCGTACACCCTGACCATCGAGCAGACCGGCGGCAGCGGGATCACCGTGCCGGGACGCGGCTTCCTGCTCAACAACGAGCTGACCGACTTCTCCTTCGCGCCGGCCGACCCCGCCGTCCACGACCCGAACCTCCCGGGCCCGGGCAAGCGCCCGCGCTCCTCGATCTCGCCGACCATCGTGCTCCGGCACGGCGAGCCGGTCCTCGCCCTGGGCTCGCCCGGCGGCGCGACCATCATCACCACCGTGCTCCAGACGCTGACCGGCAAGCTGGACCGCGGGCTCCCGCTGGTCGACGCCATCGCCGCACCCCGGGCCAGCCAGCGCAACGCCCCGGCGACCGAGCTGGAACCGGCCCTCTGGAACAGCCCGCTGCGGGCGAAGCTGGAATCCCTGGGTCACGTCTTCAAGCTCAACCCGGAGATCGGCGCGGCGACCGGCGTGCAGCGGCTGCCCGACGGGCGGTGGCTCGCCGCGGCCGAGAAGGAACGGCGCGGCGGCGGCTCGGCGATGGTGGTGAGGCCGAGCGGGCGGCCCTGACCGCACACCTCACAGGGGGCGCGGCACGACCATCTCCTCGCCGGAAGGGCGCTCCCCTCGTGCGTATGCGAACGCTTGCCCTCGTCACGGCCTCCGGTGCCGCGCTGCTCACCGCCGGCGCACCGGCCCCCGCCCCCCTCGCGGTGGCGGGGGAGCCGGGCCCCGCCCCCGCCGCTCCCGCGCCCTCCGGCATCTGGGACTACGCGAAGCCCGGCATCCGGTGCGGCGGGGTGGTCGCCGTCGCGCGCGGCGAGAAGGCGGAGTACGCGGTCGTCGGCGACGTCGGCCCGGAGCGCGTCATCGGCGAAGCCTCGTACGCCACCGCGGAGTCGCTCGGCGTCGACCCCGACCCGAGCAGCGGCGGAGCGCCCTCGGACGTCACCTGCATCCTGTTCAAGGCTCCCGGGTGTCACCGGTCGAGGACCACGAGGCAGCCGTGCGTGAGGGGCGGGTCCCGGCCGAGGAGTCCGTGCGCGGGGGCTGGGGGCTGTCCCGCGGAGAACCGCCGGACAGAGGGCTGTTCCGCGGAGATCCGCCGGACAGGTGCGTACGCCTAGAGCGCGGTCAGGATGCGCGGGCCGTCGTCCGTGATCGCCACCGTGTGCTCGGCGTGCGCTGCCCGGCTGCCGTCCGTCGTGCGCAGGGTCCAGCCGTCGCGGTCCGCGCGGTACGTGTCCACGCCGCCCCCGATCAGCATCGGCTCGATGGCCAGCACCATGCCGTGGCGCAGCGGCATCCCGCGCCCCCGCCGGCCCTCGTTGGGCACCCCCGGGTCCTCGTGCATCTCGCGGCCCACGCCGTGCCCGCCGAACCCCTCCGGGATGCCGTAGCCGGCGGTGCGGCAGACCGTGCCGATGGCGTGCGCGATGTCACCGATCCGGTTGCCCACGGTGGCGGCCGCGATGCCCGCTTCCAGCGCCTTGTACGCGGTGTCGACGAGCCGGGTGTCGGCGGGGCGGGCGCGGCCCACGGTGAAGCTGATCGCGGAGTCGCCGGCCCAGCCGTCCAGGGTGGCGCCCGCGTCGATGCTCACCAGGTCGCCGTCGCGCAGCCGGTAGTCCGTCGGGATGCCGTGCACGATCGCGTCGTTGACCGACGCGCAGATGACCGCGGGGAAGGGGACCGGGGCGAAGTGCGGCCGGTAGCCCAGGAACGGCGAGCCGGCCCCGGCCTCGCGCAGCACTCCGCGCGCCACCTCGTCCAGTTCGCGCAGCGAGACGCCGATATCGGCCGCCTCCCGGGCGGCGGTGAGCATGCGTGCGACGACGCGGCCGGTGGCACGCATGGCTTCGATGGATGTGTCCGTCTTGAGTTGCACCATGCCAATTACAATACCGCAATTACTATACCGGTCCGGGCGGTATTAGAATGACGGCATGGTCCGTACCCCCCTGACCCCCGAAGAGCGCCTGCGCGGCGAACGGCTCGGCCTGCTGCTGCGCGAGGCGCGCGGCGCCCGCAGCATGACCGACATCGCCGCCCACGCCGGCATCTCCGCCGAGACCCTGCGGAAGATCGAGACCGGCCGCGCCCCCACCCCCGCGTTCTTCACCGTCGCCGCCCTGGCCGGCGCGCTCGGCCTCTCCATGGACGAACTCCTGCTGCGCTGCGCCCCGGAACCGGCGTCGGTGCCGCTCGCCGGTTAGCGCCGGATACGCCCGGCCTCGCGCCCCGCTTGCGCCCCGCGCATAGTCTGGGGGCCATGAGCCTCCAGGACTTCGCGCGCAGTGAGTACGTCAGCCTCACCACGTACCGCAAGGACGGGACTCCCGTCGCCACTCCCGTCTGGGCGGTGGCCGACGGCGGTGAACTGCTCGTCTGGACCAAGACCGACTCCTGGAAGGTCAAGCGGCTGCGCAACGACAACCGGGTCCGCGTCACCGTCTGCGACGTGCGCGGGCGGACCGAGGAGGGCGCCCCGAGCGCCGAGGGCACCGCCAGGCTGCTCGGCGAGCGCGAGACGGCCGCCGTGCGCCGTGCGATAGGGCGCAAGTACACCTGGAAGTACTGGCTGCTCGACTACCCGGCGATGATCGTCCGGCTCGGCAAACGCCCGCACACGGGGATCGCCATCACGCTCTGACGCGCGGCGTCCCGCGCTGGCCCGCACGGGTGTGAAACATGATCGACTCAGCTGGTTCACGGCGATGGTCTTGCCCCGCCGTGTGACGGGGCTTACGTTCTCACCTACGCACGTGTCTACGGGCGTAGAAGCACGAAGAGGCTCTCTGACGCCGCGTCGAAGGAGCAGCTCATGTCCCACGTCGTACGCGCCGCACTCGTCCAGGCGACCTGGACCGGCGACACCGAATCCATGATCGCCAAGCACGAGGAGCACGCCCGCGAGGCCGCCCGGCAGGGGGCGAAGATCATCGGCTTCCAGGAAGTGTTCAACGCCCCTTACTTCTGCCAGGTGCAGGAGCCCGAGCACTACCGCTGGGCCGAGGCGGTGCCGGACGGGCCGACCGTGCGGCGGATGCGGGACCTGGCCCGCGAGACCGGCATGGTGATCGTCGTCCCGGTCTTCGAACTGGAGCGGTCCGGCTTCTACTACAACACCGCCGCCGTGATCGACGCCGACGGCTCCTACCTCGGCAAGTACCGCAAGCACCACATCCCGCAGGTCAAGGGCTTCTGGGAGAAGTACTACTTCAAACCCGGCAACGCCGGCTGGCCGGTCTTCGACACCGCCGTCGGCAAGGTCGGCGTCTACATCTGCTACGACCGGCACTTCCCCGAGGGCTGGCGGCAACTGGGCCTCAACGGGGCCCAATTGGTCTACAACCCGTCCGCCACCTCGCGCGGCCTCTCCGCCCATCTGTGGCAGCTGGAACAGCCCGCTTCCGCCGTCGCCAACGAGTACTTCATCGCCGCGATCAACCGCGTCGGCCAGGAGGAGTACGGCGACAACGACTTCTACGGCACCAGCTACTTCGTGGACCCGCGCGGCCAGTTCGTCGGCGACGTCGCCAGCGACAAGGAGGAGGAACTCCTCGTCCGCGAGCTGGACTTCGGGCTCATCGAAGAGGTCCGGCAGCAGTGGGCGTTCTACCGGGACCGCCGCCCCGACGCGTACGAGGGGCTGGTCGAGCCGTGAGCAGCCTCCACCACCGCCACCTCGCCGTCAGCCCCGACTGGCTGGCGCTCTACTACCGCCACCCGCTGGAGATCACGCACGGCGAGGGCCGCCACGTCTGGGACGCCGACGGCAACCGCTACCTCGACTTCTTCGGCGGCATCCTCACCACCATGACCGCCCACGCCCTGCCCGAGGTCACCAAGGCGGTCAGCGAGCAGGCCGGCCGGATCATCCACTCCTCGACGCTCTACCTCAACCGCCCGATGATCGAGCTGGCCGAACGCGTCGCCTCGCTCTCCGGCATCCCCGACGCCCGGGTCTTCTTCACCACCTCGGGCACCGAGGCCAACGACACCGCGCTGCTCCTGGCGACCACGTACCGCAGGTCGAACCAGATCCTGGCGATGCGGAACAGCTACCACGGCCGGTCCTTCTCCGCGGTCTCCATCACCGGCAACAACGCCTGGTCACCCACCAGCCTCTCGCCGCTCCAGACCCTGTACGTGCACGGCGGCGTCCGCACCCGCGGCCCCTACGCGCACCTGAGCGACGAGGAGTTCACCGCCGCCTGCGTCGCGGACCTGGAGGACCTGCTCGGCCACACCCGCACCCCGGCCGCCCTGATCGCCGAACCCATCCAGGGCGTCGGCGGCTTCACCTCACCGCCGGACGGGCTCTACGGCGCGTTCCGCGAGGTGCTGAACCGGCACGGCGTGCTGTGGATCTCCGACGAGGTGCAGACGGGCTGGGGGCGCTCCGGCGAACACTTCTGGGGCTGGCAGGCCCACGCCCAGAACGGGCCGCCGGACATCCTCACCTTCGCCAAGGGCATCGGCAACGGCATGTCCATCGGCGGGGTGGTCGCCCGCGCCGAGGTCATGAACTGCCTGGACGCCAACTCCATCTCGACGTTCGGCGGTTCACCGGTCACCATGGCGGCCGGCCTCGCCAACCTCTCGTACCTCCTGGAACACGACCTCCAGGGCAACGCCCGCCGCGTCGGCGGCCTGCTCATCGAGCGGCTGCGCGCGATCGGCGCCGCCTCGGAGCGGGTCCGCGAGGTACGGGGCCGGGGTCTGATGATCGGCGTCGAGCTGGTGAAGCCCGGCACCGACGAGGCCGACCCGGCAGCCGCCGCGGCCGTCCTGGAGGCGGCGCGCGAGGGCGGCCTGCTCATCGGCAAGGGCGGCGGCCACAACACCAGCGTCCTGCGCATCGCCCCGCCGCTCTCGCTCGCGATCGCCGAGGCGGAAGAGGGGGCGGACATCCTCGCCGACGCCCTCCGCGAGGTGGGCTGAGCGCCGACATCCGCGCGGGCGCGGGGGCCGGCCCCCGCACCCGCGCTCCACCAGCACACGAGGAGGGGTTACCCATGAGCCGTACCGTCATCCGCGGCGGCCTGGTCGTCACCGCGTCGGACGAGATGCACGCGGACGTCCTCGTCGACGGCGGCCGGATCGCCGCGCTCGCCGCCCACGACAGCGACGAGGCGGCCGGCTGGACCGCCGCCCGGACCGTCGACGCGACCGGCAAGTACGTCATCCCGGGCGGCGTCGACGCGCACACCCACATGGAGATGCCGTTCGGCGGCACCTACGCGGCCGACACCTTCGAGACCGGCACCCGTGCCGCGGCCTGGGGCGGCACCACCACCATCGTGGACTTCGCCATCCAGTCCGTCGGCCGCCCTCTGCGCGAGGGGCTCGACGCCTGGTACGCCAAGGCGGACGGCAACTGCGCCATCGACTACGCCTTCCACATGATCCTCGCGGACGTCAACGAGTCCTCGCTCAAGGAGATGGACCTCCTGGTCGGCGAAGGCATCACGTCCTTCAAGCTGTTCATGGCGTACCCCGGTGTCTTCTACAGCGACGACGGGCAGATCCTGCGCGCCATGCAGCGGGCCGAGTCCAACGGCGGCCTGATCATGATGCACGCGGAGAACGGCATCGCCATCGACGTCCTGGTGGAGCAGGCCCTCGCCGCCGGCCGCACCGACCCCCGCCACCACGGCGACGTACGCAAGGTGGCACTGGAGGCCGAGGCCACGCACCGCGCGATCCAGCTCGCCCGGGTCGCGGGATCGCCGCTGTACGTCGTGCACGTCTCCGCCGACGAGGCCGTCGCCGAGATCGCCGCCGCCCGCCACAAGGGACAGCCGGTCTTCGGTGAGACCTGCCCGCAGTACCTCTTCCTGTCCACCGACAACCTCGCGGAACCGGACTTCGAGGGCGCCAAGTACGTCTGCTCGACGCCGCTGCGGCCCCGGGAGCACCAGGAGGTCCTGTGGCGCGGGCTGCGCAACAACGAGCTCCAGGTCGTCTCCACCGATCACTGCCCCTTCTGCTTCTCCGGGCAGAAGGAGATGGGGCGGGGCGACTTCTCGAAGATCCCCAACGGCATGCCGGGCGTCGAGAACCGCATGGACCTGCTGCACCAGGCGGTGGTCGACGGCCGCATCTCGCGCCGCCGCTGGATCGAGATCGCCTGCGCGTCACCGGCGAGGATGTTCGGCCTCTACCCGAAGAAGGGCACGATCGCGCCCGGCGCGGACGCGGACATCGTCGTGTACGACCCGGCGGCCGAGCAGACCGTGTCCGCCGAGACCCACCACATGAACGTCGACTACTCGGCGTACGAGGGGAAGCGGCTCACCGGCCGGGTCGAGACCGTGCTCTCGCGCGGTGAGGTCGTCATCGACAACCGCACGTACACCGGCCGCACCGGCCACGGCATCTACACCCCACGCGCCACCTGTCAGTACCTGAACTAGGAGCAACGGGAATGGACTTCGGACTCGTCCTCCAGACGGACCCGCCCGCATCGGCCGTGATCAGCCTGATGCGCCGCGCCGAACGCAACGGTTTCCGCTACGGCTGGACCTTCGACTCGGCAGTGCTCTGGCAGGAGCCCTTCGTCATCTACAGCGCCATCCTGGAACACACCGACCGCCTCACCGTCGGCCCCATGGTCACCAACCCGGGCACCCGCACCTGGGAGGTCACCGCCTCCACCTTCGCCACCCTCAACGACATGTACGGCAACCGGACCGTGTGCGGGATCGGCCGGGGCGACTCCGCGATGCGCGTCGCCGGGCGCGCCCCCAACACCCTGGCCCGGCTCGGCGAGGCGATCGACGTCATCCGCGACCTGGCGGAGGGCCGCGAGGCCGAGGTGGACGGCAACCCCATCCGCATCCCCTGGATCAAGGACGGCAGGCTCCCCGTCTGGATGGCCGCCTACGGCCCCAAGGCCCTCGCGCTCGCCGGGCAGAAGGCCGACGGCTTCATCCTCCAGCTCGCGGACCCCTACCTCACCGAGTGGATGATCAAGGCGGTGCGGGACGCGGCGGCCGGGGCCGGACGCGACCCGGACGCGGTCACCATCTGCGTCGCCGCCCCCGCCTACGTCACCGACGACGACTCGCCCGAGGCCCTGGCCCACGCCCGGGACCAGTGCCGCTGGTTCGGCGGGATGGTCGGCAACCACGTCGCCGACCTCGTCTCCCGGTACGGCGAGCACTCGGGCCTGGTCCCGGACGAGCTGACCGCCTACATCAAGGACCGGCAGGGCTACGACTACAGCCATCACGGGCGCGCCGGGAACCCCGACACCGCGTTCGTCCCCGACGCCATCGTGGACCGCTTCTGCCTGCTCGGCCCGGCCGCCGCCCATGTCGAGAAGCTGAGACACCTCAAGGGACTGGGCGTCGACCAGTTCGCGGTGTACGACATGCACGACGCCCGCGAGGCCACCATCGACGCCTACGGCTCCGCCGTCATCCCCGCCCTCACCGGCTGACCGCCCCGCACCCCGGTCGCCCGCGCCCCCGGTCGTACGCAACCCCCCGCGCCCCACCCGCCCCGCACGGCACCGCCCCGAGCGAAGGGTCCAGCCGCCATGACATCGACCGCACCCCCGTCACCGCCCCCCTCACCGGAACCCATACCGGCCGACCACTCCGACCGCGTCGAGCTCGCCCCCGGCGCCGTCCCCGACGACAACCGCTTCGTCAACGCGGACCTGCTGCCCGTGCCGCTGGCGCGGCGCGTCTGGACCACGTACAACTTCACCGCCCTGTGGGTCGGCATGGCCCACAACATCCCGTCCTGGCTGCTCGCCTCCGGTCTCGTCGCGCTCGGCATGGACTGGAAACAGGCCGTCTTCACCATCGCGCTCGCCAACCTGGTCGTGCTCGGGCCCATGCTGCTCACCGGCCACGCCGGGCCCAAGTACGGCATCCCCTTCCCGGTGCTGGCGCGGGCCTCGTTCGGGCTGCGCGGCGCCAACCTGCCGGCGCTGATCCGGGCGGCGGTCGCCTGCGCCTGGTTCGGCATCCAGACCTGGATCGGCGGCGTCGGCATCTTCACGCTGCTGGGCAAGGTGTTCGGCGGCTGGGCCGAGGCGTCCGAGACCGGCGGGCAGCCCTGGACGCTCTGGCTGTGCTTCGTCCTCTTCTGGGCGCTCGAACTCGCCATCATCCACCGGGGAATGGACGCGCTGCGCCGGTTCGAGAACTGGGCCGCGCCCTTCGTGATCGTCGGCGCGCTGGTGCTCCTCGTGTGGATCGCGGTGAAGGCCGGAGGCCTCGGACCGCTGCTCGACCAGCCGTCGGAGCTCGGCTGGGGCAAGGACTTCTGGCCCGTCTTCTTCCCCTCCCTCATGGGCATGATCGCCTTCTGGGCCACGCTCTCCCTGAACATCCCCGACTTCACCCGCTTCGGGGCGGGCCAACGGGCCCAGATCCGGGGCCAGTCGCTCGGACTGCCGACGACGATGACCCTGTTCGCCCTCCTCTCGGTGCTCGTCACCTCCGGCTCCCAGGCCGTCTACGGCAAGGCCGTCTGGGACCCGGTCGAGCTCGTCGCCCACACCGACAACGTCTTCGGGCTCCTCTACGCCCTGGTGACCGTCCTGGTCGCGACGATCTCCGTCAACATCGCGGCCAACGTCGTGTCACCCGCGTACGACCTGGCGAACCTCGCGCCGAAGTTCATCAGTTTCCGTACGGGCGCGCTGATCACCGGGGTCGTCGGTGTCGTCATCATGCCGTGGAAGCTCACCGAGACGCCCGAGCTGTACATCTTCACCTGGCTCGGCCTGGTCGGCGGGCTGCTCGGCACGGTCGCGGGCATCCTGATCGCCGACTACTGGGTCGTCCGCCGCACGGTGCTCGACCTCGCCGACCTCTACCGGCCCGGCGGGCGCTACTGGTACACGGGCGGCTGGAACTGGCGGGCCCTCGCCGCGTTCGCGGTCGGCGGCGTCCTGGCGATCGGCGGCTCCCACTCGAAGCCCGGAGAGGGGCCGTTCCCCTCGGACGGCGTCATCCCGTTCCTGAAACCGCTCGCGGACTACGGCTGGGCGGTCGGTCTCGCGGCCTCACTTCTCGTGTACGTGGCACTGATGGCGGGCGTCACGACGGGGCGGAGGTCCGGCTCAGCAGGGCGCTGACGTCGTAGGAGTCGGCGGGCGACGGCGTGTTCCTGGGCACCGGTTCGTCGAAGTCCGAGAAGTTCACCACCGCGTCCGTGCCGTCCCCGCCGTGCAGCGAGAGCCGCAGCGGATAGGGCTTGCCCTTCGCCGCCACGTCCACGGTCAGCGTCATGTCGCCGCGCATCCGGGTCAGCGGGACCACGGACGTGTCGCCGACGGTGGTCCTCGCGCCCTTGTTGAGCGTGCCCGTGTCGTCGTTCGCGTTGTCGCTGACGAGCTTCTGGAAGGTGTCGAGGTCGCACGTCTTCGTCAGGGCGCGCAGCCGGGGGCTGTCGGCGGGGGCCTTCAGATAGCGGTCCCCGACGATCGCCGCGAAGGCCGAGCCGCCGTTGGGCACCTGGTTCTTCCAGAAGTCCGCGTCCGGTTTCAGCCACACGTCGTCACCGCGCTTGACGATCAGCACCGAGCCCTTGCTCCGGCCCAGATCCACCGAGCCGTTGCAGTTGCCGTGCCGGTCCACGGCCAGGTCCAGGGACATGGACGGGGTGCCCTTGCCCAGGCCGCCCCGGGTGGACACGTGCAGGGACTCCGCGCCGAGCAGCGCGTCCCGGGAGCGGTCGGCGATCTGCTGGGCGGTGAGATGGTCGATGTCCTCCGCGTGGGCCACGCCGCCGAGGACGCCGGTGCCGGCGGCGCCGATCAGGAACGCGGCGGCCCACGCGGCCGGGCGGGTGCCGAGAGGTGAACCGGTCACGTCGCCTCCTCGTCGCGAAGGGTCGTGGGGGACTACCGGATGACTGCGCTCCGGTCCCGTCGAGCGTACGCCGGGGGAGTGAACGCCGCCCGTTCGGCGCAGGCGGCCCCTGCGCGCCGGCCGGGGCGGCGCCTACGCGGCGTGACGTTTTCCGGTGCCGCCGGTTAGGCAGACCGCGGGCGGCCCGCTCCCGCACCCGCCCGCGCCAGAGTCGAACGCGACCGTACACGTGCCGCCCCGGCGGCCACGGGCGGTCACCACCGAAAGGGCATCATGAAGAAGACCCTGGGGAACCTGTCCCGCACCGCGCTGCGCCGGGCCGCCGTCACCGGCCTGTCCACGGCCCTCGCCGTGGCCGGCGGCCTCGCCGTCGCGGCCCCGGCCGCCGCCACGCCGCCCGGCCTGTCCTGTGACACCGGCAAGCACGCCGTGGACGACTACACCGGCTACGCGCTGTGCCGGAACAACGGTTCCACCACCCAGACCTTCTGGGTCCACCTGGTCTGCGGCTGGTCACCCGACGTGGACGGCGAGCACGTCACCCTCGCCCCGGGCCAGTCCGGCCAGTCCACCGCGCACTGCGCCGGTCTCGGCACCGGCATCGGCGAGATCAGCGTGCGCCCGTAAGGACCTTCGCGCCGAACGGTTGAGGGCGGCGCGCCCACTCGTTACCCTCCAGTAAGCCCGCTCGCGCGGACTGGTGCACGTGCGCACCTGACGGTACGAGGAGGCGAGCCGCCCATGTCCTCAGCCCCAGTCACCCGAACGGCCGAAGAACCCGTACCCGACCGGGACGCGCCGAACCCCGCCCCGCGCGGTCTCGCCGACGGTGTGCGGGCCCTCGCGGACGGCCGGACCACCTCCACCGCACTCGTCACCGCCGCGCTGGCCCGGATCGGGGCGAGCCAGGGCACCCTCAACGCCTTCCGCCACCTGCGCGCCGAGGCGGCGCTCACCGAGGCCGCCGAAGCCGACCGCAGGCTCGCGGCGGGGGAGCGGCTGCCGCTGCTCGGGGTGCCCGTCGCGGTGAAGGACGACACGGACGTCGCCGGGATGCCCACGTACTTCGGCTGCGCCGGGGAGCGGGCCGCGGCGGCCGCCGACAGCGAAGCCGTACGCAGGCTGCGCGCGGCCGGTGCGGTGATCGTCGGCAAGACCAACTCCTGCGAGCTGGGCCAGTGGCCGTTCACCGAGGGCGCCGCGTTCGGCGCCACCCGCAACCCCTGGCACACCGACCACACCCCGGGCGGCTCGTCCGGGGGTTCGGCCGCCGCCGTCGCCGCCGGACTCGTGCCCGCCGCCCTCGGCTCGGACGGCGCCGGGTCCGTCCGCATCCCCGCGGCCTGGACCCACCTGGTCGGCATCAAGCCGCAGCGCGGCCGGATCTCGGTGCACCCGCACAGCGACGCGTTCCAGGGCCTCACCGTCAACGGACCGCTGGCCAGGACCGTCGAGGACGCCGCCCTCCTCCTCGACGCCGTCGCCGGGCCGCACCCCGAGGACCCGCACCGCCCGCCTCCCGTCGACGCCTCGGCCGCCGCCCGCCGCGACCCGGGCCGGCTGCGCATCGCGCTTGCCTGGCGGCCCCCGCTCACCCTCACCGGCTCGGCACCCC
>NZ_JAAGNI010000335.1 GCF_010550605.1 Streptomyces sp. SID9727
GGGGGACGCGGCGGCCGCGGCGGCGGGGTGCCGGGCGGGGGCGGAGGCCGTCACGACGGTGGGCGGGCGGCCGCCGTTGCCGGGTGAGTAGCGGGACTCGAACCCGCACGTCTCACCGCAGCCCCGTCCACGCCGGGTGCCCCGGGTCGTCCGCGCGCACCACCGCGTCCGCGCTGCCGGCGGGCGCCACCTCGTCCTCGTACCGCTCGAAGGCGGGCAGGGTCCACAGCTCGTCGTCCGGCGTGCGCCGCCGCAGCGCACCCGCCGACAGCCGCAGGTGGACGGCGAGGTCGAAGGGGAACCAGTGCCCGAGGAGCAGCGGTCCGTGCAGGATCAGCACCCCGCCTTCCGGCAGCCGCCGGTACGGGCTGCGGGTGGCCCGGTCCGTCGCCGGGTCCCACAGGTCGGGCAGTACCCGCCCGCTGCCGCCCGGTTCCAGGGGGCCGAACACCTCGCGCCACAGGGCGCCGGTGTCGAACCAGCCGCCGAAGTACGCGTCCGGGTCCCGTTTCCCGTACTCGTACCGCAGACTCGCCGGCCGCAGGAATCCGGCGGTGGACACGGGGAGCACGGCGCGCCCCCGGAGCCGCAGCGCGGCGGCGACGGATGCGGCCAGGTCTCCGGGGCGGGCGGCCGGGGCTCCGTCGACGGCGATCTTCAGCCACGGTCCGCCGTCCGCCGGTTCCCGCGCGTCGGCGTGCGCGGCGAGCGCGTCCGTCAGCCGTTCCCAGGTGATCGCTTCGAATCGCACGCCTCCATCATGGCGCGTCCGGCCCGGGGACCGGATGCCGGAACGCCCCCGCCGGAATCCGCCGCGAGGTCTACGGTCATGGCCATGGATCTCGCATTCGCCCGTGAGTTCGCGGCGCGCTGGCAGGACGACTGGAACTCCCGCGACCTGGAACGCATCCTGGCGCACTACCACGAGGACGTGACCTTCAGCTCCCCGATGATCGCGCGGTTCACCGGCGATCCCTCCGGGACCGTGCGCGGCAAGGACGCCCTGCGGGCGTACTGGGCACGCGGGCTCGAACTCATCCCGGACCTGGAGTTCGAGGTGATGGACGTCCGGGCGGGCGTCGACACGCTGGTGATCGACTACCGGAACCAGATCGGCGGCCGGGTGTACGAGGTGCTGACCCTCCGCGACGGGCTGGTGATCGCCGGGCTCGGCGCGTACGGGGAGACACTCGCCCGCTGACGGCGGGCCGCCGGGCGAGTGCCCCCGCGAGGGGTCACTTCCCCGGCCGGCACTCCGCCGCCTCGGCGTCGTCGGAGAGCGGGCTGCCCTCGGGCAGCAGGTACGTCACCCAGAGCACGACGGGCTCGCTCCCCAGGTTGCGGCCGATGTGGCGGTGGTTCCGGCCCGCCGGCTCGACGAAGGACGTGCCGGCCGGCGTCACCTCGACCGAGCAGTCGTCCAGGGTGCGGGTGAGCGTGCCGGACTTGACGACGACGACCAGCTGACCCCTGTGGGTGTGCCAGCCGGTGGAGCCGCCCGGCGCGATGGTGGCGGTGGTGAAGGTGACGTCGGCCCGGCCCTCGGGCGCGCTCACCCTCAGCGGGCCGGGCGAGGTGCCCTTGGCGACCACCGTGGCGGTCACCCCGCTGCCGGGCGTGGCACCGGCGGCCGTCGGTACGAAGGCGAGCGCGGCCATGCCCGCCGCGGTGACCAGCGTCCGGCCCAGCCGCCTCCGCCGCCCCCCTCGTCCCTGATGCCCCATCAGCCCCCGCTGTTCGTCGGTCTCCACGCGTCTCTCCCGTCTTCGGGTGTCACGGCCGTCGCAAATGTCCCGACGCTACCCGGAACGGGAACGCCGGAATCACGCCCTCGGCATCCGGCCCAACCCGGGGGCTGTCAGCGACCGCGCAGCGCCTCGGCCAGCGCGCCGTCCCCGTGCACCTCGATCCGGCCGTCCCCCACCGCCTCCGCGAACGTCGGCTCGCCGCGCCCCAGCGCGAGGCACAGCTCCGCGTCCAGGACGATGCGCGCGTCGGCGTCGGCGGCGGGCCCGTCCCCGTACACCGGCTCACCGGCCGCCACCTCCCCCGTACGGATGTGGAACTCGCCCTCGTCCAGGCGGACATCGAGCACGCCCGTGGCCGCCCCCTTCAGGGCGCTCAGCAGCGGGAGTGCGAACCAGTGCGCCCGGACCGCGTCCGTGGGCCGCCGCTCGGCCAGCGCGGGGGCGCCCCACTCGGCGAGCGCGGCGAGCACCGGCAGCAGTCCGTGCCCGCGCGCGGTGAGCGCGTACACCGTGGCGGCGGCCGGCGGCGGGAGCTTGCGGCGGGTGACGAGGCCGCCCTGCTCCATGTCCTTGAGCCGGGAGGCCAGGACGTCCGTGCTGACGCCCGGCAGATCGGCGTGGAGATCGGTGTACCGGCGGGGGCCGGCCAGCAGTTCACGGACGATCAGCAACGTCCACCGGTCACCGACGGCGTCCAGCGCCCGGGCGCCGGCGCAGAACTGGTCGTAACTCCGGCGGCGGGCCGGGCGGGTCGCTGGCTGTGGCTGACGTGGCATGCGACGCAGTCTAGACATGTTGTTGGACTTTCCAAGCCCGAGCTTGGTAAAACCAAGTATCGCAATCGGGTCGGGGAGGCACCGCATGGAATTCCGCCAGTCCAGCAAGCTCAACGAGGTCTGTTACGAGATCCGGGGCCCGGTCATCGAGCACGCCAACGCCCTGGAGGAGGCGGGCCACAGCGTGCTCCGGCTCAACACGGGCAACCCGGCCCTGTTCGGCTTCGAGGCACCGGAGGAGATCGTCCAGGACATGATCCGGATGCTCCCGCAGGCGCACGGCTACACCGACTCGCGCGGCATCCTGTCGGCCCGGCGCGCCGTCGCCCAGCGCTACCAGGCGATGGGCCTGAGCGAGGTCGGCGTGGACGACGTCTTCCTCGGCAACGGCGTCTCCGAGCTCATCTCGATGGCCGTCCAGGGGCTCCTGGAGGACGGCGACGAGGTGCTGGTCCCGTCCCCGGACTACCCGCTGTGGACCGCGGTCACGACGCTGGCCGGCGGGAAGGCCGTGCACTACACCTGCGACGAGGCGTCGGACTGGAACCCGGACGTCGCCGACATGGCCTCGAAGATCACCGACCGCACCCGGGCCGTCGTGATCATCAACCCCAACAACCCGACCGGTGCCGTCTATCCGCGCGAGGTCCTGGAGGACATCCTCGATCTGGCGCGCCGACACGGCCTGATGGTGTTCGCCGACGAGATCTACGACCAGATCCTCTACGACGACGCCGAGCACCACAGCGTGGCGGTCCTCGCCCCCGACCTGGTCTGCCTCACCTTCAGCGGGCTCTCGAAGACGTACCGGGTGGCCGGGTTCCGCTCCGGCTGGATGGTGGTGTCGGGCCCGAAGCAGCACGCCCGCAGCTATCTGGAGGGGCTGACGATGCTCGCCTCGATGCGCCTGTGTCCCAACGCGCCCGCCCAGTACGCCATCCAGGCCGCTCTCGGCGGCCGGCAGTCGATCAAGGACCTCGTGGTGCCCGGGGGCAGGCTGTACGAGCAGCGCGAGCGCGCCTGGCGGAAGCTGAACGAGATCCCGGGCGTGTCCTGCGTGAAGCCGAAGGGCGCGCTGTACGCCTTCCCGCGCATCGACCCGAAGGTGCACCCGATCGTGGACGACGAGAAGTTCGTCCTGGACCTGCTGCTGCGCGAGAAGATCCAGGTCGTCCAGGGCACCGGCTTCAACTACCCGCGCCCCGACCACTTCCGCATCCTGACCCTGCCGCACGTCGACGACCTCGACGCCGCGATCAGCCGCATCGGACGGTTCCTGGCGGGCTACCGGCAGTGAGTCCGCGCCGGACGAGGAGCGGGCCCGGGGGCGTAGCCGGCCCCCGAGCCCTGTGGTGCCGCCTGCTGTCGCACACCGGCGCGTTTAAGGTCCCGTGTCAGTTTCATGTCGTCGCGTCCTGCCTTTAGACGACCGCGGACCGAAGCTCCGCGGGCCGGAGTCGAACCGGCATCTCGACGCACACGGGCACGGGCCCGGTCGATCCGGCGATAGGCGGCGCATGCTGAGCCTGGAGCGAGAGTCTGAGATTGATCACGGTCTGCCTCTGCCAGTTGGGCCACCCCGGCGCGTGCCCGTGCGCGGTGCACGGAAATGCCGGGGGGAGGACTCGAACCTCCACCGGAACCGCTTCATCACGACAAACTTCAGTTTCAGCTTTGCGCTCCTCGCGCACCCCGACGGCTTCGACGGCCGCCGGGGAATCCATGGCCGGTCACCCGAAGAGGTAACCGAAGACGGCGTCACCCACCCTCTGGTCCGTGACGTCCACGCCGTTCGCCTCCTCGCGGGCGAACTTGACGGCCTGCTGCAGCTTCTCGACCCGGTCGAGCAGTTCGTTGACCCGGCGCGCGGGCAGCGCCCCGGAGAACTTCACGGTCGTCCAGTAGCCGATCGGCACGTCCTCGTAGTACACCTCGACCTGCGCCGGGTGCTTCTCGGTGGCCTCCGCCTTCACATGGTTGCGGGGCACCTTCTTGGTGCGCAGGGTGCGGACCGGCTCGGTCTTCCAGGCGTCGGTGGACGGGTCCTGGGACCACGCCTCGGCGGCGTCGAGCACCGGCAGCTTGCGGACGAAGGTGTTGATGTCGACGAGCTGCTTCTCCAGGAAGAGCAGGTAGGACACCGGCACGTCACTCACCAGGGCCCGGCCGTCGACCGTCACATCGGCGCGGGCCGCGCAGTTCGCCCAGTCCTTCGTGGCGGTCACGTCGAACAGGCGGGTGAGCGTCTTGGCGGTCTCCCGCAGCACGTCCTCGGCCTTGACCTGCACCGGCGTCGACTCGGGCGGCAGCTGCTCGCCCTCCTCGTCCTTCGGCTGGTAGGTCCGGGAGATCCCGGCGAGGAGTCCGGCCTTCTGGAGGCCGTGATGTGCCGCCGTCAGGTCCTGGTGCGCCTTGGACTTGACGCCCTTCTCCACTGCGATGATCTGATTGAGTTTCGCCACGCCGAGGAAAGTAGCAGCGCCAACGAGGCCTGGGCCAAAGGTTTTCCGGTGGTTCGGCCGCTCTTCGCGCGCCGGTGCACGCCCGCCCGATCGGGTGGTTCTCCGGTGCCGCCCGGCTTCCGCCGCCCTCCGCAGGGACCCGCTTGCGACAGTGAGGCCGCGCGTCCGCGCCTCTCCTGTATCCGGATCGAAGGGCTCCCCCATGCCTCTCCTGTCCCGCACGGCCGCCGCGAGTGAGCCGGCCGGTCCCTCCGACGACCGCCGCCCGCGCCGCCGGACCACGCTCGTCGCCGCCGCGGCGGCTCTCGCCGTCCTGGGGGTGGGCACGCCCGTCGCGTACGCCACCCTCGGCCCGGGCGCCTCTCCCGAGCCGCGCCCGGCGGCGGGAGCCGTACGGGGCCAGGACTACGTCGAGACCCGGCTGCTCTTCGGCACCGAACGCCCGGACGGCGGGCCGGACGTGACCGACCGCCAGTTCCTCGCGTTCATCGACGAGGAGGTCACCCCGCGCTTCCCGAACGGGCTGACCATCCAGGACGGCCGGGGGCAGTGGCGGGACTCCCACGGCGTCATCGAGCGCGAGCGCAGCTACGAGCTGACGCTGCTCTACCCGGCCTCCGAGGCGCGGGTGCGCGGCCGCCAGATCGAGCGCATCCGCAACGCCTACGAGAAGGAGTACGCCCAGGACTCGGTGGCCCGGCTGGAGGAGCGGCTGACGGCCGACTTCTGAGCCACGGCCCGTTCGCGTGCCGGGTGTACGGGGCCGGCCCGCCGTGCCGTGCGCCGGAGGGCGGTCCGGCCCCCGCCCGGCCATGTCACGCGCCGGGGGTACGGGGCCGGGCCAGCACCCTGGCCACCGCGTGCGCGCCCGCCACGGCGACCGGGAGGATCACCAGCCCGGCCGCCGTGTCCCGGGCACCGCCGACCGGGATGCCCGCGGCCCGCAGCCGGCGCAGCGCCCAGAGCGAGTACGGGATGACCACGGTCGGCGAGGTGGCCACGCCCGGCGTGTAGCCGCCGTACGCCGCCGACTGCGCGAGGTGCACCGCCCCGTGGAGCCCGAAACCGGTCAGTACGGTACGGAAGAAGGGGCTGCGCCCGCCCGTGCGCGCCCCGTCGGCCGCGGCCGCCGCGACGAGCACACCCATCAGGCCGATGGCCGTGTTCACCTCGCGCTGCGAGAGGGCCGCCCGGTCCCACACCCGGTCGGGCACCCGGGGCAGCCGCTTCCCGAGCCTCGGCCGTGCGGTCCGGAGCCAGCCCGCCATGGTGGCGATCTCCTCCAGGTCGTTGGCCGCCCAGGCGGCCAGCAGCCCCCAGGTCACCGCTCCGGAAACCCCGGAGTTCCGGTCGTCCTTCATGGGCATCCCCCTACGTGTCGTGCGCCGGCGGTCGGCCGCAGCCTATAGTGCAACGCAACGTTGCGTTGCACTTTCTCCCGGAGCCGCCATGTCCGCCCCTCCTCCGCACCCCCGCCCCTGGAAGGGACCCCGCGCCGCCGAGGCGATCTTCGACGCCACGCTGCGGCTCCTCGCCGAACGCGGGTACGCGGGGCTCACCATCGAGGCCGTCGCCCAGGACGCCGGCGTCAACAAGACGACGATCTACCGCTGGTGGCCGTCGAAGGCGTCGCTTCTGCGCGCCGCGCTGCTCCGGGCCCGGGTGCTGGACATCGGCATCCCCGACACCGGTTCGCTGCGCGGGGACCTGATCGCCCTCACGGAGCAGGTGGCCGCCCTGGTCACCGGCGTACGGACCCGGGCGGTCGTGCGGGCCCTGGCCTCGGGGTCGGGGCTGGCCGACGACGAGCTCGCCGCGCTGGCCCGGGACTTCTTCGCGGACCGGTTCGCGCGCGAGCAGCCGGTGTTCGTCCGGGCCGCCGCACGCGGGGAGCTGCCGCCGGGGACCGACCCGAAGCTGCTGCTCGACCTGATCGCCGGGGCCGTGTGGGTGCGGGCGGTGCTCAGGAACGAGGCCGTCCCGCCCGGGTTCGCCGCCGCCGTGGTCGACGCGGTGCTGCCCGCCGGGCGGACCTGAGCCCTCGGGGTTCCGGGGCTCCTCAGCCGCCCGTCAGTTCCCGGAGCGCGCCGACCGGGTCGTGGTCCGGGGCGGCGCGCGGCCACCACTCGTCCTGCCCCGGGTCCGACTCGTAGCCGTACCAGCGACCGTCGCGGCCGAAGCGGAGCTGGAGGGCGCCACCGGGGTGCGTGAGGTGGTTGTGCCAGGGCTGGAAGCGAGGGAAGCCGGCGGCGGCCAGGGCCGGGCGGGCGCGGTCGAACGGGCCGGCCGGGGGGTCCCACGGCGTCTCCAGGACCGCGAGCCCCTCGGCCTCGCCCTGCCGCCAGGCGGCCACGGCGCGGGCCAGGTCCGTGGTGTTGCGGCCGGTGGCTGAGGCCAGCTCCCGGTACA
>NZ_JAAGNI010000348.1 GCF_010550605.1 Streptomyces sp. SID9727
CGCGTCGAGCCCGGCGCGGTGGTCCTCACCGACGGGCGCACCCTCCCGGCCGGCGCGGTCGTCGTCGGCATCGGCGCCCGCCCCGCCACCGGCTGGCTCGCCGGCTCCGGCATTGCGCTCGGGCCCGAGGGCTCGGTGACCGCCGACGCGGCGCTGCGCACCTCGCTGCCCGACGTGTACGCGGTCGGCGACTGCGCCTCCTTCCCCTCGGCCCGCTACGGCACCCGCCTGGTCGTGCACCACTGGGACAACGCGCTCCAGGGGCCCAGGACCGCCGCCGCCCACATCGCAGCCGCCGGGGACGCGGCGGACATCCCGCCCTACGACCCGGTGCCCTACTTCTGGTCCGAGCAGTTCGGCCGGTTCGTGCAGTACGCCGGGCACCACGCGGACGCGGACACCCTGCTGTGGCGGGGCGATCCGGCCGGGCCCGCCTGGTCGGTGTGCTGGCTGCGCGACGGGGTCCTGGTGGCGGTGCTCGCGGTCGGCCGCCCCCGCGACCTGGCCCAGGGGCGCCGGCTCGTCGAGGCGGGGGCCCGGCTCGACGCGGAGCGGGCCGGGGACCCCGCCGTACCGCTGAAGTCGGCGGTCCTGCCGTAACCGCCCGGGACCTGAAGGGCCGAGTCCGGGTTTCGGCTGTCAGTCCGGGATGGCAGGCTTGTCCCCGTGACCGAGATTGACGCAAAGATCGATGCTCTCGTCCCTGCCTGGCTCCACCTGCCCGACATCGCGGAAATGCTCGATGTCGAGGTGACGCGTGTGCGGCAGCTGGTCAAGGAGGGCCAGCTCATCGCCGTACGCCGTGGGGAGAACCGGGCGCTTCAGGTGCCCGCCGCCTTCATCGACGGCGACAAGGTGGTCAAGGGCCTCTCCGGGACCCTGACGCTCCTGAAGGACGACGGCTTCTCCGACGAGGAGATGCTCGAATGGCTCTTCACCCCCGACCCGACCCTGCCCGGCACCCCCGCGCAGGCTCTGAGTGAGAATCGCGGCACGGAGGTGAAGCGCCGCGCCCAGGCGCTCGCCGTCTGAACCGACCGGGGAAGCGGGCCGCACCGCGCGAGCGGGCGGCCCGCTTCCCCGCGCCCGCACCACCGATCCGCCGTCAGCACGTCTTCCCCGGGGGGAACCGCACCATGTCCACGCCCAGGCCGCGTCCCGAAAGCCCCGTCCGGCCCGCGACGCCTCGCGCGCAGCTGTCCGACGCCCGGCTCTACCTGTGCACGGACGCGCGCAGGCGCCAGGGCGACCTGTCCGACTTCCTCGACGCGGTCCTCGCCGGCGGGGTGGACATCGTCCAGCTCCGCGACAAGGGCATGGAGGCCGGGGAGGAGCTCGACCACCTCGCGGTCCTCGCGGACGCCTGCGAGCGGCACGGCAAGCTCCTCGCCGTCAACGACCGGGCGGACGTGGCCCACGCCATCGGCGCCGACGTCCTGCACCTCGGCCAGGGCGACCTGCCGGTGCCGGCGGCCCGCGCGATCATCGGCGCCGAGCCGGTCATCGGCCGCTCCACGCACGCCGAGGCCGAGGTCGACGCCGCCGTCACCGAGCCCGGCGTGGACTACTTCTGCACCGGCCCCTGCTGGCCCACCCCAACCAAGCCCGGCCGCCACGCGCCCGGTCTGGACCTCGTCCGCTATGCCGCCTCGCTCGCCCCCGCCCGCCCCTGGTTCGCCATCGGGGGCATCGACGCGGACAACCTCGACCAGGTGCTGGACGCCGGGGCCCGCCGGATCGTCGTGGTGCGGGCCCTGACCGAGGCGTCCGACCCAGGCGCCGCCGCCGCTGAGCTGGCACGACGGGTCCGCGAGCGCGCCGAAGCCTGACGGGGCGGCCGAGCCCGGAGCGGCGGCCCCGGGCGGGCCTGGGACGAATCTGTCCGAAGGATGGACAAGAATCAGTCAATTCCGGCAAATGACTCCGCTTCGGTTGGGGCCCCGCCCCGCCCTGGTTAACCTGCCCGTATGGCCCTTGGCACACCCTCCACCAGGACAGATCACGCGCGCACCGTGCGTGAGATGCTCGCGACCGGCGAGACCTCGTACTCGTTCGAGTTCTGGGCGCCCAAGACCGAGAAGGGCGAGCGCAACCTGTGGAACGCGCTGCGCCGGGTCGAGGCCGTCGCGCCGAGCTTCGTCTCGGTGACGTACGGCGCCGGCGGCTCCACCCGCGCCGGCACGGTGAAGGCCACCCAGGACATCGCCGCCGAGTCCACGCTCACCCCGGTCGCCCACCTCACGGCCGTCGACCACTCGGTCGCCGAACTGCGCAACATGGTGGGCCAGTTCGCGGACGCCGGGATCCGGAACATCCTCGCCCTGCGCGGCGATCCGCCGGGCGACCCGATGGGCCCCTGGGTCGAGCACCCGCAGGGTGTGAAGTACGCGGCGGACCTGGTCCGGCTGATCAAGGAGGCCGGCGACTTCTGCGTGGGGGTCGCGGCCTTCCCCGAGCGGCACCCGCGCTCCGACGACTGGGACACCGACGTCCGGCACTTCGTCGACAAGTGCCGCGCGGGCGCCGACTACGCGATCACGCAGATGTTCTTCGACCCCGAGGCGTATCTCCGGATGCGTGACCGGGTGGTCGCCGCCGGTTGCGACACGCCGATCATCCCGGAGGTCATGCCGGTCACCAACGTCCGCCAGTTGGAGCGGCTTTCCCAGCTCAGCGACGCGGCGCTGCCCGACGACCTGAAAGAGCGCATCCTCGCTGCCAAGGACGACGCCGCCGCTGTACGCTCCATTGGCATCGACTTCGCAACGCGGTTCAGCGCGAAGCTGCTCTCCGAGGGCGTGCCCGGACTGCACTTCATCACGCTGAACAACTCCACTGCGACGCTCGAGATCTACGAGAATCTCGGACTGCACAAGCAGTCGTGACCGGCCGTACCCGCCACCATCCGGGGCGGTGGCCGTAGAAGGGGGCGGGCATGGGCTGGACGGTCCTCTACATCGCGTTCGGTGTCGTCGCGCTGTGGCTGCTCGGCGAAGTGCTGCTGCAGTACAAGGCGCGGCTGCGCTGGCGCCTCCTCGCCTTCACCGGCTTCCTCGGTGTGGTGATCGGCGTCCTGATGCCGTCCGTGCCCGTCATCGCCCTCGGCGCGGTCGCCTTCGCCACCGGTCAGACCTACGTCACGCTCTCGTTTCGCAAGGGCTTCTCCACCGGCTGGGCCCTGGGCGGCAAGCCCGGCGAGAGCCGCCGCAGGCGCGGCGGCGGCGACCGCAAGCCCACGCTGGAGGTCTCGGACCTGGAGATGGAGTACGAGGGCGGCGCTCCCGACGTCCCGGCCGCCCCGCAGTCCGCCGCCGTCTACGCGACCGAACCGGTGCCCGAGGACACCGGCCAGTACGGCGTCTACAGCGACTCCGTGCCGCCCCGCCCGGCCCACGAGCCCCAGACGGCGCCGAGCCACGACGCGTACGACCCCTACGGCTACCCGGCGCACCAGCCCGAGGGCCAGGACACCTACGCCGGGGCCGGGCAGTACGACTACGGCACCGACCCGCAGAGCTACGCCGCCTACTCCGACCCGTACATCGGCACCACCGCGAGCACCCCGCAGTACGACGGCTACGGGAACTACGGCGGCCAGCAGCAGTACGCCGACCCGTACGCGCAGGGCGGCTCCTACGGCTCGGACACCCCGCCGGGCGGCGTCTGGGTTCCGCAGCAGCGCGAGGGCGAGCCGTTCCCGCAGCAGCCCGCCGCCCAGGCCCCGTACCCGAACGGCTACGACACCGGCCACAACGAGCAGTACCGCTACTGAGACGCGTCCGTCTCACCGCGAGCCGCGGAAGCCCTCCCCCTCCACCACGGTCCCCGCGACGAGCGCACCGGACATGCCCGCGTGCGCGAGTCCGCCGCCCGGATGGGACCAGCCGCCGGCCAGCAGCAGGCCCGGCAACCGGGTCCGGTTGGCGGGGTGCAGGAACGCGCCCCCGGCACCGCCCAGCGCCGGCGGCGGCACGGCACCGCCCTCGGCGCCGGTGTCCGCGGCCGTGTC